>DATCFU010000234.1:0-17671 GCA_036509315.1 Acidothermaceae bacterium
TAACGTCACCAACATCGGCGACGAGCCGATGCAGGTCTACACCGTTTACGCTCCGCAACATCACAAGCCGGGCAAGGTGCAGCAGACCAAGGCGACCGCCGACGCTGACACCGACGACGAACCCGCCGACTGGTCTGTTCAACCAGACCGGGTCGCAGACCAGCACGCCTAGGCCGAGCCGCCCGACCAGGACATCCACTATTCGCGCGACGTGCTCGCGAGGCGGCACGTCAGCGCCAGTTCATCCCGCCGGTGTGATGGCGATGCCGTGGGTGTGAACTGTGGACTCGG
Source organism: Acidothermaceae bacterium (assembly GCA_036509315.1). Classification (GTDB taxonomy): domain Bacteria; phylum Actinomycetota; class Actinomycetes; order Acidothermales; family Acidothermaceae; genus PALSA-607. The sequence continues at coordinate 292 of DATCFU010000234.1, forward strand.
CTTATCGCAGGCAGGCGGTCTTAAGTGTCGGGCTGGTGCTCGTCTTCTACGGCAAGAGCACCGTGGTGGAGTGGTCGCTGTCTCGTCGGTTCAGTGATTACGAGTCTTATTCGGTAGGCACGCTGCGGTTCGTCCCGCGGGTGGCTCATCGCTGATCGCGGTCACGCTTGCATGTTCTGCCGGATCTTGGTTCCGGCGAAGGGCAGCGAGAGCAGTGGCGCGAATACGCAAACGTCCAGCGCGCCCGCGAGCAGGGGTACCAGGCCGACCGCGGCAAGAATCCACCACAGGCCGGCGAGTAGCGCACCGACGACGATGAGCGCGAGCCCGGCGAACACCCGAGCCCACCGTCCGGCCGGGCTTGCCATGAAGCTGATGAAACCGTTCATCGTGCGCTCCATTCTTGGTGCCCTGGGTCGTGACGGAGACGCCGGGCCGCGCCGGGCGCTTGTCACAACTCTCAGTACCGATCCTATACCCCCTAGGGTATCTGTTAGTCTGGTTCGAGACGCCCGAAATGCGTGGGCTGCTCACAAGATCCGGCGCAGCCACCTAGACCAGGGAGCACAGTGACCGACACCGTCCGCCGTCCAGATCACCGAGCCCAGTCCGAACAACCGATGCAAGGGTGGCTGGCCAGCCTCGGCGCGTGGGCCGCAAGCCATCTCCGCGTTGTGCTGGGGGGCTGGCTGCTGATCCTTGGCGTGCTGGGCGCGTTTGCCCCGCAGGTCGAGTCGGCCTTGTCCGGTGCCGGCTGGCAGGACAGCACGAGCTCCTCGGTCCGGGCGCGCGATCTGATCGCAAAGGACTTCGCCGGTCCGAACTCCACCGCTCTGCAGGTCGTCATCCCCGACCGTGCCGGGCCGGTTTCCTCCGACCCGGCCGGGTTGCAGGTCATCGCCCGCGCGACGGCGCTGCTGCACGCCGACAACCGGGTCGGCACCGTTGTTGCGCCGACTCCAGGGGTGAGCATCTCCAGGGACGGAACGACGGTCATCATCCAAGCCGGCGCCAAGGCTGATGCCAACGCGATGGTGCGAGCCGCCGATGCTCTCGCCGGGCCATTGACCGGCCTTTCGTCGCCGACGATCTCGGTCAATCTGACGGGATCTAGCGCGCTGTGGGCGAACTTCAACAAGGTGAACCATGCGGCGATGATCAAATCCGAGGTGCTGTCGTGGCCGGTCACGATGATCGTGCTGGTGATCGCGTTCGGCAGTCTGGTCGCCGCAGGGCTGCCGTTGATGCTGACCCTGGTCGGCTTGTTGTCGGCGGCGGGAGCCCTGGTGCTGTCCACCCATATTGCGCCGGTGAGCATCTGGGCGTTGAACTTCGCGATGATGTTCGCGCTCGCGTTGGGCATCGACTACGCGCTGTTCATTGTCGTGCGTTTCCGCTCCGCGCTGCATCGCCGATCCGACGACCCAGACCACCGGCGCGCCTCCTTACAGGCGATCGCGGAGACAATGGGGACGGCTGGCAAGGCGGTCGCGTTCAGTGGCGTGACGGTGCTGGTGTCCCTGTCGACGGTGTTACTTGTTCCGAGCCCGGCATTTCGGAGTATGGCGCTGGGCATCATGCTCGCCGTCCTCGCGGTGTTGGCCGCAACGCTGACGCTGCTGCCGGCGGTTCTCGGCACCTTGGGGCGGCGGATCGACGCCGGCCGGATCCGGCTGCCCGGCGCGCTCGATCGGGCGGAGGCCCGCGCGCAATCGCGCCGCCGCCGTGCTGAGGCCGGGGCCGGGGCCGGGGCCGGGGCCGAGGCAAGCGAACCGGTTGGCCCGGCGGCCGGTGCGTCGCCGCATCCGCACCTGCACCACACCGTCGCGGGCCTGGAACGGGTGCTACACCACTGGGGTGGCCTGCTCCACCGCCGGCCATGGGTCGCCGGCGCACTGGTGCTGGTCGCGCTCGGCCTGCTCACTTGGCCGGTTACCGGGCTGCGGACTGGGATGCCGAGCATCGCGATCATCCCGCAAAGCCAGACAGCCAGGGCTGGCTACGACCAGGTCGTCGCTGCGTTCGGCGTTGGGGCGCCGGGCACCCTGTCGGTCCTCACACCCGCAGGGTCGGCGGCCAACGCCGCTGCGGTGCTCGGACACGACCCCGGCATCGCGACCCTGGTCCCGGCAGGGACGTCGGCAGGCTGGACGATGACGTTGGCCATACCCACCAGCGACGCGTCAGCGCCGGCGACCGGTGCCACCATCGACCGGCTGCGCGCCGACCTTCCGACCGGTTCGCTGGTCGGCGGTGCCGCAGCGGAAAACCATGACCTGTCGGCGACGCTGGCCGCCCGGACCCCGCTGGTGTTCGGGCTGCTGATCGGACTTGGCTTCCTGCTCTTGCTGGTCGCCCTAGGCAGTCCGTTGGTGGCGTTCGCTGGAGTCGTCACTAACTTGGCGTCGATCGGGGCCGCGTTCGGGGTCGCGAAACTGCTGTTCCAGGATGGCCACCTGTCCGGGCTACTGCACTTTCAGCCGCAAGGGTTTGTCGACGCCTGGGCGCCGCTGTTCTTCGGGGCAATGCTGTCGGGCGTGGCGATGGACTACACGCTGTTCCTGCTGTCGGCGGCGCGTGAACACTATGACCGCACTGGCGACGCGCAGCACGCCATGCGGATGGCGCTCCGCACCTCGGGCAGGGTGGTCGTCGCGGCAGCCGGCGTGATGGTGGCGGTCTTTCTCACGTTCGCGCTCTCCGGGCCGCTGGCGCCGAAGGAGATGGGGATCATCCTTGCAGTCGCGGTCTTCCTCGACGCGCTGTGCATCCGCATAATCGTGTTGCCCGTCGTACTTCGCCTGGCCGGCCATCGTGCGTGGCACCAGCCGCGCTGGCTCGGCCGCGTCTTGCCTCGGGTCCGTTTCTCGCACTGACCCGCACGCGCTCAGGATTCGAGCAGGCCGTGACCGGAGTAGACAGTTCCAAGGTAGGGCTCGCGCAGACGAACGAACGGGCACAGCAGACCGGCTGTGCCCTGACGACGATCTACGCGGACCTCACCACCTTCAGGACGGCCGACGCCTACCAGCTCGTCGTGCTGGCCAACATGCATCTGACCGCAGACGCCCGTGACCATCTCTTCGCGACAGCCGCGCGTGCGGTCGCCCCTGGTGGTCACCTGTACGTCGTTGGTCACCACGTCGCGTCGTTGGGGCTCGCCGGCACCCCAGACGCCGAACGCCTCTTCACCGAGGCAATGCTCGCGACCGCGTTTCCGGAGCTCACGACCCAGCAGCTGGGTCGGACTCAGCAGGGGGACACCTCTGAGCACTCCACCGCCGGCGACGTGTACCTGTGGGCGGCACGGCAGGCGTGACCTCACTGCGACGTTGGATACGTCCGTCGTACCTGGCGCATGCCTTCTTCGGCGCGGCGGCGCTGATGGCTCCGTGGACTTTGTACCTGGCGATCACGCTTCCGCGGCACTACTCGGCACATCACTACTGGCTCGGCTGGGCCGGCTTCGACGTCGGATTGCTCGCCGTCCTCGTGACCACCGGGCTGTCGATCAGAGGCGAGAGCCCCGCTGTCACGCGCTACGCGGCGGTTGCGGCGGCGATGCTCGTCATCGATGCCTGGTTCGACGTCCTCAACGCAGCTACCGGCGCTGAGGTGGTGGTCGCTGCGGCGATGGCGGTCGTCATTGAGCTGCCTTTGGCGTACGTCTGCTGGCAGTTGTCCGTACGAAGAACGCGGCCTGGCTGAGGGGAGGTCAGTGGCGGGTTGGCTTGGGGACGAAGCGTGAGGTGCACAACCCCATGCAGATCGGGTTCCGTTGGCTCGGGTGGGGTGGCCACTGTGCCCTCATGCGAGGGACAGGAAGAGCTTCTCCAAGGCGATGAGGTCAGGAGTGCCGGCCTTCTCCGGCTGGGTGATGCATTGACGCAGCCCGCTGGCGACGATTGCGAAGCCGGCCTTGTCCAGAGCCTTGGAGACCGCGGCGAGCAAGGTGACGACGTCCTGGCAGTCCCGGCCCTCCTCGAGCATCCGGATCACGCCGCCGAGTTGTCCCTCCGCGCGGCGCAGCCGGTTGAGGATCGGGGTTATGTCGTTCGTGTCCAGCTCCACGGAGTCTCCAGGGTCGATGAATGCCTGAGTGAGTCACGTCGTCTGCGCCGTCAGTGCCGCGAGCGCTGCGTTCAGCCTGACAGCCACCTCGTCGACGACAGGCTGCAGGGCCGGGTTCCCCGAGATGCTGACCATGGTCATCGGGTCGATGGCTTCCACGACGGTGCCCTGGTCAGTCTGGCGGATGATGACGTTGCAGGGCAGGAGCAGGCCAACAGAGGGCTCGGCCTGCAGCGCACGGTAGGCCAGTGGTGGGTTGCAGGCCCCGAGGATCAGATACGGCGCAAGGTCCGCGCCGACCTTGGCTTTCATCGTGGCCTGCATGTCGGTCTCGGTGAGCACGCCGAACCCCTGGTCGGACAACGCGACCCGGACTGCCGCGACGGCGTCGTCGAACGGCTGGTGCAAGACGACTGTGGTGCCGTAGGTCACGACTGGGCCATCGTCTGGTCGGCGACCGTGGCTGCATGCTCGGCGACCTGTCGGCCGACGTCGTCCATGTCCAGGGCGCGCACTCCCTCGATGACCTGCTGCAAGGCTGCCTTTGGCAAGGCGCCAGGCTCAGAGAACACCAGGATGCCTGCGCGGAACACCATCAGCGTCGGGATCGAACTGATGCCAGCGGCACCGGCCAGACCCTGCTCGGCCTCGGTGTCGACCTTGCCGAACACGATGTCCGGGTGTTCATTCGAGGCAGCCTCGAACACCGGACCGAACTGTCGGCACGGTCCGCACCACGCCGCCCAGAAGTCGACGAGCACGATGTCGTTGTCGAGCACCGCGGTTTCGAAGGTGCTAGCGGTCAGTGCGACGGTAGCCATGGTCACGTCCTTGGTGTGCGGTGGAGGTATACCCCTATGGGTATTGTAACGGGGCTGAGCAGGGTTCCATTCCGAGTCAGGAGCCGATGACGGCGCGGGTGACGGTGAACGCGGCCACGGCCACCATGAGCGCGCCGAAGGCGGCCGATAGCAGCCACCCCGGCACCCGGTGGGACACCAGCGCCCCGACCACGGCGAACACCCCCGTAACCGCAGCAAGTGCCGCGGTGCGCGCCAGCGGTCCGAGGTCGCCGTGTCGCACGGTTAGCGCCACGGCGGAGTTGATGACGATGACGACCAGCGCCGTCGCTGTGGCCCTCTTGATGGGCACCCGCATCGCTGAGACGAGAGCCGGCACCACGACGAAGCCGGCCCCTACGCCGAAGAACCCGGTAATCAGACCGACGCCGGTCGCCAGAGTGAGGACCCGATCCCGTGACGTCTGACCTTGCGTCGCCTCCGATAGGGCGGTGCCCCCAGGAGTGAGCGACGGCGCCGCCGCTCCGCCGGCCATCACCAGGAGGACTGGCTGCGGGGCGTTCACCGCCCGGCGAGCCGTGCGCGCCGCGCGGAGCATTGCGTAGGCACCCACGAGAAGCATCACGGACAACCCACTCAGGAGCGCAGCGGCGCTTGCCGCCTGCGCAGCGCGGGCGCCGAGCACCGCTCCGAACGAGCCCAGCGCACCGAAGGTGAGCCCGACGTTCCAGTCGATCCGGCCCGCCCGGTGGTGCGGACCAGCGCCGCGGCGGCTCCGGTGCCGACGATCACCAGCGACATTGTCGAGGCAACCAGGACCGGCTCGCCGAGGGCCACCAGTGCCGGCACCGCCGAGATCCCGCCGCCGCCGCCGAGCATGCCGAGCACCAGGCCGAGCGCGGCGCCGACCGCGATGAGGACGAGTGGGTCGGACATGGCGTTGCCCAGATCGCACCGACGCGACCCGAACGGTCGACGACCTGACCGCCTGCCTGGGCCCACGCGATCATCCCGCCGGAGAGGTTGACCGCGTTGAAGCCCATCGAGATCAGCGCCTTCGTGGCCAACTTCGACCGGTTGCCACTGCGACAGGCCACGACCACCTGTTTGCCGCCCTCGAGCTTCTTGGACGCCTCGTTGATCCGGCCCAGCGGAATGTGCGCAGCTTGCGGTGCGTGCCCGGCGTTCCACTCGTTGCTCTCCCGGACATCCAGCAGGACGGCGCCGTCGCGGACCAGGTTGCGTGCCGTCGCGGCATCCACCGAGCGCAGCTTGGAGGACAGGGCGGTGGGCCGCCTGTGTGTCGAACCAAGCATCGATTGAGCGGTTGACCGGGACCGAACCGGCATGGCTAGCTTGGCGGGCTGGGGCCTGCCGTAGCGGCGTGGCACCTACGGGCCGCTAGGGACGCAAGGTCCACGTTTCACAAGCAGGCGGAGGCCGTGGGCGCGTGAAAGCCCTTGCTATGCAAGGGTTTTCGGTCGAGCGGGTGCCCGGTATCAACCCGGCAAGGCCAGCTCGCCGGGTGGTCCCTGGCGTGGCGGCGTGGTACATACGTCCCCGCTCAGGACCCAAATCCACGATTACTGAGCACGCGACGTCCACAGGCGCGCGAAAAACCTTGCTGTGTAAGGCTTTTTCGGTGGAGCGGGTGACCGGGATCGAACCGGCATGGCCAGCTTGGAAGACTAGCGGGACACCTTCCGATTGAGCGTGAAAATCGCGCTGACCTGCGCATATCGTGTTATTCATCTTGACCGCCGTGGTCCATACCAGGCCCCACTTTACCGGCCGTACGGCCCCGCTACGGCCCCGCCCGCCGGGTTTTCGTCCACCCCTTCGAAGGGGGTCGCGCGGTTGGATCAAGGGGTCTAGCCACATCGCCCCGATCAAGAGACCTGAGCACGATCGGCCTAGCAGTTTGAAGATCTTTGGAACTTCACATATACATGAGACTCAAGTGCCGAGACTCGGTGAGGGGCACCCCGTGGCCGTTCCGCTGTATCAAGCGCAGGCTGAACTGTTTCGGACCCTGGGCCATCCGGTCCGGATCCGCGTGCTCGAGTTGTTACAGGACGGGCCGAAGGCGGTGAGCGAGTTGCTTGTCGCGCTTGGCGTCGAGGCGAGCAGCCTCTCGCAACAGTTGGCCGTGTTGCGTCGCGCGGGGATCGTGGTGTCTACCCGAAGGGGCACCAGCGTGTTCTACGAGTTGGCAGCCTCCGATGTCGCGGAATTGATGCGTGCTGCACGCCGATTCCTCACCGAGGTACTCGCTGATCGTGGCGACCTCCTGGCCGAGTTGCGCTCATACGAAACCCCGAGCACCCGCCTCTAGGAAGGACACCAGCGCGATCGGCGCATCAGCGATGTGTGCCGCCAAGAGCACCAAATCGTCGAACCCGTCCTTTGTGGGCTGTCCAGGATCTGGTACGACGCGAGCGCTAACGCGCAAGCGATAGCGTCGTCCACCATCGCGCTGCACCTCCTGAACTACGGTCACGACATATGTCCGGGATTGCGTCGCCATCCCTAGTGCGCCCTATCAGCGCGCGCGAGACGCCCGACAGAGCCATTGCAGCATTTCAGGCTCGTCGACACTTTTCGCTCGTGCACGACGGGACGTTCGGCCCTAGGTCGGCCGGGCGTCGGCGCTCACGATTCACCGATGGCGTGGTACTTCCGTGTGATCGAGCCCGCCGACGGGCGGTGGGCCTGTCGACACGGCGTGGAGCATTACGACAGCCACATCCAGCTACAGAAGGCTGTGCGACATCTGCGATCTCTCGCACGAGACTCTCGACCCGCTGAGCTGTTCCTGGATCGACTCGACGGCACCGTCGAACACCTCGGTGCGCTATAGCGCGAACAAGGAGCACTCCGCTGTCTCAAGACGAGCCTGCCCCGTTTTCCGGATGTACCGCGCACGACCGTGGGGCGGTCAGAGGGGTTGCGTCGACATTAGTGGCTGCATTACTGCATATCTTTGAAGATTTGCAGTATCGTGACGGAGTGTCACACAATGCCCGCCCTGTGCATGAGGTGAAGGCGACGTTGTTTCGGGTGCTAGGTCATCCGGCGCGGGTGCGGATTCTTGAGTTGTTGCGGGACGGTGAGCGCTCGGTCGGGATCTTGCAACGGGATCTCGATCTTGACTCCGGCAGTACGTCGCGGCATCTTGCGGCGTTGCGGCGGATCGGCTTGGTGGAGTCGCGTCGCGACGGAACTACTGTCTTTTACCGTGTCGATGATGAGCGGGTCTTCGACCTGCTTGCGGCTGGTCGCGACATCATTACCCATCAGTTAGCGCAGCAGCAGTTTCTTCTGCATGACCTCGGTCTCTCGTGATCGCCGTCCTGTATTGGCTTGCCGGCGCAGCCATCGCGATAGGTGTCGTCGTGACGTTCCTGGGTGGGCCGTGGCGACGTGGTCTTGGGTTACAGGCTGTCGGCGCCGCACTGTTCATCGTCGCCGGTTTCGCGACTCTGGCGACTGGACATGCGGTTGGCGCGGCGTTCACGAGTCAGCTCACTCCGCGACTCGGTGTCGATCGCCTCTCCGGTGTGTTCTTAGCAACCCTCGGTCTGGTTGCCGCACCGGCGTTGGCGTATTCCTCCCGGTACCTCGACGGCTCCCGTCGCGGGCGACTGGTCGGTGCGTTGACCGGGGTGTTCGTGCTGGCGATGGTGGGGCTGCTGTGCGCGCGCGACGCCATCACGTTCCTCGGCAGTTGGGAGCTCATGAGCTTGCTGCCAGCGGTGATCATCCTCCTCCACCGCGACGCCGATGCGGAGTCGCGTCGTAGCGTCTTCATCTACATCGCGATCACCCACCTCGGTGGGGTCGGTACGTGGGTGGCGGTGCTGTTGCTCGCACATGCGGGGGCGTTAGGAACGGCCGGCGTCGTCGGGCCAGGGTCCGGCCTGCAGATCGGCATCGCGTTGGCGGCGTTGGTCGGCATGGGCACCAAGGCCGGCCTCGTGCCGTTGCACGCGTGGTTACCGCGGGCGCACCCGATGGCGCCGGCGCCGGTTTCGGCATTGATGAGCGGTGTCATGATTAAGCTTGCGGTGTACGCGATGATCCGCGTTTTCGTCGATTGGCTTGGTGTGCTGCCGACCTGGTTCGGCGTCCTCGTCCTCGCCGTCGGTGCAGTGTCCTGCGTCGGTGGCGTCACCTATGCCTTGTTCCAGCACGAGTTGAAACGGCTGTTGGCGCTGCACTCGATCGAGAACCTCGGCATCATCGTGTTGGGTCTTGGTGCTTGCCTTGTGCTTCGTGCGCACGGGGAGGATGTCTGGGCTGCGCTTGCGTTGGCTGCGGCGCTTCTCCATACCGTCAACCATGCGGTGTTCAAGGCGTTGCTGTTCTTGTGTGCGGGCTCGATTGAACGATCGGTCGGCTCACTCGAACTCAACCAGCTCGGTGGTCTGTTGCGGCGGATGCCGTGGACCGGCGGAGCGTTTTTCGTCGGGGCGATGGCGATCGCCGGGTTGCCGCCGTTGAACGGGTTCGCCTCGGAGTGGCTGACGTTGCAGGCGCTGTTACATGTGGTGATGTCGGGTCACGTTGGTGATGGCACGGCGGGTGCGGTCGCGCTGGCTGCGCTAGGGGCGACAGCAGCGCTCGCCGTGTTTTGTTTCGTCAAAGTGGTTGGTCTCGTGCTGCTCGGGCCGCCGCGGCGCGCCCATGTCCGCGATGCGCTCGAGGTCGCGGCTCCGATGCGCGGCGCTGTCGCAGTACTTGCGTTGGCATGCGTCATGTTGGGGCTCGTGCCGGGTTTATTGGTGAGCCGCCTCGTCGCGATCGCTCCTTGGTCGGGCCAGGCGCCAGTCCATGCCGGTCTTTACGTGCCCGGCACAGGGTCGTTGCCAACGGTCGGGATCGCGGTGGTCATCGTCGTGGTGACCGCGGTGCTGACTCTGCTGCGCGGGCAGCGTACCGCTCACGTTGCGCCGACCTGGGTGTGCGGGCAGTCAGTTGTGCCCGAGCTCCAGTGGTCGAGCGCAGGGTTCACCAAGCCGTTGCGGCTGGTGCTCGAGGTCGTGTTACGACCGCGCCGGGAGATTGAGGTGCGCACGCATGGCGGCGTCGTCACGCAGGTCGCGTATGAAGGCGAGGTGCCCAACCTGATCGACGAGCGGATCTATCGTCCGGTTGCGCGGTGGTCGCTCGCCGGTGCCGCATACGCGCGACGGCTGCAGAGCGGAAGCCTCGGGATGTATGTCGGCTACCTCATTGGCCTAGTGCTGGTCGTCTTGATCGCCGGCCGGATCGGCTGGCTCGGATGACGGCGTCTACGGTTGCCAGCGGTGCCGTCCAGGTCATTGGCGGGCTCGTGTTGTCGCCTTTGCTGCCTGGCCTGATCCAGCATTGGAAAGCGCGACTGCAAGGTCGGCGCGGTCCATCGCCGCTGCAGCCCTACCGCGAGCTGCGTCGGCTATGGAACAAGAGCACAGTCGACGTGGCAGGGACGACCGTGGTCTACCGGCTCGCGCCGGCGGTGATCGGCGCCTGCCTCGTCGCCGCGGTCGGGCTCGTCCCGGTGAACGCGGTCGGACCCAACCTCGGCGTCGGACACGACGTCATCGTCTTGATCGGCTTGTTAGCCCTCGCCCGTTTCGCCGCGGCTGCGAGCACGTGGGATGTTGCCAACGGATTCTCACTGATGGGCGCGAGCCGCGATCTGACGATTTCCGTGTTCGTTGAAGCGACGTTGCTGCTCGCGCTGGCCGTCGCCGTGATGCTGACGGGCACGTCGAACCTGCTCGGGATGATCGCCCGCACCGCCGGCGGTGCGGTCTGGTCGAGCCCTGCGCTGGCGTTGGGTGCGTTGGCGTTCGGAATCGTCGTCGTTGCGGAGACCGGCCGTCAGCCGTTCGACAACCCCGACACGCACCTTGAGTTGACGATGATCCACGAGACGCCGCTGCTCGAATATGCCGGTCGCGACCTGGCCTATGTGCAGTGGGCGGCGGCTGCTCGGCATTGGGTTGTTCTGGTGCTCGCTGCGCAGGTCTTCCTCCCGCACCCGCGCGGTGTCTGGGCGCAGCTTGCGCTGCTGCCGTTCGTGCTCGTGGTGATGTGCGGCGCGCTCGCGCTTGTCGAGACATTTCAGGCCAAGATGCGTGTACTACTGGTGCCTCGCCTGCTCGGGGTTGCGGCGTTGGCTGCGCTACTGGGTGTTGTCGCTCGTGGGGTCGGCGGGTCGTGACGGGTGCCACCGGATGGCTGCTGGTCGGGCTTGGGCTCGGCGTCGTCGTGGTGCGGCGTCGATCGATCGCGGTCGGTCTCGTGACGACGCAGGCGCTGGTACTTGCGGTCATCGCTCTGCAGCAGGCCGGTCCGGCCAGCGACGTCGTGGCTGGGCTGGCGCTGGCCATGCGCGCTGCCGCACTTGGTGGCTTGTTCTTTGTCGCGGTGGTCCGCAGCCGGGAGTCGCAGCCGCTGCGAGCCCGTGTCACACCGATGGTTAGGGCTGGCGTCGCAGTGGTGTTCATCCTGCTGTTGACCGCGCTGGTACCCGCCTTCGGCCTCACGTCCCGCCCGGCGGAACGGGCGGTTCTTGCCCTCGTCGCCACCGGTCTGGCGTGTGCTGCGACGCGGCGGTCCACGTTGTTTCAGGTGCTCGGCATCGTGCTGGTCGAGAACGGGCTGGCGCTGGCGGCGATCGGGTCACCGCACGCCTCGTCGCTGATCATCGAACTCGGCGTGACGCTCGACCTCACCCTGATCGTGTGCGTCGCGGCGCTGTTCCACTTGCGCATCTTCAGCGAATTCGGCGCGGGCGACAGCGCGGCGTTGCGGAGTTTGCGTGATTAGCAGCCAAGCGCTTGCGGTCGTCGTCGTTGCGGTACCGCTGGTGACTGCCGGGCTCGTCGTGCTTGCCCCAAGCAAACATCTCACCGTGCTGGCGCGCACCTGTGCCGTCGCGACGTCGGTATTCGCTGTGGTGCTGGTTGGTCTTGCGGTCAAGGACGCCGGCCATCCGCTGGTCGGTCACTGGATCGTGGTCGACGCCGCGGGTGCGTTGTTGCTCGCCGTTACCGCAGTCGTCGGGCTGGCCAGCGTGTGGATGTCGGCGTCCTTTTTGCAGGGCGCGCGCAGCTCGTTCGTGGTCGAGGGCCATCGTGACCGCGTCTACTACGTCGTGCTGTTTCTTTTCTGGGCGATGCTGCTCGCGGTGCCATTGGCCGGCAACCTCGGCGCGGCCTGGCTGCTGGTCGAGGCGACGACCGCGGCGTCCGCGCTGCTAGTGGGTTTCAGCGGCAAAGCACACGCGCTGGAGGCGGGCTGGAAGTACCTGATCCTCACCTCCCTTGGTCTGGGTATCGCGTTGCTCGGTATCGCGATCCTCGCCGCTGGTGTGCCGAGCGGTGGGGTCAGCGGACTGGCATGGGGACGGCTGGCGACGTTCGGATCGGGGCGCTCGACCGCACTGACCGCATACCTGCTGATCCTGATCGGCTTAGCCGCGAAGATCGGATGGGCGCCGGTGCACAACTGGCTGCCCGACGCGCACTCCCAAGCCCCGCCACCGGTGTCCGCACTGCTCTCGGCCGCACTGCTACCGACCGTGTTGCTCGTCGCGTGGCGCACCGACCGTGCGCTCGCGCCGCTGATCGGAGTATCGGCAGCGCAACGCGTGTTGATCGGGTTCGGGCTCGCTTCACTCGCGGTCGCGGTCCCGTTCCTGTGGCGGCCGATGGCGTTCAAACGGCTACTCGCCTACTCCAGCCTCGAACACCTCGGGGTGATGGCTCTCGGCGTTGGCTTCGGTACGCCGCTGGCACTCGCCGGCGTGGCCCTGCACATCGTGGGACACGCCATCGCCAAAGCGCTCGGCTTCTACGCAGCAACCCCGCTGCTGGCGCACGAGCCACGCGCAGCCCGGCACGCGGTCAGCGGCATCGGACGCACTGCACCGGTGCTCGGTGCGACGATGGGCGTGTCGCTGGGCGCACTGTCAGGGCTGCCGCCGTCCCCCCTGTTCGTCAGCGAACTACTGATCCTCGCGGGCGGCTTCGAGTCCGGCAGATCATGGCCTGCCGCGATCGCCGCGGTGCTACTCGCCCTGGGTTTCCTCGGCCTCGCGCACGCGACGATCGAGACCCTTGTCGGAAAGGCGCATCGCCGCAACGTCACACTTCTGCCAGGGCTGCGGCTGGTCACCACCTTGGGTGGCGTGTCGCTGGTCGTGCTCCTCGGTCTCACTGCTGTCGCGCCGTGGCTGTCCGGCAGCAGCTTCGTCGATGCGCTCGTGCGAGGTGTGCCGTGAACCGCGCCGCCGCGACGTTTCGGGCCGATGTTGAGAACGCGCTCGCGCAGGGATGGTGTGCGCGCAGTCTGTACGCCGCCGAGGGTGGGCGCGTCGTACGTGTGCTGCTGACAGGACCAGACAATCAGACGCGGGTAGAGAGTGTCGTACCCGACGGCGAGGGCAGCGTCCCGTCGATCGTCGACCTCGCGCCGGCGATGGGTTGGGACGAACGCGAGGCGCACGATCTATACGGGGTGGGCTTCGCTGGGCACGAGCCGCTTAGGCCGCTGCTCGACCACGCGGCGCCGCTCGAATCGTGGACTGTCCCGGTGCGCGGACCCGATCCGTACCAGGTGGCAGTCGGACCGATCCATGCCGGCGTCATCGAGTCCGGGCACTTTCGATTCCACGTCGTCGGCGATCGGATCCTGCACCTTGACGCACGGTTGTTCTACAAGCACCGCGGCCTCGAACGCGCGGCGCAAGGGTCGCCGCCGGCGGCCGCCATGAACGTCATCACGCGGGCGTGTGCGGGGTGCATGGTGGCAAACAGTGTCGCGTTCGCAACAGCGGCCGAGCAGACACTAGGGCTACGCGCGACGCCGGAACTCGCCCGGGCCCGAACATTCCTGCTCGAGATCGAGCGGGTGTGGAACCACCTCAACGACATCGCCGCGGTGTGCGCAGGGGTCGGAATGGCCGCCGGAAACACATATTTCCTCGCCCTCACCGAACGTGCCCGCCGACTCAACATGAACCTCGCCGGCCACCGGTTCCTGTTCGGCAGCGTCACGATCGGGCGAAGCGACCTCGTCCTCGACGCCGACGCCCTGCGATCGTGCGCGCAGGAACTGGCCGAGATCAACGCGGCCGTCGAGGTCGGCTGGCGCGAGCTCGCCTTCAATGCGTCCTTCCAGGACCGACTCGACGCGATCGGCATCATCGATGCACCGACAGTCCACCGGCTCGGTACCGTCGGCCCGGGGGCGCGTGCAGCCGGCGTTGCCGAGGATATCCGCGCTGCGTCGCCCTACCCGGACTACGCAGGCTTTGTGCCAGTGACACCATCGACCGCCGCCGGTGACGTGCGCGCGCGGCTCGAGCAGCGCGTACTCGAACTGCGACAGTCGTTCGCTCTGCTTTGCACACTGCTCGACACTGGACCCGTGATGCCTGCGCTGGCAGTCGCGGACACCGACCGGCAACCGATCGGGATCGGGTTCGTCGAAAGCCCACGCGGCGCAACAAGCTGCGTCATCGAATCCGCAGGCGACCTGGTGGCGCGGGTGCGGCTGCGCACCGGCTCCTACGCCAACTGGCCAGCAGTCGCACACGCCGCCGCGGGCAACCTGTTACCCGACTTTCCCCTGATTAACAAGAGCTTCGAACTGTGCTACGCCTGTGCGGACCGCTGATGTTCACCTTGCTACGCGACCTTCGCCGGCTGCGGCGCGACCTCGACCTGCCACGACCCGACCACGGGCGCAGCCTCGCCATCCGACACGTCGACGCCGGATCGTGCAACGGCTGCGAGCACGAACTGACCCTCACAGTCGGCCCGCACTACGACCTCCAGCGGTTCGGTCTCGGCATCGTCGCCTCGCCCCGCCACGCCGACGTCCTACTCGTCACCGGCACAGTGACCACGCGCATGCGCGACGCACTGCTCCTCGCCTACCACGCCATGCCCGAACCACGAAGGGTCGCCGCACTCGGCAACTGCGCACTAGGCATCAATACCCTCGGAACTCCCGACGCACTTATTGGACCGGTGTCCGACGTGCTCCCCGTCGACCTCACCATCCCCGGCTGCCCACCCACACCCGACCAGATCGCCGACGCACTGCTCACGCTCATCGACGGCCACGTCCCGTCCACCTAAGCCGCTGGGACTGTCAGAAGAACCTGCGGTAGGTGGGACGAAGAGAGAGAAGCGCAGGCGATGCTGAACTATCCGGACGGCGTGAACCCTCGGCGCGTTTACCACGAGCTGAACAAGCGGCTACCACCCAATGCCATCGTCACTGCTGATGCCGGCACGACTGCACACTGGTACGCACATCACATCCGGCTTCGCCGCGGCATGATGGGTGACCTTTCCGGCAGGCCGGCGACCACGCTCGCGGCAATGCCATACGCGGTAGCGGTGAAGTTCGCCTACCCAGACCGGCCGGTGATCTGCACGATCGAGGACGGCGCATTCCAGGTGCTGGGCATGAACGAACTCATCACCGTCAAGGAATACATGGCGCAATGGAGCAATCAGCTTGTTCTTGTGCTGCATAACGACGACCTCAACCAGGTGTCATGGGAGATGCGCACCGAAGACGGCAACCCGGTCTGGCCGACGTCTCAAGACATCCAGTCGGTCGACTACGCGGGATGGGCTGAACTGCTGGGCTTCTCCGGCATCCGCGTGACCTCCGACGACGACGTTGAGGCCGCATGGGAGGGCGCTTTTCCGAACCCTGGCGTCACCCTCATCGACGCGCGTACACCAGCAAGAACATCCCGCCGCTGCCGCCACACCTCACCGGAGAACTCGTGATCAACACCACCAAGGGTCTCCTCAAGGAGGGTCCCGCCGCTGCAGGCCCACTTCGTGACTCGGCCGAGGCCGCCCTATCCGAAGGACTCGAACGGGTGAAGTCGCACTCCATATTGGTGACGACTGAGATCGGTAGGCCAAGCTCAGATCGATGCGGGGGCCCAAGTGCACCGCCATCGCCCGCATCGAGGCTTGCATTGGTGCGGGTCGTCCGTGCAACTGAATACCGGCGTGCGACGATGATGAGTCGCGCCGATGACCGACACCGTGCCGTCAACGGAGCGGGATCAGTGCGCAGTAAGAGTGCGCAGTAAGAGTGCGCAGTAAGAGGGAGCGAGTTTGGTGCGCAGCAAAGTGCAGACGATCACCCCGGCGAGGGCCACCGAGGTGTTGCAGGCCATACGCAGATCCTCTGCGAATGTGCAGTAGGGCTACCTTTGCGAATGTGCGAGACCGACGTTACGCGTTGCGCGGTGTCATCTCTTCGAATCCGATCCAGCGACGGGGACGCCGTTGCGCGACCAGTGCGCTTCGACGTGTTTGCCTAGGGGCAGCGATTGCCGCCAGTAATATCGCAACCGCGCGCTGCGATTAGTCGGCGAGTGTTCCATCCATAAGTGACGGTACGGAATACGCGATCATGTGGAACAACGGAACCATCGAACGCACCTTCGACACGATCGAAGACGCGCGGCAGGCGCTCTCCGAGTTTGCCGACCCCTGTCGGTGCCCATCCCACGATCGCGCGCCGGGTCCGCTCCGAATTTCGGACAGCTTGGGTGCCGGTGTCGGGATGGCTGAAGCGTGTGCTCGACCACGTCGCCGACCCGACGACACGTTCCTTCCTGTTAGTTGCCTCAGGGCGGGGCGCGTCACCGCAGCAGTCGTCATGCAATGAACGGCGAGGACGACGAAGGCGCGCTCGCGGGAGCCTCGTTGCTTTGAGCACGCTGATGTGAGATGTTCTGGTTCTTAGCGCGCTTGGGCCGGTCTGGACATTGCTCACCTCGCCGCTCACATGTTTTCTGCCGAGGGCGGCGAGTCGACTGACACCGCACAGCGCGCAAATTGGCCGGGTCCGCTGGGACCCCTCGATGGCCTTCCCCGATCGATCGCGCCACAGCAGAGGTCGCACCGATTTCGGGCATGCGGCCCGCTTCGGCTTGCGGACGATGCCGAACACGTGCCGTTGCATTCGCAACCGCGTCGCTGTTCCCGAGCATGTTCACCGCCTCGTCGCGGTCCGGCCAAGCGCTTCTGGGAGGCTGCCGTGCACGGCTATTTGACGGCAGTGATGTCGCCGATCAATCTGGATCATGTCGGGCACTATGTGCATTGGGGTGTCATTCAGATCTCGGTCGCCAACCTCATTTTGATCCTGCTGATGGTGGTTATCTTTGCGGCCGCGATCCTGCTGCCGTTTCCGGGAACGAGGCGGCGCAAGTGACCGCCGTCCCCGCGTCGGCTGGGGAGACCTCGGTGCCGGCGGAGGAATCCGGGGGTTGGACTGGGTGGGTGCGTCGCCGTGCGTTGCGTAGTTTCCCGCCTGACCAGCTGCTGCCCGACAAGCAGCCGATCTATGTGGCGTCGTGGATTTACGTCTTCGGAGTCGCAACGATCGCCGCGTTTATCGTGACGCTGGCTTCGGGTGGGGTTCTCGCGTTGCGGGGTCCGGCCTGGTGGCATGGGTCGAGCGTGGGTCAC
>DATCFU010000235.1:0-14721 GCA_036509315.1 Acidothermaceae bacterium
GTGACCCACGCTCGACCCATGCCACCAGGCCGGACCCCGCAACGCGAGAACCCCACCCGAAGCCAGCGTCACGATAAACGCGGCGATCGTTGCGACTCCGAAGACGTAAATCCACGACGCCACATAGATCGGCTGCTTGTCCGGCAGCAGCTGGTCAGGCGGGAAGCTGCGCAACGCACGGCGACGCACCCACCCGGTCCAACCCCCGGATTCCTCCGCCGGTACCGAGGTCTCCCCAGCCGACGCGGGGACGGCGGTCACTTGCGCCGCCTCGTTCCCGGAAACGGCAGCAGGATCGCGGCCGCAAAGATAACCACCATCAGCAGGATCAACAGCAAGTTGGCGACCGAGATCTGAATGACACCCCAATGCACATAGTGCCCGACATGATCCAGATTGATCGGCGACAACGGCAGGAGGCCCAACCGCATCGTTCCTCCTGACAGAGTGTGTCCTAGTGGCACCATCAGCTAGGCCGAGGAACCCAATACAGAGCCGAAAGGCACTTCCTGACGGGACCTTCGGCGACGCCACGCCGATAGCGGCCGCCGGCCTCGCTCGACTGCAGGCGCTAATCTCTGACCCGATGACGACATCGGGGAGTGCGCCAAGCGGCCACTTGCCGCCGTCCGGCCAGCAGTTTCGGCTGGCGTTCGACGACCAGGTCGTCACGGTGGTCGAAGTCGGTGCTGCCGTGCGCGAGTTTCGGGTCGGCAACCGCGACGTTTTCCAGTCCTACGCGAAATCCGCTTTCTCCACTGGGTTCCACGGCGCGGTTCTGGTCCCGTGGCCGAACCGGCTCGCCGATGGCCGCTACGAGTTCGACGGCGAGCAGTACCAGCTGCCGATCACCGAACCCGCGCGGATGACGGCACTACACGGCCTGTCACCGTGGCGATCGTGGCGCCTCGTCGAGCAACAGCCCGATCGCGTGGTGCTCAGCTTGGCGCTGTTGCCGAGCCCAGGGTTTCCGTTCTTCCTCGATACCACCATCGACTACCGCCTTGCACAACTTGGACTTGAAGTGCGGACGACGTCACGCAACGTCGGCCACCGGGCATGCCCATATGCGGTGGGATTCCACCCCTGGCTGTCATCAGGCGAGGCGATGCTCGACGAGTGCGCGGTGACCCTCGACGCAACTCATCGGTTCGTTACCGACGATCGGCTGCTCCCTGTCGCAGAGGAAGCCGTGGCCGGCACCCCGTATGACTTCCGCGAACCGCGCAAACTCGGATCGCTGGTACTCGACGACGCATTCTCTGGCGTGCCACGCACCAACGGACGGGCCTGGGTCAAACTCGCGGCACCGGACGGTGCAACAGCGGCGATCTGGATGGACGAATCGTGCGACTACTGGCAGTTGTGCACGGGCGACATGCTGCCCGCGCAGCAGGCCCGCCGAGGCCTCGCGGCCGAACCGATGACAGCCGCACCGAACGCGTTCGTCACCGGCCGCGGTCTGCGCCGACTCGAACCAGGCGAGAGTGTCAGGACGACCTGGGGCGCCTGCCTGCTGTAGCCCCCCGGCGGCTCCCGGTCGTCATCCCCCCAGCTCGACGTGATGCAGTTGTCACGCCAATTAGCTCGAGGCTGCCGGCGACGGACTCGGCGTCGCTGCGCGGGAGCCAGCACCCTGACCCAAGATGGGCTGGCAGATCTTGAGCGCGGCCGCGGTTTTCGCATCGGTACGGTCAAGACCGCGCACCGCCGCTTGGGGATCGGTCGACGTGATCGTCACCCCGTTGTCGGACATGCAGCTCTTGAATGCGGCGAACGTTGTCGCGCTAATCGTTCGGTCGCCAGCAACCGCTCCTGCGGGAAGCAGGCTGGCGCACGCTGCGCGCGCGGCGGACGTGCTCGGGTTCGGACTTCCGAACCCGCCGAACCCGCCGAACCCACCGCCACCTGGTCCACGGCTCGCGCCGGGTGGGCGACTGAATCCGCCTGGCGGACGGCTAAAAGTGCCAGACGGGCGCGCGCCGGGCGAGGACGAGGGCACGGTCACGCCATGCTGCGTGAGACACGCCGTGTAAGCCGCGAAAGCGGCGCCGTTCCGGCCGCCCGGTGCGCCACTGCCGGCGACACTCGCGGTCGCACTCGGTGACGCACTGACCACAGGGCTAACCGCCGGCGTCGTCGACGTTGTCGACGCTGCCTTTGTGCCGCCACCACACGCCGCGACCAATACCGCGACACATGCTGTACCAGCCGTGACTGCTAGCACCTGTGCCACGCGACGAGCGCTCATCAGTTACTCCCGGCCGATGCCGACGCGCTCGGAACTGCCGCCGCGCCACGTCCTCGCCCGCCGAAACCACCCGCCCCGCCGCCGAACGCTGCTGCCGCGCCTTCACTCACCGATTGCGCCGCGTACACGCCCGCCGACGATTGCACTCCTCTGATCACGACCGACTCTCCTGGTGCTAGCTCGCTGACGGTTCCCGTGTCGGTCTTCGAGACCGTGGTGCCCGTGTTGGTCGTCACCTTCACCACGTTGCCTGATGAGTCGGTGACGTAGAGCGTCGTTCCGTCGATCACCGTCACTGTGCCGATGATGTTCGCCGCACCCGTCGCGTTCGCGCCGCCGGCTCCGGTGCCGGTCGCGCCGGTCCCAGCTCCCCCGGTTGCGCCCGTCGCAGCGCCGGTGGCGCCAGCGGGCGGCGATGCGCTCGCGCGCGCTCCCGTTGCACCGGTACCGAACGCGGCAGCCGCAGCCGCGAGTCGAGACGCATTCGACGTCGAAGCCGGCACCTTGCTCTTCTCGACCTTCACGCCCGTGAAGAAGCCCGCCGCACCCATGGCGGCCAGGGCGAGCACCAGTGTCGCGATCGGCAGCTTGCGCCGCCGCGTCTTCGGTAGGGGTGGGGGCGGTGGCTCGTCGAAGTCAGGCGCGAAGCTCGAGGCAACGCCGTTGGGTGAGTCATATCCGACGACATTTGCGGGGTCGGTGCTGTGCTGGGTCATCAGATTCTCCGGTCGGGGTTCCTGGCGCACTCGTGTCGCTGCATGTCGTGCCTCACTCGTATCTCAGTGCTTCGATGGGCAGTAGTCGTGCTGCCCGGCTAGCTGGGTAGAGCCCGAAGAACAGGCCGGTCACAACGGCTACGCCGAACGCAAGGAAGACTGAGTACTCGGCCACCACGGGCTGGATGCCGATGATTTTGAACCGGCTACCGCCGATCCCCACACCGACGCCGATGAGTCCGCCGATCGCCGACAACAGCACCGCCTCGACCAGGAACTGGCCCAAGATGTCGGATCGCTTCGCGCCGATCGCCTTGCGAATGCCGATCTCGCGCGTTCGCTCGGTGACGGTCACCAACATGATGTTCATGACGCCGATGCCACCAACCAGCAGACTGATCCCGGCAACGATGCCGAGCAGGGTCGTCAACACCTTGTTCGACGAACCCGCGGTCTGTAGCAGGCTGGCCTGGTTCAAGATGCGGAAGTCGTCCGTACCGCCGGCCGCGATGCCGTGCGTCGTCTCGAGCGTCGCCGTCACCTCGGCCTGCGCGTCCGCTTGCTTCGACGGCGACGCCGCCTCGACGTCGATGGTCGAGTAAGAGGAGGCGTAGCCGGTCAAGGTGTCCTGCACCGCCGTAAGCGGCGCCATCACCACGTCGTCCTGATCTTGAGCTCCGTCGGTGCCTTTCGGCTTGAGCAACCCAATGATCTGGTAGCTCGCGCCGTTGAACTGCACGTTGTTACCGATCGGGTCCGCCGTCCCGAACAGGTTCGTCGCGACGGTCTCGCCGATGACAGCAACGCGGTTGTGCTGGCTCTCGTCGGCGTTGGTGAAGAACGTGCCTTCCTGGATTTGGTAGTCCTTGATCTGCTCATAGGGCGGCGTCGTACCGACGAAAGACGACGGCGAGTACGAAGCACCCTGGTAGACAGCGGTGACGGAGTTGGCCGTCGTAACGGGGGCTACGGCGACGACATCGGGATTCTTCGTCTTGTCTTGCAAAGCCGTGACGTCTACTGCCGTGAGGTTCGCCGGTTTCGATTGAGTACCTGTGGTTGCGCGACCGCCGAAGCTCACCTGCCTGTTGACCTGAAT
Source organism: Acidothermaceae bacterium (assembly GCA_036509315.1). Taxonomy (GTDB): domain Bacteria; phylum Actinomycetota; class Actinomycetes; order Acidothermales; family Acidothermaceae; genus PALSA-607. Next base: position 4,067 of record DATCFU010000235.1, read on the forward strand.
CAGGTTCGTGCCGAGACCTTCGATTTGCTTCTGAATCTTCGCGGACGACCCCGTGCCGACGGCGACCAGCATGATGACCGACCCGACGCCGATAAGCATGCCGAGCATCGTCAGCAGCGACCTCAACTTGTTATGCAGGATGCCGGTCATGGCGATGCGTAGGCTCTCAGCGCGAATCATCGGTGCGCCCCGGCCTGGGCGTATGTCGACATCGTGTGCATCGGCGGTGGGCCGTCGATCGGCGCCTGGCGGGTGTCATCGACGATCAGGCCATCCTTGACTCGCACGACGCGCTTGGCGTGTTGCGCCACCTCGTTCTCGTGCGTGATCAACACGATCGTTCGGCCTTCGCTGTTAAGCCGCGCGAAGATGGCAAGAACGTCGTCAGTGGCGACAGAGTCGAGGTTGCCGGTCGGCTCGTCGGCGAGGATGAGCGACGGGTTCACGGCGATGGCACGTGCCACGGCGACCCGCTGTCGCTCACCTCCCGACATCATCGCCGGCCGGTGCCCATAGCGACGGGCCAACCCGACCGCATCGAGAGCCGCAGCCGCCCGCCGGCGCCGTTCACCGGAACGCACACCTGCATACGTCAATGGCAACTCGACGTTTTGCAACGCGGTCGAACCCGACAACAGGTTGAAGCTCTGAAAGACGAAGCCGATCTTCCGGTTGCGGATCTCCGACAACTCGTTCTCGTCGAGCAGTTCCACGTCGACGCCGTCGAGCAGATAGCGCCCCGCCGTCTGCACGTCGAGGCAGCCGATGATGCTCATCAGCGTGCTCTTTCCGGAGCCGGACGCGCCCATGATGGCGACGTAGTCACCCTGGTAGACCGAGAGACTCACGCCACGCAGCGCGTGCACGGCGGCTTCGCCGTCGCCATACGTCTTCGTCAGCTGCCACAACCGGATCACCGGAATGGCAGCCGGGGCTCCGCCGGCGTGGTCGGCGGCTGCTGGCGCGCTCACCCGCCCGGCCGCCCGCCGAAGCCGCCGCCGCCACCGAAGATCGCCGCGCCGCCACCGCCAAGACCCGTGGTGCCCGTTCGGGTCGTCGTGCCCGTGGTGCCGGTGCCCGTCGCGATCGTCGTCGCTGGCAGGACGACGACATCGCCGGCCTTCACTGCGCCGGTGATCTCCGTCGTGGTGTCACCTTTGAGGCCGACAACAACGTCAACCTGCTTCTGCGTGCCATCAGGTTGCCTCACCAGCACGTACGACGTCCCACCGGCCGTGTGCACCGCGGACGACGTCACGTTAAGAACGCCGTCTGCTTTCGCCGTCGTCACGGTGACCGACGCCGTCATGCCCGGCTTCACCGCGGGATTGGTGTTGTTGAGTTCGAATGTGACCTGGTACTCGACCACGTTGCTCACGACCGTCGAGCTGTTCGCGACCGCAATCACGGTTGCTGCGAACTCCTGTGTCGGCAGTGCGTTCAGCGTCACCGTTGCGGGTGCACCGACGACCACCTTCGAAGCGTCCGCCTCGTCAACGTCGGCCACGACCTGTAGATCCGTCAGGTTGGTCAGGGTGATGAAGGCGGACGACGAGCTGCTGCTCGATGATCCCGTCGTCGAACCGGTCGTCGAGGCACTCGAGGTGGTACCGGCGCTCACCGTCTGTCCGACCGTCTCGTTGATCGCGCCGATAGTGCCAGCCGCCGGCGCCACGAGCGCGGTCGCATCAAGGGTGGTCTTCGCGGTGTCGACTTGCGCCTGTGCCTGCTCGATCGCTGCCTGATCGGTCTGGACGGCGGATGCCAACGGCGCAGCGGTCTTCTGGGCATTTTGATTCTCGGTCGATTCGAGCGACAGCTGCGCGTTCGTGACGCCCTGTTGTGCGTTGGTGATCGACTGCTGGTCCTTGGCGAGGCCCTGCGCCTGCGCGGTCTGCGCATTACTGATCGCCGTCTGATCGTTCTGGATCGTCTGCTGGTCGCGCAACTCGCCAGCGGCCAACGAATTCTCCGCGTTCGTCACGCCCGACGCATTCTCGTCGTTACTTACGGTCGTTTGGTCCTTGGTAACCGCAAGACCGTCCTTGGTGACGGCCTGGGTGTCGGCGTCGCAGGCCGCTGTGGACGATGGCGTGACGGGAGTTACCGCGCAGTCGGTCGCCTTCTTGCTTTGGTCCGTGGATTCCTGGGTCGTATCCGCACTCAGCTGCTGCTCGTCGAGCGTGAGCTGGTTTGAGGACTGCGTCTGTGCCTGGGTAACGGCAAGCTGCAGCGTCGTCGCGTCCTGGGCCGCCGATGCCTGGTCAGTGGCGAGTTGCTGCTGCGCCTTCGTGATGGCGGCGGCCAGGTTGGTTTTGTCGAAACCGAGGTTCTGCTCCGCGTTCGTGAGTGCCGTCTTGGCGGAAACCACTTGCTGGCTGGCTTGGGCGTTGGAGATCTGCAGGCTCTGCTTCACCAGCGGGGTGACCCCTTGCTGCAACTCGGTGAGGTTTGCCTGGGCTGATGCAAGCTGCGCGTTCGCCGAGTCGTAGCTGGCCTTAGCGGCGGTCGAGTCGACCCGGGCGAGCACCTGACCTTGCTTGACGATCTGGCCCACCTTCACGTCGATCTCGGTAAGTGTCCCGCTCGTGCCGAAGTTCACGTTGACGTTGTTCGGTGCGGTGACGTTGCCGGTCGAGCTCACGGTCGTCATGACGGTGCCGCTCGCGATGGTCGCCGTCCGGGTAACCGACTTGCTCGAAGCGGCGCTCGGCGTACCCACCGTCGCGTACGCAAGACCGCCGCCGGTGAGGGCGACGGCCGCCAGCACGACGTTGGCCGCAGTCCATTTGGTGACCCGCATGTGCGTTCCTCGCAGTCAGAGTCTCAGGCTCGAAGACAGGGCAGCAGGTGAAGCTGTACGTCCGCTGTGACATGACCACGAATTTGCTGAGAATGGCCGCTGCCGGTCGCCGGGTCGGAGCGCTAACCAGCGAATTCGGCGACCGGGAGCCCGGTGACGCCCGGACGGCTGCGGAAAAGTGAGCCGGCTTCGGGCTGGCTGCCCTCCGGCAGCCCTTCTCTCGACGTGGTGACGACGAGCTGGTCCAGGTCAACTCCAGCGAAGGTGCACGCCGTCACGTTGGTCACGGGCAACTCGATGATGCCGTCGAGAACTCCGTCCGGTCGATAACGGCGGACGGCCGACCCGGCGTACAACGCGACCCAAAGATGTCCTTGCGCGTCGACTGTCATCCCATCCGGGTCGCCAGCGCCTTCGGTGATTTCGACCAACATGCGCCGCCCGGTCAGGCCCTCGTCGGTCGCGTAGTCGAACACGTCGATCCGACGCGTGCCCGAGTCGATGTAATAAGCCAGCGACCCGTCCGGACTCCACGCAAGGCCGTTGGAGATGGTGCTGCCGCCGAAAACAACGGACGTCGTCCGGTCGGCGTCCAGCCGATACACGGTGCCCCGACCCGGTCCTTTGTCGTACGCCATCGACCCGCAGTAGAACCGACCATCGGGATCGCAGGCGCCTTCGTTCATGCGAAGACCGGAGTCGGTCCATAGATCCGGCAGCGCGTTCAACTCGCCGTCCGCATCTTCGAGTACGAACCCTCGCTCGACCGCAATGACCGCTCCGCCGCGACGTCGCGGGCGCAGGGCAGCCGCGATACCTCCGACGTGCCAGCGTGAGATCGCGCTGTCGCTGCCGTCGAGACCCGAAGACATTGAAAGGACGTCGCCGGCGAGCATGTCGACCCAGCGCAACCCGCCCCACGACGGCGACCAGACCGGCCCTTCAGCATGAAATGCAACGGGTCCGGTGAACTGCTCCACGTCGGCCATGACGCGCGATGCTATGGCAGCGCGACGACCTGCACGGAAGTGGGCAGCTGGTAGTTGGGCAGTTGGTAACGGGGTAGTGCCCGATTGCGCGCGATCCCGGCCTGGAACATCGCCACCCGCGCTTCGATCACGCCCTTGGCAAGCTGTGCCACCTCATCCGTTGGAGATCCGTGCCGTTCCGCGTATTCAAGCTCCGCCAGGGCGTTGCGCCAACGCTCGCCCGCGACGTCCGCGTCGACCACGCACCACCTCCGGCCTTGAGGAGATAAGTCTGCCTTAGTCCAATTTGATATTCCATCAGCCGAATGTCCATAGGTCTTTCGCCAAATGGCCGTTCAGTCCTTTGGCCGTGCAGGACGCCTGCGACAGAGCGGGACCCGTAAGGCGGACGTGCTGGCGCAGGCTGCGATGATTGCGGCAGGTTTCGAGCTGGTCGAGGACAAGGACAGGCGATGGCGCAAAGAGTCTCGGTCAATCTCGTTGACGACATTGATGGCGGCAGCGCCGTGGAGACGATCTATTTCTCCCTTGATGGCGTCAACTATGAAATCGACCTCGGCAAGCGCAACGCCGATCGATTGAGGGCGGCGATGGCCTCATACAGCGAGGCCGGACGCCGATTGGTGCGCACCACCGGACGTGGCCGTGGCCGCACCGTCGTGCAACGCCGCGTCGAGGTGGCCGCCGATCCGCGGGCCGTTCGTGCCTGGGCGAAGGCAAACCGGGTCGCGGTGCCTGATCGCGGCCGTATTCCACTTGCGGTGCTCGAGCGCTACCGCGCCGCAGGGCACTAATCAGGGATCCGAACCACCCCGTCGCGACGAACCGCCGTTAACCTAAAGACGGGAGGTGGTGCACTGTGCCGTTCGACCTGAGCATGTGGAAGTTGCTCGTGCTCGGGGTCATCGCACTCATCGTCTTCGGGCCCGACCGACTGCCACAGCTGGCGCGCGACGCCGGTCGCACACTGCGCCAGCTACGGGAGATGGCGCAGGCCGCGCGCACCGAGTTGAAGTCCGAGCTAGGTGACACGGTCGGTGAGTTCGACTTCTCCGACCTGAACCCCCGAACATTCGTCCGCAAGCACCTGCTCGACGGCCTCGACTCAGACCTCACATCTGCGGGCCGCGCAGCCACGACTGCTGCGACGCCCGGCCAGACCGCGGGTACCGGGGGCCCCGCACCGGCACCGGCCGCGTTCGGGGCGCTCACGGAGCCGGCTCCGTACGACCCCGACGCGACCTGACGCAACTGCAGTACCGGCCGGTAGGCTCGGCTACGCCAATCGACCACAAGTCGTCGGCGCGACCCACGTGATGCGAACCGGGCCAAAGCCCGGCGGTCCACGGGCGCCCGGCGCCGAGCAGCGCGGGGCGGAACCGTTGAAGGTCAAAGAGATCATGAAGGCGCCGGTCTACACGGTCGGCGTTGACGTGCCCACGGCTGATATCGCCAAGCTCCTCGTGCAGCACCGGATAAGCGCGGTGCCCGTCGTCGACGCCTCCGGGGCTGTCATCGGTCTTGTCAGTGAGCACGATCTGATCTCCCGTGACGGCCCGACCGCGCTCGACGTGATGTCGCCGGGGATCGTCAGCGTGACCGAGGACACCGACGTCGACGACGTCCGGCACCTGCTCGTTGATCGGCGGATTCGCCGTGTTCCTGTGTTGTCCGGCGGTCGACTGGTCGGCATTGTCAGCCGCGCCGACATCGTCGCGCTGATCGCGATGGAGTGGGTGTGCGAGGTCTGCGGCACGCAGGCTCGCGGCGAGCACCCCCCGGCGTCCTGCCCCACTTGCGCCGCTGACACCGTGCGCTTCGTCCACCTGCAACAACCACCCGGCGCGTAGGTAGTAACACCCAACTGCGCAGCCCGAACCAGTCCGGCACCACCGCTTGAGCCACGAAGGAGACGCCGTGCCGCCCGCACAGCAGAAAACCGCCACCCGCGCGAAGACCAGCACCAAGACCACCGCGCGTTCGGCGTTTCCCGGCGAACCCGTCGAGCGGCTGCGCGACTACTACCGCGAGATGCAGCTCATCCGGCGGTTCGAGGAACGCGCGTCCGAGATGTACCAGCGGGCCAAGATCGGCGGATATTGCCACCTCAACCTCGGCGAAGAGGCGACCGTCGTCGGCCTGATGGACGCGATGGCACCCCACGACTACCTGTTCACCACGTACCGCGAGCACGGATATGCGATCGCGCGCGGCATCGAGCCAGGCCGCATCATGGCGGAGCTGTTCGGCCGCACGACGGGGGTGTCGAAGGGCTGGGGCGGCTCGATGCACCTGTTCGACGTCGAGGCGCGGTTGCTCGGTGGCTACGGCATCGTCGGCGGCCAGATCCCGCCGGCGACAGGTGCCGCACTAGCGATCGCGTACCGCGGCCCGGGCGGCCCCGATACAGAGGCGGTCGTGTGCCAACTCGGCGACGCCACCACCAACATCGGTGCGTGGCACGAGTCGCTGAACCTCGCGGCGATCTGGCGGTTGCCGATCGTCTACGTCGTCATCAACAACCACCTCGGCATGGGCACGCCCGTCGAAAAGGCGGCTGGAGAGCCTGACCTGTACAAGCGCGGCGCAGCGTTTCGGATGCCGGGCGTGCGAGTCGACGGCAACGACGTGGTCGCCTGCCGTGAGGCGATGACCGAAGCCCTGCGGTTGGCCCGCGAGGAACGACAGCCGTCGATCCTGGAAGCGACCAGTTGGCGCCTGCGCGGGCACTCGGTGGTCGACCCGGCCAAATACCGTACGAAAGAAGAGGTGCAACGGCTGCACGACCTCGACCCGGTTGCGGCCTTCCGAAAGAAGCTGATCGACACCGGCGTGCTCGACGCTGTCGAAGCAGGCCGGATCGACGCTGAGGTCGAGGTGCAGGTCAACGCGTGCGTCGAGTTCGCTGACAGCAGTCCAAACCCCAGCCCCGACCAGCTCTTCGCGCACGCGTACGCCACCCCGGTGGCAAACGCGCCACACGAGCTGCCCGGCGACCCGCTCCCGTCCGCGTAGCGAGAGGCGACCTTCTGTGGCTGTCATTACCTACCGCCAAGCGCTGCACGACACGCTTCGCGCCGAACTGATCCGCGACCCGGGCGTGTTCTTGATGGGCGAAGAGATCGGTGTCTTCGAGGGGTCCTACAAAATCACCGCGGGCCTACTCACCGAGTTCGGCCCAGAACGCGTACGCGATACCCCGATCGCAGAAGAGGGGTTCGTGGGTGCGGCGATCGGCGCCGCGATGCTCGGCCTTCGGCCGGTCGTCGAAATCATGACGATCAACTTCTCGATCCTCGCGATGGACCAGATCGTCAACCACGCCGCGAAAATCCATACGATGTTCGGCGGTCAATCGCGTGTCCCGATGGTGATCCGGACGCCGGGGGGTGGGGGTCAGCAACTCGCGGCGACGCACTCGCAAAACCTCGAGGTCTGGTATGCGCACGTACCTGGCCTGAAGGTCGTGATGCCCTCGACGCCGGCGGACGCGAAGGGTCTGCTAGCGGCATCGATCCGCGACGACGACCCGGTGATGTTCATCGAGCACCTTGCCCTCTACAACACGAAGGGCGAAGTACCGGACGGCGACTATGTGACGGAGATCGGGAAGGCCGCCGTCACCAAGGCCGGCACCGACATCACGATCGTGTCGTACTCGCGGATGGCTGCCGTCGCCCTCGACGTCGCACGGCGGCTCGAGGAGGACGAAGGGATTTCCGTCGAAGTGGTCGACCTTCGATCGCTGCGCCCACTCGACCGCTCGACGATCCTGCAGTCGGTACGCAAGACAGGGAAGGCGGTCGTGCTCGAAGAAGATTGGCTGTCATATGGCGTCGGCGCGGAGATCGCCGCAACCATCCAAGAGGGTGCGTTCGACTATCTCGACGCGCCGGTTCGCAGAGTCGCTGCGGCCGAAATTCCTTTGCCCTACGCGAAACCCCTCGAGCTAGCCGCACTACCGGACGCCACCGCGCTGCTCAAAGTTATCCACGAAACCCTCGACGCCACCCGCTTCCGCGGCTGAGCGTCAGAGCCTAGGGAGTTCTCGATGCCTCAGGTCTTCATGCCTCGGCTTTCCGACACCATGACGGAAGGCACGGTCAGCACCTGGACGAAAGGCGTCGGCGACCGGATCGAAAAGGGCGACGTGATCGCCGAGATCGAGACCGACAAGGCCACCATGGAACTGGAGGCCTACGACGCCGGCGTCCTCGAGCAGATCCTGGTCGACGTCGGTAAGACGGTGCCGATCGGCGAGGTCATCGCCGTCATCGGCGATGGCTCGGGGGCCGCCGCGCCTGCCGCGGCGCCCGCAAGTGCGCCGCCTGCAGATCCCACGCCTGTGGTGCCTGCATCGCCCACGTCCACACCGACGTCCGCGCCGAACGGGACGCCCCCGGCGTCCACCAATGGCAAGCACCCGCTGGCGTCGCCGCTAGCCCGCAATATCGCTCGCGACGCCGGCCTTGATCTCGCGACCGTCACCGGTTCAGGTCCCGGTGGTCGCATCGTGCGCGCCGACGTCGAGCACGCGATCGCGACACTTGGCTCGCCTGCTGCGGCGAGCACGCCGGCCCCAGTCGCCCCAGCGGCTGCGGTCGCACTCTCCGCTGCGCCAGCAGTAGAAGTGCAGACGGGTCCAGACGACGAGGAGATCGCACTCAACAATGTGCGGCGGATCACCGCCCGCCGGCTGGTCGAGAGCATGCAACAGGCACCGCATTTCTACCTGACCAGCGTTGTGGCGGCCGACGAACTCGTCGCCGCGCGGGCTCGCATCAACGAGGGCCTTGCCGCATTGGCTACCAGTCGCGGTGAGGCCGCGACGAAAGTCAGCGTGAACGACATCGTCGTGAAGGCAGTCGCAGTTGCACTTCGTGCGCATCCCGAGGTGAACGTCTCGTTCGGCGGCGACAAGCTCATCCGGCATCACCGGGTTCACGTCGGAATCGCCGTGGCGCTACCCGACGGCTTGATCGTGCCGGTGATCCGCGACGCCGACACAAAGACGGTGACCCAGATCTCAGCCGAGACGCGCGACCTGGCGACGCGCGCCCGTAGCGGCAAGCTGAAGGTCGATGAGTTCACCGGCAGCACGTTCAGCGTGAGCAACCTCGGCATGTTCGGTGTCGACCAGTTCACTGCCGTAATCAACCCACCCGAGGCCGCGATCCTCGCTGTCGGTGCGACGAAGCAGGAGGCTGTCGTTCGCGATGGTCAGATCGTGGTCGGTTACACGATGGCGATCACGTTGTCGGTCGACCATCGCGCTCTCGACGGCGCGACCGGCGCCAAGTTCCTCGCCGACCTGACCGCGCTGCTGGAGAACCCGCTCGCGACCCTGGCCTAGACGCCTGACCTAACCGCAGCGCGGACGTTTACCGCCCGCCTGGGTCGGTAAACGTCCGCGCTGTGGTTCACGTCCCTCCACCGCCGGGCAGGTGACCGAACTCCCAGTGCCATGGCTCGAAGGGGTCGTGGATCGCCCACTCTGGATGCACCCAACCGAAGCGACCCGCATTCGCGACCATCCAGCGATACTGCGCCGAACGCGAACTCTGGATGCCGCAGCCGAGGTCGAGCGCCAGACCCCAGCCGTGGTTGCTGGTGCCCGGAACCGCCGCCAACGAGGGCCGTTGGCGAAACACCCTCACCTGCTCCGTATAGCTGCGATACGAATCGGTGACGCAGATATTTGCGCCGAACACCTTCGCGTAGGCCTGCGACATCTTCTCGAACGCGGCCGCAGCGTCTGGCCGGAGCCGGCCGCCGCCGGTAATCGAGCAAAGTTGCGACGACGGGATGAAGCCATTGGCGTAACCACCCCACGGACCGGACGGATACGGCCCGGCCGGCGCAACACTGCACAGCGCCGCCCCGCCCGGAGCGCCGGCAGTATCCGCGGCGAGGGCATTGGCCTGCTTCACCGCGGCAGCGTGGGCGGCCGAGTTGTGCGCTGCCGTCGCTGCGGCGATGTTTGCAAGCGCGGCCTTCTCCAGCGATGTCTGGTACGCAGTTTGCGCAGCCGTCAATCTGGCCTGCTCCTGAGCCGACTTGAGTTGCAGTGCGGCGACCTGCGTTGACACCTGGGCTTGCACCACGGCCGCGGCGGCAACAGCTTGCGCGGCCTGCGCGTCGAGCTGCTGTGCCTGCTCTTCGTCATAGACCGCGGCATGCAGCGCCTCGGCGCGACCGCGGTTCACGATTGACAGCATCTGCACGCCCTGCACGGTCACCGCGAGGTTCGACCCCTGTGCAAGAGCTGCCATCGACTCTTGCGCGGTCGGGTCGACATACAGCTGCGCCGCGTACTCGGCGAGCTGATCACGCAGGCCGGCGAGCTGCTCATTGAGCGCCGCCGCCTGCGCAGTCGCTGCGGCAGCGGCCGCCTGCAGGGCGGCGAGCCTCGCGCGAGCAGCGTCGAGCGTCTTTGCGCCGGCCGTCAATTCAGCCTGGACGGCGGCGGCTTGCGCGGTCAGCGCGGCCAACGTGGGGGTGGGTGGCGTGGCCGCAACCGCCACCGTCGTGAGGGCCGGCACCGCGCAGGTAAGGGTGAGGGTCGGGACCAGCGCCAAGATCGCCAACGCGGCCCAGCCAGGGTGCCGGCGTCCGCGCAGCCGTGGCCCTCGGGAGCCGGGGCGACGCTGGCTGGCGGTCACAGTCTTGGCGTCCCCAGGGGCTCGACGGCGGTTGGTTGGCGGTGATGCTATCTCCGGTCACAGCCTAGGTACGGGTAGCCTTGAGATTCTTGACATCCGCACCTTTTGGCGAAGAGGCGAAAACCCGCAGTGTCTTCCACATCAGCCCATCCGTTTGCCGGATTCGGGGCCAACGAGTGGCTCGTCGACGAGATGTACCAG
>DATCFU010000236.1:0-16590 GCA_036509315.1 Acidothermaceae bacterium
GGTGCCGCGCACCGGCCTCGCCGATCTGCGAGCCAGCGCGACCGGTCACACCACCGCAGGGGCGGCTGGCACGCTCGCACTCGTCGTCCTGGCTGGTGTCGTCGTGTTGCCCGCGACCCGCGGTCTCGGCCGTCGCATCGCCGGCGTGCTCATCGCGCTCGGCGGCCTTGGCATCGGTTACCTGGCGGTGCTGACGATTGCGTTGACCACCGACCAGCTTGATGTTCCCGAAGCGAGCACCTACACCGACGGTCGGGCGACCGCGTGGCCGTGGATAGCCCTCGGCGCTGGCATTGTGGCGGTCGCCACCGGGGTGTTCGCGTCGGTCGCGAGTGGCGGCTGGCCGGCTATGGGTCGGCGATATGAGTCGGTGGGTTCGGCCAAGCGTGGGCCGGCCACCGAGACTTCGATCTGGGACCGCCTCGACGAAGGCGACGACCCGACCGCCTGAGGCCGGAGGGACCTGGGGCGCCATACATGGCCCGAACAATTCTCGAACACGGCGTTGCGTGGCCGCTGCCGACTATGTCGACGGCGATGCTGATGTAGCGGCCCAATCAGGAGGCTCACCATGACGGAACTCACCGCGCCCTCGGCCGACGGCTCCGCCAAGGGCCTTGTCCTGGTGATCGAGGACGAGCGTGCCATCGCCGATCTCGAGCGGATGTACCTGACCCGCGAAGGCTTCGGGGTGCACGTCGAGTCCGACGGGAGGGCAGGTCTTGCGGCTGCGCGCAATCTGCACCCGGTCGCGATCGTCCTCGACGTCGGCATTCCGACAATCGACGGCACGGAGGTCTGCCGCATCCTGCGGGCCGACGGGGACTGGACGCCGATCCTGTTCGTCACGGCTCGCGACGAAGAGGTCGACCGGATCCTCGGTCTCGAGCTGGGCGCCGACGATTACCTGACCAAGCCGTTTAGCCCGCGCGAGCTGGTGGCGCGCGTGAAGGCGGTACTTCGCCGCAGCAGCACCGATGCCGGCTCGCAGGAGCGGGTGTACGTCGTCGGCCGGGTAACTGTCGATCCGGCTCGCCGGCGCGTGAGTGCCGACGGGCAGCCCGTCGATCTCACGGCGACCGAGTTCGAGCTGCTGGAGTTCCTATGCAGGCGACCCGGCCGCGTTTTCCCTCGTGAGCATCTGCTGTCGGAGGTCTGGGGATACGCCGCGGCCGCGGGCACCCGCACCGTCGATGTCCACGTTGCGCAGCTGCGCGCGAAGCTCGGTGACGCGAGCCCGATCCGCACGGTGCGTGGGGTGGGATACAGCGCCGATGTCTAAACGCCGCACCGGCCTGGCGACCCGCATCGCGCTTGTCACCACCTTGGCCGCGGCGATCGCCGTCCTCATCGCCGGCGTCGTGCTGGCCCGCGTGATCAGCCGGGCAGCGGACGACACCGGCCGCAAGGTTCTGATGCAGTACGCGAGCCTTTCTGTCGACGCCGCAGACGTGTCGAGGGGCGGCCGGGTCGCGGTGCGGGCGCAGATCATCGCGTTGTTGCGGACGCAGCAGGTGCAGCTACTCGTGGTTCAGCCCGACGGTCTGGTGACAGGCCCCGGCGGCGCCGTCGCGACGGGCGGAATTCTCACGCCAGCCGAAGTGGCCGAGCTCAAGGCCGGCAAGGGCTTCTCGGAGGTCCGGCATCTCAAGGGGGGCCGGTATTACCTCGAGGGGCGCGCGATCACCACCGGAGCGGCGGCCGGTGGCGGTGTGGTCCTGGTCCAGAAAGTCGCAGACGCCCGGTCGGCCGGCAGCCAGGTCGGGTTGCGGCTGCTCCTCGCCCTTATCGCCGGTCTTGTCGTCGCTGCGCTCACCGGCGTCCTGCTGGCCAGACGATTGGCCAGGCCCTTGCAGCACGCCGCTGGCGCCGCTCGGCGACTGTCGACCGGTGCCCGCGACGTCCGCTTAGTGCCCGAAGGTCCGGCGGAAGTCGCTGCCGTCGCCGATGCGTTGAACGCCCTGAGCGGCGCTCTGACGACAAGCGAAGGGCGGCAACGCGAGTTCTTGTTGTCGATCTCGCACGAGCTACGTACGCCGCTGACGGCCGTGAAGGGCTATGCCGAAGCATTGGCGGACGGCGTGGTGCCGCCCGCCGCGGTCGAGGCGACCGGCCACGTGCTACTCGCGGAGTCGAGCCGCCTCGAGCGACTGGTCTCCGACCTCCTCGACCTCGCCAGACTCGGCGCCGAGGACTTTCGGATCGATGTCACCAGGCTGGACCTTGTCGCGCTCGTCAGGCAGGCGGCGACGGTGTGGTCGGATCGCTGCCTGAAGGAGGGCGTCGAGTTCAGTCTCGAGGCTCCCGATTGGCCGGTCGTGGTCGACACCGATCCAACGCGCGTGCGGCAGATCATCGATGGTCTGGCGGAGAACGCGTTGCGCGTGACCCCGGCGGGGCGTCCCATCGTGTTCTTCGTCGGCGCTTCAGCCTCCGAGGCGATCCTGCAGGTGCGCGACGGCGGGCCCGGCCTTACGGAGGATGACTGCCGGGTCGCGTTCGATCGGTCTGCGTTGTACGACCGGTACCGCGGCGTGCGGCGGGTCGGAACCGGGGTCGGGCTCGCTTTGGTGGCTGGCCTTACCGCACGGCTCGGCGGTCGTGCGGCTGCCGGCAGGTCACCGGAGGGCGGGGCCTGCTTCACGATCACGCTGCCGCTCGAGCCGCGACGCTGATGGGTTACCGCCAGGGGGCTAGCGACGGGCGTCGTTTCCCCGGCCGCTACCCTGAGGCAGTTCTGGAGAGTGCTCGACAAGCCGGCTAACAGGCGCACGAGGGGATCGCTACGTGAGCGTGCTCGACGAGATCCTGGTCGGCGTCCGCGCCGATATGGAGCAGCGCCAGCGCGCGGTGCCACTCGATGATCTGAAGCTCAAGGCTGCCAAGCGGGCCGCTCCGGCCGACGGAGTGGCAGCACTCAAGCGCGACGCGGTGACGGTGATCGCCGAAGTGAAGCGGTCGAGTCCCTCCCGTGGTGACCTCGCGCCTATCACCGATCCCGCGGCGCTCGCGTGCGCATACGAGGCCGGTGGCGCAGCTGTCATCAGCGTCTTGACCGAACCGCGCAAGTTCCAAGGGTCTCTCGCCGACCTTGAGGCCGTTCGCAAAGCCGTCGATATTCCCTTGCTGCGTAAAGACTTCATCTACCACTCGTATCAATTGTGGGAAGCCCTCGCCTACGGCGCTGACATGGTGCTGCTCATCGTTGCGGCACTCGATCAGAGCGCATTGGTGTCGTTGGTCGAACGGGCCGAATCGCTCGGCCTTACTCCGCTCGTCGAAGTGCACGACGAGCTCGAGGTCGACCGGGCCGTGGAGGCAGGCGCCCGGATCATCGGCGTGAACGCCCGCGATCTGCGCACCCTCGAGATTGACCGGACGTTGTTCGCGCAGCTGGCTCCGCGCATCCCCCCAGGCATTGTGAAGATCGCAGAGTCGGGTATCCGCGGCCCACATGACCTGTTCGCGTACGCGTCTGCGGGCGCCGACGCGGTACTCGTGGGAGAAGGGCTGGTCACCGACAAGGATCCCCGCCAGGCCGTCGCCGACCTTGTCACAGCGGGGGCGCACCCGGCCCTGCGGCACGGGCAGTAAGCGTGGCGCGGTTTGCCCCCAATAAGCTTGCTCGGTGATCGCGCCCAAGCTTCCTGATGCCAGTGGCCATTTCGGCCCCTTCGGCGGCCGGTTCGTTCCCGAAGCCCTTGTCGCTGCACTCGACGAGTTGGGCGTTGCGTACACCGAGGCGATGGCCGACCCGGCGTTCACGGCAGAACTCTCGCGGTTGCTCACGACATACGCCGGGCGCGCGACGCCGATCACCGACGCAACCCGACTATCCGAGCACGCGGGCGGGGCTCGCATCCTGCTGAAGCGCGAAGACCTTACCCACACTGGATCTCACAAGATCAACAACGTGTTGGGTCAGGCACTTCTCACGGTGCGCATGGGCAAGAAGCGAGTCATTGCGGAGACGGGTGCGGGCCAACATGGCGTTGCCACGGCAACTGCGGCCGCCCTTTTCGGGCTCGAGTGCACGATCTACATGGGCGAAGAGGACACCCGCCGCCAAGCTCTCAACGTTGCGCGCATGAAGATGCTCGGCGCTGAGGTGATCCCGGTGACGGCCGGGACCAAGACGTTGAAGGACGCCATCAATGAGGCGTTCCGCGACTGGGTCACGACAGTCGAGGACACGCACTACCTCTTCGGCACCGTCGCCGGGCCGCATCCGTTCCCCGCGCTGGTCCGCGACTTTCAGAAAGTCGTCGGCGAGGAAGCCCGAGCGCAGGTGTTGGCGTTGACCGGCCGACTGCCCGACGCCGTCACCGCGTGCGTCGGCGGCGGCTCCAACGCGATCGGGATCTTCACGGCATTTCTGCCTGACAACTCGGTTCGTCTCTATGGCTTCGAGGCCGGTGGTGATGGAGTCGCGACCGGCCGCCACGCGGCCACCTTGTCGGCGGGGACCCGCGGCGTTCTGCACGGTGCGCGGACGTACGTATTGCAGGACTCAGACGGGCAGACGCTCGCATCGCACTCGATCTCTGCCGGCCTCGACTATCCGGGAGTCGGGCCTGAGCACGCGTGGCTCGCTGAGACAGGTCGGGTCACCTACCTGCCGATCACCGATTCCGAGGCGATGGACGCGTTCTTGCTGCTTGCCAGGACCGAGGGCATCATTCCGGCCATCGAAAGCGCGCATGCATTGGCGGGCACGCTGCACTTGGGCCGCCAGCTAGGACCGGACGCCGTGGTGCTGGTGAGTCTGTCCGGGCGCGGCGACAAGGACGTCGACACCGCCGCGGCCTGGTTCAATCTTCCGTCCTCGCCGACGGGGGTTCGATGACAGCGCTGCCCGCGACATTCGCGCGGAGCAAGCTGAACGAGGCGCTCGCCCGCTGCAAGGCGGAGGGCCGTGCCGCCCTCATGGGCTACCTGCCTGCGTGTTTTCCCACACCCGACCGGGGGATCGCGGTCCTGCACGCGTTGGTCGAGGGCGGCGTCGATGCGATCGAGGTTGGGTTGCCTTACAGCGACCCGGTGCTCGAAGGTCCGACGATCGCGCGCTCTCACGACATCGCGCTGCGAGCGGGATCGACGACCGCGCACGTGCTGCGCACAGTTCAGGCGGTTGCTGCCACCGGAGTGCCGACCGTCGTGATGACCTACTGGAATCCGGTCGAACGGTATGGCGTCGAGCGATTCGCTGGTGACCTCGCCGCGGCCGGTGGGTGCGGCCTGATCACCCCCGACCTGTTGCCCGATGAGGCGGAGCTGTGGGTCGAGGCGAGCGATGCCCACGGTCTCGATCGCATTTTCGTGGTGGCGCCGAGCAGCAGCGACCGGCGGCTTGCCATGACGGCGCGCTATTGCCGCGGCTTCATCTACGCCGCATCGGTCATGGGCGTCACCGGTACACGCGCACAGACCAGTTCCCTGGCGCCTGGCCTGGTCGATCGGATCCGCGCCACGACGTCTTTGCCGGTAGGGGTTGGGCTCGGTGTCAGCAACGCGGACCAAGCGGCTGAGGTTGCCGGCTACGCCGACGCCGTGATTGTCGGTTCGGCGTTCGTGCGCCGAGTTCTCGAAGCGCGCGGCCCTGCCGACGAGGCGGTCGCGGTGCGTACTCTGGCGGCCGAACTGGCTGTCGGCGTGCGCCGCCGATAGCGTCGTACCAGTGATGACGACGACTGTGTTGCCGGCCCTTCAGTCGGTGCACGACTACATCCCGAGCCCGAGCGATGGCGTGTGGCACCTCGGTCCGGTTCCGATTCGCGGCTATGCGCTGTGCATCATCATCGGGATCTTCGCGGCGGCGATACTGGCCGACCGGCGCTATCGCGCCCGCGGCGGCGCGTTGGGTGTGATCAACGAGATCGCGACCTGGGCGGTGCCGTTCGGCCTGGTCGGTGGCCGGCTGTACCACGTGGCCACGGATTGGTCGGCCTACTTCGGCAAGGGCGGCAGCCCGATTCGCTCGCTGGAGGTCTGGAAGGGCGGTCTCGGCATCCCCGGGGCGGTCGCACTTGGCGGCCTCGGTGTGCTCATTGCTTGCCGCCGGCGGGGCGTGTTGATGCCTCCCATCGCGGACGCTGTTGCGCCGGGTCTGGTGCTGGCGCAAGGCATTGGCCGGTGGGGAAACTGGTTCAACCAGGAGCTCTACGGGCGACCGACTTCGTTGCCGTGGTCGGTCCGCATCGACGCTGCGCATCAGTGCGGCATCATTACGCAGGCGTACGAGACCAGTGCTGTGCAGGCGCAGTGTCAATCGGGCGTTTTCTCGAACGTGTATGGCTATTTTCAGCCGACATTCCTGTACGAGTCGATCTGGGATGTCAGCACCGCAATCGCGCTGATCCTGCTCGACCGTAAGTACAAGCTCGGCCACGGTCGGGTCTTCGCGCTGTATATGGTGATCTACGGCGTCGGTCGCGGTTGGGTCGAGGCACTACGGATCGACCCGGCACACCACTTCTACGGGTTGCGACTCAACGACTGGACGAGCATTGCGATCATCCTCGCCGGTGTCATCGGATATCTCGTGTCAGCACGCCGCCATCCCGGTCGCGAGGTCGTCCTGGTCCGCACTGGCGTTCCTGCCGATCTGGCCATCGATTCGGCCGTTGAATCGGCTGTTGACTCGCCAGCGGAAGCGGCCGCAGGGGCAGCCGCTCCCGACGTCCCGGTTACCAGAGATGCCGCCGATGCCGTCGATCCGCCAGATGCCGCGGAGACCGTCGAACCGCCGGGCGCCGACGCTGAACCCGCGGCAGCCCCCGAACCGATCGACGCGCTTGATCCGGCGATGCCCGTCGACCTTCTCTTTCACCCAGTGAAGGCGACTGAGGCGGCGGACGCCGAGCCGGCAGCGGACGCCGAGCCGGCAGTGGACGCCGAGCCCGCGGATGAGAACGTGGACGACGTAGCTGTCGGGGCGGAGCAGCCGCCAAGTCACGGGGGTGAATCGTGACCACCGAACATCATGAGATCGCCGCGGCTGCGCCGCGTCCGGAGGTCCATCACGACCACCGCGATGTCACCGGCGGCTGGCTGCGGCCTGCCGTCTTCGGTGCGATGGACGGCTTGATCTCGAACTTCTCACTGATCTCCGGGTTCTCCGGCGCCCAGGCGTCGCGCCATCTGGTGATCCTGAGCGGCCTGGGCGGCTTGGTCGCGGGCGCGTTCTCGATGGCTGTCGGTGAGTATGTCTCCGTGGCCTCGCAAGGTGACTTAGCTCGGTCCGAGATTGAGGTCGAGCGCTACGAGCTGCGACACAACGCCGCTGCCGAGCAGGCCGAACTTGCCGAGCTCTACATCTCTCGCGGTGTCGACCGGGCACTGGCGCTCGAGGTGTCCAGGCAGCTGTCGCGTGACCCCGACCAGGCGCTCGAGATCCACTCGCGAGAAGAGCTCGGCGTTTCCGTCGGCGGCTTGCCCTCGCCCTATCTAGCCGCGGGGTCGTCTTTCGTATCGTTTTCGATCGGCGCGGCGCTCCCACTGCTCCCGTTTGTGTTCGGCGCGTCCGCGCTGTGGCCTGCGGCGATCGTCGCTGGGCTCGCGTTGCTGCTGTGCGGAACCATCGTCGCTCGCATCACGGCCCGCCCCTGGTGGTACGGCGGGTTGCGCCAGTTGGCGCTGGGAGCCGTTGCGGCTGGTGTCACCTTCGCCGTCGGCGCCGCCATCGGCACCCACATCACCTGAGTCGTCCAGCGGGGCCCGACCCGCTCATGCGCTAATCTGTCGCCGTATTGCGCGTGAGATTTCGCGCAAGTGATGCAAGCATGGGTCAGGGCCAACGTCGTCCCTGTGGAACGTGCACGGCAGCGGCGCCCGCCGTCCTGTCTGCACAGGAGCAGCAGGCGACTGGAGAGCCATGTCGAGTCCAACGACCGGTGGGCTGTACGACCCGGCATTCGAACACGACGCGTGCGGCGTCGCATTCGTCGCTGATCTTGCTGGCGGCCGCAGCCACGATGTCGTTGCGAACGCACTCACCGCGTTGCGCAATCTCGAACACCGTGGTGCCACCGGCCGCGAGATTGACACCGGCGACGGCGCTGGCCTGCTCACCCAGATCCCGGATGCATTCTTTCGTGGCGTCGTCGATTTTCCGTTGCCCGCATTGGGCGCGTACGCCGTTGGCATCGCGTTCCTGCCCGTCGACAACTTTGCGGCTGGGACCGCTGTCGCTGGCGTAGAGCGCATCGTCGCGGACGAAGGCCTGCGGGTGCTCGGCTGGCGCGAGGTTCCCGTCGTCCCGGATATCCCTGGTCCGAGCGCACGGGCCATGATGCCGCGCTTCCGGCAGGTGTTCGTTGCGGCGAGCGACCCGACGGTGACCGGTATGACGCTGGAGCGCATGGTCTT
This sequence comes from Acidothermaceae bacterium, assembly GCA_036509315.1. Taxonomy (GTDB): domain Bacteria; phylum Actinomycetota; class Actinomycetes; order Acidothermales; family Acidothermaceae; genus PALSA-607. The sequence continues at coordinate 8,368 of DATCFU010000236.1, forward strand.
TCGTGCACGCAAGAGGATCGAACGCGATATCGAGGTGTATTTCGCGTCGCTGTCGGCACGAACGCTCGTATACAAGGGCATGCTCACGGCGCCACAGTTGGAGCCGTTCTTTCCAGACTTATCCGACGCGCGATTCGCGTCGTCTCTCGCGCTCGTGCACTCGCGGTTCTCGACCAACACGTTTCCCAGTTGGCCGCTCGCGCACCCGTACCGGTACATCGCACACAACGGCGAGATCAACACGATCAAGGGCAACCGCAACTGGATGCGCGCGCGCGAAAGCCTGCTCGCAAGCAACTTGATTCCGGGTGACCTTGAACAACTGTTCCCGATCTGCACGACCGGTGGCAGCGACTCGATGAGCTTCGACGAGGTGCTCGAACTGCTGCACCTTGGAGGCCGGTCGCTTCCGCACGCCGTCTTGATGATGATTCCCGAGGCGTGGGAGAAGAACACCGAGATGGACGCCGCGCGGCGGGCGTTCTATGAATTCCACGCGAGTGTCATGGAACCGTGGGACGGCCCAGCCTGCGTGACATTTACCGACGGCACCCTGATCGGAGCGGTGCTCGACCGCAACGGTCTTCGACCTGCCCGATATTGGGTGACCGACACGGGTCTCGTCGTACTCGCAAGCGAAGTCGGCGTGCTCGACATCGACCCTGCGTCGATCGTGCGCAAGGGCCGTCTGCAGCCTGGCCGGATGTTTCTTGTCGACACGGCAGCCGGACGCATCGTCGACGACGCCGAGATCAAGTCGCAGCTCGCGGCGGAACATCCGTACGACGATTGGCTGCACGCAGGATTGTTGAAGCTGCCGAAATTGCCCGACCGTGAGCACATCAGCTACTCGCACGAGTCAGTGCTACGTCGTCAGCAGACATTCGGTTACACCGAGGAGGAGCTGCGCATCCTGCTCGCCCCGATGGCGAGCGCCGCTGCCGAACCGATCGGTTCAATGGGCAACGACAGTCCACTCGCAGCGCTATCCGTTCGGCCGCGGCTGCTCTTCGATTACTTCAGCCAGCTGTTCGCCCAGGTCACCAACCCACCGCTGGACGCTATCCGCGAGGAGCTCGTCACGTCGCTCGCCGGCGCGATCGGGCCTGAACAGAACCTGCTCGAGCCAGGCCCGATCTCGTGTCGGCAGATCGTGGTGCCGTTCCCGGTGATAGATAACGACGAGCTCGCCAAGATCTTGCATGTCAACGACGACGGTGACTTGCCCGGCCTCGCGCCGTTCGTCGTGCGCGGTCTCTACGACGTCGACGGCGGCGGAGAGGCCCTCGAGCACCGGCTCAGCGAGATCGCAGCCGAGATTTCTGGTGCTATCGACGCTGGTGCTCGCATCATCGTGTTGTCCGATCGCGACTCAGATCGCGAGCGCGCACCAATCCCCTCGCTGTTGCTGACGGCCGCTGTGCACCATCACCTGATTCGCGAGAAGACGCGCACGAAGGTTGGTCTGATTGTCGAGGCGGGAGATGTGCGCGAGGTGCATCACGTCGCGCTGCTCATCGGGTACGGCGCCGCGGCGGTCAACCCATATCTGGCGATGGAGACCGTCGAGGACATGACCCGCAGCGGAGCGATCACCGGTATCGATGGTGACACCGCGGTGCACAATCTGGTGAAGGCGCTAGGCAAGGGCGTATTAAAGGTAATGTCGAAGATGGGTATCTCGACGGTCGCTTCGTACACCGGCGCGCAGGTGTTCGAAGCCCTCGGTCTGTCCCACGAGGTTGTCGACCGTTACTTCACCGGTACGTCGTCGAAGCTCGGCGGCGTGGGGCTCGACGTAATTGCCAACGAGGTCGAGTCGCGGCACACGCATGCCTACCCGATGGGCGGCGTGCAGCAGTCGCACCGCCGGTTGCAAATCGGTGGCGACTATCAGTGGCGTCGTGAGGGCGAACCGCACTTGTTCAACCCGGAGACCGTGTTCCGGCTGCAGCACTCGACTCGAACGGGTCGCTACGAGCTCTTCAAGGACTACAGCAAGCTGGTTGACGACCAGTCGCGCGAGCTCATGACGTTGCGTGGTCTTTTCAAGCTACGCACCGGTTTGCGCCCACCGGTACCGCTCGACGAGGTCGAGCCGGTCTCCTCTATCGTGAAGCGGTTCTCGACAGGCGCGATGAGTTACGGGTCAATCAGCAGCGAAGCGCACGAGAACCTCGCCATCGCGATGAACTCGCTCGGCGCCCGCTCGAACACGGGCGAAGGTGGCGAAGACGCAGATCGCCTGTACGACAACCGGCGTTCAGCAATCAAGCAGGTCGCGAGCGGCCGCTTCGGTGTGACGAGTGAGTACCTCACGGGCGCCGACGACCTCCAAATCAAGATGGCGCAGGGTGCGAAGCCCGGCGAGGGCGGCCAGCTGCCTGGTTACAAGATCTATCCGTGGATCGCGAAAACTCGCCACTCCACGCCGGGTGTCGGTCTCATCTCGCCGCCGCCGCACCACGACATCTATTCGATCGAAGACTTGAAACAACTGATCCACGACCTGAAGAACGCCAACCCGAGGGCGCGGGTGCACGTCAAGCTCGTTGCCGAGGTCGGTGTGGGCACAGTCGCTGCCGGAGTCGCGAAGGCGCACGCCGACGTCGTCCTGATCTCTGGTCACGATGGTGGTACCGGCGCCGCTCCACTTACCTCGCTGAAACACGCCGGCGGCCCATGGGAACTCGGTCTTGCGGAGACCCAGCAAACTCTGATCGCGAACGGCTTGCGCGAGCGGATCGTCGTCCAGACCGACGGTCAGTTGAAGACCGGTCGCGATGTCATCATCGCGATGCTGCTCGGTGCAGAAGAGTTCGGCTTCGCGACCGCGCCACTCGTCGTATCCGGCTGCGTGATGATGCGCGTGTGCCACCTCGACACGTGTCCCGTCGGCGTGGCGACGCAGAACCCTGAGTTGCGCAAGCGGTTTAGCGGCAAGCCCGAGTTCGTCGTGAACTTCTTCGAGTTCGTCGCCGAAGAAGTGCGCGAATACCTTGCCGAGCTGGGCTTCCGCAGCATTTCGGAGGCGATCGGCGAGGTGGAGTTCCTCGACACGGCTGACGCGATTCAGCACTGGAAGACAAGCGGTCTTGATCTCGCACCGATTCTGCACGTGCCGGTTGATCGGGGCGAACCGCGCCGGAACATGGTCGGTCAAGACCACGGTTTAGAGAAAGCGCTCGACAACACGCTGATCGCACTGGCCGAGGGCGCATTGAACGAGGGCATCCCGGTAAAGTTCGAGATCCCGATCCGCAACGTGAACCGCACGGTCGGCACAATGCTCGGCCACGAGGTGACCAAGCGCTATCGCGGCGAAGGCCTGCCCGACAACACAATCGACATCACCTTCACCGGTTCGGCAGGCCAGTCCTTTGGTGCCTTCTTGCCTCGCGGCATCACACTACGACTTGTCGGTGACGCAAACGACTACGTGGGCAAGGGATTGTCGGGTGGGCGCATCATCGTTCGGCCTGCCGACGACGCCTCGTTCGCGGCTGAGAGCAACGTCATTGCCGGCAACGTCCTGCTGTATGGCGCGACCTCCGGTGAGGCGTTCGTTCGTGGGGTAGTGGGTGAGCGTTTCGCCGTCCGGAACTCCGGAGCGAGTGCTGTCGTCGAGGGCGTCGGTGACCATGGGTGCGAATACATGACCGGTGGCCTGGTCGTCGTTCTCGGGACGACGGGGCGCAACTTCGCGGCGGGCATGTCCGGTGGCGTCGCCTACGCATTCGATATCGATGTCGCACGGGTCAACACCGAGATGGTCGAGATCGAACCTTTGGACGTCGCCGACGGCGATGTCGTGCTCGACCTCGTACGCAGGTACGCCGACGAGACAGGCTCGCGGTTGGCATCGGAGATGCTTGCCGACTGGTCGAAGGCAGTCGATCGGTTCTCGAAGATCATGCCGCGCGACTACAAGCGGGTGCTCGCAGCGCGCACGAAAGCCGAACATGAGGGCCTCGATGTCAACGAGCAGATCATGGCGGCGTCGCATGGCTGACCCGAAGGGTTTCCTGACGACGCCGCGCGAGACCGCACAGACGCGGCCCGTCGACGTCCGCATCATGGATTGGAACGAGGTCTACTACCCCTTTCCGCACGCCAGCCTGGAAAAGCAGGCTGGTCGATGCATGGACTGCGGTATTCCGTTCTGTCATAACGGGTGCCCGCTGGGGAATTTGATTCCCGAGTGGAACGACTTGGTCTGGCGGCGGGACTGGCGGGAGGCCACGGAGCGTCTGCACGCAACCAACAACTTCCCTGAAGTCACCGGACGGCTGTGCCCGGCACCGTGTGAGGCTGCGTGCGTGCTCGCGATCGATCCGTCGCAGACGGGTGGTTCGGTCGCGATCAAGCAGGTCGAGCATGAGATTGCCGACCGTGCATGGGACGACGGTTGGGTAACGCCGCAGGTGCCCGGTAGGCAGACCGGAAACACCGTCGCTGTCGTTGGGTCCGGTCCCGCCGGCCTGGCCGCTGCGCAGCAGTTGACGCGCGCCGGTCACACGGTCGCCGTGTACGAACGCGCCGATCGCATCGGCGGACTGCTGCGCTACGGCATCCCGGAATTCAAGATGGAAAAGGCCGTCCTCGACCGCAGACTTGCCCAGATGTCGGCCGAAGGCACGCGGTTCCGGCCGGGGGTAGAGATCGGCGTCCATCTCACTGCACGCGAACTGAAGTCTCGCTACGACGCCATCGTGCTCGCGATCGGTTCGACAGTTGCCCGGGATCTGCCGATCACCGGGCGGCACCTTGGCGGTATCCACCAGGCGATGGAGTATCTGCCGATCGCGAACCGGGTGCAGCAGGGCGACCTCGTTGAACCGACGATCACCGCTGCCGGCAAGCACGTCATCATCATCGGCGGCGGCGATACCGGCGCCGACTGCCTAGGCACCGCACACCGGCAGGGCGCCGCGTCGGTCACGCAACTCGAGATCCTTCCGCAGCCTCCTGGCAGCCGCGCCGCCATTACTCCGTGGCCGACCTGGCCACTGATGTTGCGCACGTCCTCTGCTCACGAAGAGGGTGGCGAACGCAAATTCGCGGTGAACACCGAGGAGTTCCTTGCCGACGGAGCCGGCAATGTGCGCGCCCTGCGCGTCGTCGAAGTGGTGATGACCGACGGAAGAGTCGAGGCGATCGCCGGTACGGAAATCGAGATTCCGGCGGAGCTTGTGCTGCTCGCGATGGGATTCACCGGCCCTGAACGCGCGTTGGCGGAGCAGTTCCGGCTCGACCTCGACAGCCGCGGAAACCTTGCCCGCAACTCGTCTTACGCGACGAATGTGCCCGGCGTGTTCGTCGCCGGTGACGCCGGCCGTGGCCAGTCGCTGATCGTCTGGGCCATCGCCGAGGGGCGTGCGGCGGCATCGTCGGTCGACCATTTCCTTACCGGCCTCGATCGGCTTCCGGTGCCCATCAAGTCGACCGCCCGGCCGCTCACCTGATTGCCCGCGTGCCGGGAGCGTGCCCGGTGAACTCCCGCCCTAGGCTGACTACATGAGCCGCCGGGCAAAGATCGTCTGCACTTTGGGGCCTGCGACCTACTCGCCCGAGGCAATTCGAGCTCTCGTTGATGCGGGCATGGACGTCGCGCGGCTGAACCTCAGCCATGGCACGCACGTCGATCACGAGCAGGTCTACAAGCTGGTGCGTGCGGCGTCCGACGCCAGCGGCCGCGCGGTCGGCATCATGGTCGACCTGCAAGGTCCGAAGATCCGGCTTGGTCGGCTCGCCAGCGGGCCTGTGACGTTAGCTGCAGGCGCCGAGTTCACGATCACCACCGAGGACGTTTCGGGCAGCAAAGTGCTTGCTTCAACGACGTACGCCGGGCTGCCCGGCGACGTCCACCCAGGCCTGCGAATCCTGATCGACGACGGTCGTGTCTGCTTGGAGGTCGTCGCGGTTGATGGCCCGCGGGTCGTCACGAGGGTCATCGAAGGCGGCACGATCTCCGACCACAAGGGGATCAACGTGCCTGGCGCGGCTTTGTCGGTGCCCGCTATGAGCGAGAAGGACGTCGACGACCTGCGTTGGGGACTTCGGATCGGCGCCGACATGATTGCGCTCTCGTTCGTACGGTCGGCCGCTGACTTTGCCGACGTCGCGAAGATCATGGACGAAGAGGGTCGCCGGGTTCCCGTCATCGCCAAGATCGAGAAGCCTCAGGCGGTCGATCGGCTTGAGGAGATCATGGAGGCCTTCGACGGCTTCATGATTGCGCGTGGCGATCTCGGAGTGGAGATGCCCCTCGAGCAGGTCCCGCTGGTGCAGAAGCGGGCGATCGCGCTCGCCCGGCGAAACGCGAAGCCGGTCATCGTGGCCACCCAGATGCTCGAGACGATGATCGGGGCGTCGCGGCCCACGCGGGCCGAGGTGTCTGATGTTGCCAACGCCGTGCTCGACGGGGCCGATGCGCTGATGCTGTCGGGGGAGACCAGCGTCGGAGCGCACCCAACACTTGCCGTCGAAACGATGGCTCGCATCATCGCCACCGTCGAAGACGGTGCCCTCGACACGATCCCGGGAATCGCCGGGAAAGCACGGACTAAGGGCGGTGCGATCGCGCACGCGGCCGCCGAAGTCGGGGCTGACCTCGGGGCGCGTTACCTGGTGGCGTTCACCGAGACCGGCGACAGCGCGCGTCGGCTATCGAGGTACCGGTCGGCGATCCCGCTACTCGCGTTCAGCCCGGTCGGTTCCACCCGAAACCAGCTCGCGCTCACCTGGGGCGTCGAGACGTTCCTGGTGCCCCCGGTCTCGCACACCGACCAGATGGTGCGCCAGGTCGACCGAGCCCTGCTCGACCTCGAGCGCTGCCAGCTCGGCGAACTTGTCGTCATCGTCGCGGGTAGCCCGCCCGGCGTGACCGGCTCGACCAACACCCTGCGCGTCCACCGAATAGGCGACACGTTGGAAACAGACACTCCCGCCTACAGCTAACGGTGGTTAGCGCACCCGCCGAGGGATCGCACGTCTGCATTAGACAAGCAGCGAACGGAGCCAGCCGAAGGGCGAGGGCCGTTCCGAAGGGCATAAAGCGAAGCAGTCCGAGGAATGGCCGTTGCCCGTAGGCGGTCAGGCAGCTGCGCTCGGTACCCCGGGTCGGATTCGAACCGACACTGCTGAGGGTGCGGTTCTCATCCGCCCCGCTCGCTGCGCTCGGTACCCCGGGTCGGATTCGAACCGACACTGGATGGTGTTTGAGACCATTGCCTCTGCCGTTGGGCTACCGGGGCTGCCGCCGGCTTCCCGGCAAGGCTTGGAGTGCGCGGGTCAATCTATCGTTGCGGGTAGGCTGGCCGCGTGCGGGAGGACGACGCGGGGGGCAAGCACGTGCCCACGCCCGCTGACATTGCGAAGGCCCGCCAATCGCCGTCCCGCGTTCAAACGACCGGGCGGACGCCGACCGCTGCCGCAGCACCGCCGCCTCGGCGCACGGTGGTGATCGCCGAGGACGAAGCGCTGATCCGGCTCGACCTCAAAGAGACGCTCGACGAACTGGGCTACGAGGTGGTGGGTGAGGCGGGCGACGGTGAGCAGGCCGTCGCGCTCGCGCGAGAACTACGGCCCGACTTGGTGATTCTCGACGTCAAGATGCCGGTGCTCGACGGCATTAGCGCCGCGCAACGGATCGCCGCCGCAGGGATCGCGCCGGTCGTGATCCTGACCGCCTTTTCCCAGCGAGAGCTGGTCGAACGGGCCCGCGACGCCGGCGCGATGGCCTACCTGGTCAAGCCGTTCAGCTCCACCGACCTGATGCCGGCGATCGAGATGGCCATGAGCCGCTACGCCGAGGTAGCAGCACTGGGAGCCGAGGTCTCCAACCTGGCGGAACAACTGGCGACCCGCAAAGTGCTCGACCGAGCTAAGGGCATCCTGCAGGCGACCGGGCAGCTCAGCGAGCCGGAGGCCTTTCGGTGGATTCAGCAATCAGCCATGGACCAGCGGGTCTCGATGCGGACAATTGCCGACGCGGTGATTGCGTCGCAGGACGCCAGCACCCCGCCTCCAGCGATACCGTCATAACAGCCCAAATCATGACATCACGGTCACCGTCTGAATAAGATTTGGTTACGACCGCAACTTATTGCCAGCAGGATTTATCAACAGGTGCCCGCTCCCGCTACTGTCCCACGCAGTCATCAGCACGCACGGCAGACGTCCGCGCGCCTATTCGGTCTATTCGTTGGAGGCACCTCGGTG
>DATCFU010000237.1:0-5707 GCA_036509315.1 Acidothermaceae bacterium
GTTCTGGTGGGCGTTTTCGGGCACGGGTGAGCGCGCCGGGGGGCGGTGATGTCTGCTGGTGTTGGTCGTGACGCCGGCGCGCGGTCAGGTTCGGACGCGGAGCGCGCGGATCGCATCGAGGATGGTGGTGAAGTCGGTCTGCCAGGGCCAGCGGGCGGGGAGCCGCAGAGTCCATTGTCGGCTGGTGCGGGTCAGGCGCGCAGGAATCTGGATGTGGTGACGGCGGCGCGCGCGGGCGGTCGGCAGCGGTCGATGCGGGAGGCCGATCAGCGTGGTCCAGCGTCCGAGGTTGTGCGCGATCGCGGCGATGACCGTCCAGGCGCTGTTGGCGTGCATCTGTCCGGATGGGAAGTGAGCGAGGGCTTGGTCTTTGAGGTCGCGGATCACCAGCTCGATCGTGGCGTGGTCGCGATGATCGATATCCGCGACGAGGAGCGGCACGGTGCGGTTGGTCGCGAAGCAGTGATGGCGCCAATCGGGCCACAGCTCGGCCTGCTTGCCGACCAGGCGGGTACGGCGCACGATGAGCCGGAAGTCGCCGAGGCGGGCTTCGGCGATCTGTGCCTGCCCGGTGTCGGGGTAGTCGGGGATGGTGACCCAGTCAGTCTCGGGGATCTCGGCGATGAGCGCCCGGATCGTGTTGCTCAGTTTGACGCCGATCGAGAATTCGATCCCGCGGCGCGCGAGCTCTGCCATGAGCTTGTGGTTCTCAAACCCGGTGTCGGCACGGATCACGATCTGGCCGTGATGCCCGGCACGATCGACGCGTGCGAGCAGCTCGTCGACGAACCGTGCGGCGCCGCGCTGGGTGTTGGCCTTCCCTTTGCGGTTGCGGATGTGCAGCACCTCGCCGGTATCAGAACGGACCGCGAGGATCGGGTGATACCCCAGCTGACGGGTGTATCCGTAGCCGGCGCCCTGCTTGTGCTCGCTGTGGACCTCGCCGATGAAGCTGTCGATGTCGATCACCAACGGCATCTCGCCGGGGCCGGCGCCCACCTCCCACGCGCGCGCCAGCGACTGATCGAGGACGTGGTCGAGTTGGCGCACATGCCCGAACGTGAACGCGCGCAGAAACGTGCCGAGTGTCGAGGGCGCCATCACGCGATGCCCAAGCACCAGCTGCGTTGATCCGGCCCTGAGCACGTTCATCTGATCAATCCGGTCCGCGCCGGCGAGCATCCCGTGCACCAACGACATCACTTTGCGGCCCGGCAGCGCCGCCCCCGGCGTCCGGTACCCCAGCCACACCGACTCGTTGACCAACTCCTCGATCCCGAGCCGCTCCGCGAGCGTCGCGGTCACCAACAGCCCGGCGTCGCTGACCAGTCGTTGCTCGTTGAACACGACCCGCACCGCATCGAGGTTGACCGGCCCCTCGGGAACGTCCGCCGCATCGTGCACCATATGGGTGACCTCCTGACAGGGCCGCGATTGCCACATACAATCGCTATAAAGTCCCTGCTCAGGAGGACATTTAAACGTCAGGCTCGGACGGAACCGATGCCGCTACGCGGTTGCGGTAGGGACGGCCGTTGCTGGCCGCCCCCCGCGCAGATCCCAGCGTGCGGGACTAGGTGAGTCGCCCGGGGGAGTTTCGCCCCCGGGCGCTCTGAGAACCGGACGTGACAGTCTCCCGTCATCCGGCTCCTATCATCTAGCCGCTCACGGCAGCGCGCCCGCGGTCCAGTGGGCGAAGAGTCCCGGCTCGCGTTTCGCGATCTTTGCCAGGAGCTCTCGTGCTCGTCGGGGACGGCCGCGCAGTCGCTTGTACTTGCATCGCAGCCAGCGCACCAAGTACTCGTTGATGCGCCGGAGAAGCAGAGCCACCTTGGTCGGGTAGAACCGGCCGTAGTAGATGACCCATCCTCGCACGAGGGGGTTGATCTCCTCAGCGAGGTCTTGGAGGGTCGTGCCGGTGCGTCGATGAAGTCGCCAGCGGCGGATCGTGTGCCCGATGGCCTTGACAGCCGTCGGGGAGATCGCCGGGGTGAAGGTGACGAAGAGTACGCCGTATCTGTTCTTCGCCGTCCTAGGCCGGAAGGTGTACCCCAAGAACGTGAACTGTTCGTGCTCGTAGGAGCCCTTGCGATTCGCGTCTTTGCAGTAGACAATGCGGGTCTTCTCACGGTTCAGCTGTAGCTCACAGGCCCCGAGCCGTTCCGCGATCCGAGCCCGTAGCATCCGGGCCTCGTTCTCACTGACGCAGTGGATCACCATGTCATCGCAGTAACGCTCAAACCGGACGCTCGGGAATTCCCGGGCGATCCACGCATCCAGAGCGTAATGCAGAAACAGGTTCGCCAATAGAGGCGAGATCGAAGAGCCTTGTGGGCTACCTTGATCGCGTTCGGCGAGTACCCCGTCCCGCTGCTGAACGGGGGCTTTCAGCCACCGCTCTACATACAACAGCACGTGAGGCTCGTCGCAGTGATGCCGTACCGCTCGCAGGAGCAGCTCGTGATCGATCGTGTCGAAAAACGAGTGGATGTCAAGGTCCAACAGCCAATCGGTTTTCCAGCACCGCTTCCGGCATACTCCCACCGCGTCAAGGGCCGAGCGCCCAGGACGATACCCGAAGGAGTCCGGGTGGAAATGTGGCTCCACCAACGGCTCCAAGATACTGGCTATCGCGCACTGAGCAATCCGGTCTGACACGGTGGGCACACCGAGGCGTCTCGACCCCTCACCGCCCGGCTTGGGTATCTGCACCTCCATCACCGCCGGCGGGATATACGATCCCGAGCACAATCGCACCCAGAGCTTGTAGAGGTTCCCCTTGAGGTTCACCTCAAACTCCGAGATCGACTGGCCGTCAACACCAGCGGCGCCCTTGTTGGCCTTGACCTTCTTCCAGGCCTCCCAAACAACTGCTTTGGGGATACTGAACGGCCTCGGCCTACCGGACGGCTCTTCCTGCCCATTGCTGGGGAGTTGGCCGCCCAGCAGACCAAGATGATGCGGCCCCTTGGCTCCGCCGCCATTACGCGGTTTCACGGCTACTCGGGCCGCCCCGCCACCGACTCTGCCGAACGGTACTCTAACTCTCGTGGTTTCAGCCACTTGAGCTTCTCCCGCGTCCCCAGCCAGCCGAAGCCAGCCAGACACGAGACACGGTCGGTTTCACACGTTCCATGCGGGACCCAAGACCAGGCTCGCGCCACCTTCACGCCGGACACCATTCGGGCAGTAAGCAGGTATCCCCCGAACTCATCCCGGGCTAATGCGTCGAGCCCGGTTTTGATGTCGATTGGAGCCTTTCGACGCTTCATCAGTGGTTTTCTTCCGATCGCCTTCCTGGTCTACACCTGACCCGCTCAACGGCAGGCCTTTTCCAACAACGCTCACCACCGCGGCTTTTGACCGCAGCAGCTTGTGGTGGTTTGCTGCCTCCCCCTTACAGAGCGGCAGCGGAGGGCCAAACCTCCATGTCCCGCACAGCACCAACGTTTCAAGAACCTATCTACATCAGTCTCTCTTTCGTTGTTCGTGATCACACCCGCACTGGGCTCCTGCCTTGGGTGATGGCGGCGAATCGCTGCTCAGGCCAGGGATGCAGAATGCGCGGTAGAGGCAGCCATTGAGCAGCGAGACGATCCATCCGCGTCCAGGCCATCCTGTGTTTCTGGCTGCGTCGCCGAAGCGATTTGAGCCAGTGCCGGATGATCTGGTAGCGGAAGGCGCTGAGCGCCTCGATGTTGTCGGGCACCGCGTAATAGTTGTAGTGCCCTTGCAGGACGCGGGCGAGCCAGCGACCCTGCTCCGGAACGGGCAGATGCATCCGCTTCCACATTTCGCGTTTGACCGCGAGCAGCTTGGCGCGCATCCGTTTTGAGTCGGTGATCCGCTTGAGCTTGAACCGTCCCGACTTCCTGGTCTTCCCGCACACGTGCGTGAAGCCAAGGAACTGGAACGTCTCAGGCTTGCCAAGCCCACGAGCCTTTCGATCCCGGGCGGCGTGCCGTCCGAACTCGATCAGCCGCGTCTTCTCGGCATTCAGCTCCAGACCGAACTTCGCGAGCCTGTCGCCAAGGTCAGCCCAGAACCGCTCAGCGTCCTCCCGATGCTCAAACCCCACCACGAAGTCGTCCGCGAAACGCGTGATCACGACGTCGCCGTGCGCGTGCCGAGTTCTCCACTGGTGAGCCCAAAGGTCGAAGACGTAGTGCAGGTAGATGTTCGCCAGGAGCGGTGAAGCTGAAGCCCCTTGCGGTACACCTTCCTCGAACGCCGTCCATGACCCGTTCTCAATGACCCCCGCTGCCATCCACTTCTGGATCAGCCGCAGGACCCTCTTGTCCGCGATCCGGTGCTCCAAGAACCGCTCCAGCCACTGATGGTCAAGGCTGGAGAAGTAGTCGCGGAAATCCGCGTCGAGCACCCAGTTCACCTTCTTCCCAACGATCCCCGCGGCGAGCGCATCCAACGCGCGATGCGGGCTGCGCCCCGGCCGGAACCCGTAGGAAAAGCCCAGGAAGTCCGTCTCGTAAATGGCGTTCAGCGCCTCGACCAGCGCCCGCTGCAGGATCTTGTCCTCCAACGCGGCGACCCCGAGCGGCCGCAACCGCCCATCGGGCTTCGGGATGAACACCCTGCGTGACGGTCTCGCCCGGTACGCGCCCCTGTGAACCCGAGCATGGAGATCCCGAAGGTTCGCCTCGAGATCCACGCCGTAGTCCCCCCACGTGACCCCGTCCACCCCAGGAGCGGCCTTCGGCCGAAGCGCGAAGTACGCCACCCGCAGACAATCGACGTCGACATGATGCAAGAGCGCGGTGAACCGCGCTTCCTTGTCCGTTGCTGCCACTCGGCGCACACGACCAAGCCCACTGAGCGCGCTCTGTCCGGCACCGTGTCCGGAGCGCGTTTCGCTGGTCGTGTTCCCCTTGGCTGATCGCCTTCCCTCCACCGCCTCCGCCGCCCCGCCTTGGGCGTTGTTCGGCAGCTTCCCAGGTACTACGCGACCATCCGACTTCTCACGATCGTCCATCACGGGATTACGGCCTCAGCCTTCCCCGCACGACCCGCCCCTCCATCACGACAGGCGGGTGACCGTGAGATCTCCCGGTTCTCAGCATGAAGAGATCACGCGCATGCACGGGTTCTCCGACCCCGCGGGGTCCGCAGACGGCTCGCGAAAACGCCGCCAACGATGTTGCCTTCCGCTGAACCACAGCACGTCGGCACCCCGGTATTGCCTATTTCGAGGCTCAATAGCCGGCCTGCGCGCACCCCGGATCCAACGCTTCGCTGCGCCCTCACGGGTCGCCAACGCATGGTCGGGGCCATCGTGGAGAGCTACTCCTTCGATGTAGGACTCTTTCATTCCCTTCTTTCATGCCGGTTGTCCGGCGCTTTCGCGGATCCAGGCTAAGACACATCGCGGCGGGCGTTAGAACGCCTCTCATGAGGTTGCCAGTTTCGGGCTCTCGGACGAATACGACTATTTCAGAACCCTTCTGGTCGATTGATTCCGCGCGGAGGGCCGTGGACGGGCTCTGCGGCCGGATGTCTGCTCACACAGCGCTTCGCGCTGCGGGGCGCCGGCGGAGTTTCCGGGGCATTGACGTCAACGACGGCCACGAAGAAGGGGTGCGGTCAGGCCGGGGCGCCTGCAAACGTCCCTCAGCGTCGCTTTGGCGGGTTGCGAGGGGCGTTTGCCGTCGTCAGCACGGCAGACGTCCCTCGGCGCCGGCCGCCCCGATCG
>DATCFU010000238.1:0-22468 GCA_036509315.1 Acidothermaceae bacterium
CGTCGACGCCGTCGGCGTACTCATCGAGCAGCGCCAGCAGCATCTCCTTGCGTCGACGCCGATAGTCCATCAAGGCGCGTTCGGTCGGTGCGCCACGAAGGCTCTCCAGGTCGGCGTCGTCGCCGCTTGGCTCCTGGAGTCCTAACTCGCGGAACCGGCCGTATAGAACCTCGAGCTGGTCCTCCCTGCCCAGCGCCAGCAGATAGAGCTCATTCACCCGATCCGACGTGCCGGCGAGCCGACGGTGGTCGCCGGGTGGAGGAAGGAAGAACCACAGCAACGGAAGGTCAAACGCTAGGGCGAAAGCAAGGATCTCCTGAGCGTCGAACTCCCGGCGCCGCTCCCCCGAGAAGGCTCCCTCAATGGCGGAGATGCTCGCCTGGCGCAGCCGCTGGCCAAGGAAGGGCTCGAGGCGCACCGCGGCCTCGTCTTGCGTAAGGTTGCGCAACTCCCGCGCGCGTCGGAAGTTGTACGCAACGATCTCGTTCAGATCCGCCCCGTCCGGCTGTGGCATCACCGTTTCGCCGGCGACCGCCGCGGTCTTCCGCTGTCTCGCCATCTGGACACCGTACATCGTCTGGACATTGTTCCCCTACTTGCCACGAGCACTATCCGTGATATCGTCCAGGCATTGTTGTACCACCGCCTACCGGTGATATCCGGGTCAGGCTGCCGGAAGGAGCCGACATGTCGCTGCTGACCGTCGACGAAGCAGCCGAGCGCCTGCGCACCAAGCCGCGGTTCATCCGCCGGCTCATTGCCGAACGCCGGATCCCCTACGTCAAGCTCGGCGCACACGTCCGCATCGACGACCGCGACATCGACGCCTTCATCGCCGCCGGCCGAGTGGCGGCTGGCAGTGCCTCGGCCGGCTACTCAACTCACTAATCCCAATGCCTGAGGCCGGAATACGCTGAGGGCTTCGCGCGGCGGCCGTTGCAAGAACGGCGATTGGTATCACCGCGAAGCGTCCCTGGTGCGAAGCCGAGGAAGGGTGCCGTGGCACACATTGAGGACCGTTGGGAGAAGAGCGTCAACGGCGAGCGTGTCCGTACTGCTCGCTACGGGCAAGGAAATCGCTGGCGGGCGCGCTACTTCGATCCGCATGGTCGGGAGCGGTCGAGAACGTTCGCCCGAAAGTTCGACGCTACGCGTTTCTTGACGACCGTCGAGAGCGACAAGATGCGTGGCTCCTACGTCGACCCGGACGCCGGCAAGGTAACTCTCAACACTTACTTCGCCGAATGGTCGGCTCGGCAACTGTGGGAGACCGGCACGCGGCATGCGATGAAGCTCGCGGTGCGTTGCACCGGCCTTGGCGCTACGCCATTGGGGAGCGTGCGTCGCTCGCATGTCGAGACCTGGGTAAAACGCATGTCCGCCGACGGCTTGGCTCCGGGCACGGTCAAGACGCGTTTCAACAACGTCCGCTCTGTGCTGCGTGCAGCCGTCCGCGATCAGGTCATCGCCGTCGATCCGAGCGACAACGTCGTCCTTCCTCGCGATCGTCGGCGTGAGGCGGCAATGGCGCTTCCGACTACCCAGCAAGTAGCAGCAATCATCGACTCGGCCGAGCCGTGGTTCGGGACTTTCGTTGCGCTCGCGGCATTCGCAGGTCTTCGGCTCGGTGAGGCTGCCGGGCTACAGGTGGGCGACGTCAACTTCCTGGCCAGGTCGTTGGCAGTGCACCGCCAAGTGCAACGGGCGAACGCCGGCGCGCTCGAGATCCGAGCACCGAAGTACGGTAGCGAGCGCACAGTCTTTCTCGCCGACGGATTGCTGCAGATGTTGTCGCAGCACATCGCTGCGCATCGTCAAGGTGAGGACGCGAGCCGGTGGCTGTTCGAGGCAACGCCGGGCTCTCCACCCCATCAGAACACGGTCGGTCATCAATGGCGGCGCGCGTGCCGTCGCGCGAAGGTGTGCGGCGTGACCCTGCACGACCTTCGCCACTTCTACGCCTCGGGCCTGATCGCGGCGGGCTGCGACGTGGTGACCGTGCAACGGGCGCTCGGGCACGCGAAGGCAACCACAACCCTGAACACCTACGCACACCTGTGGCCGTCAGCCGAGGACCGCACCCGGCAAGCCGCCGGCGACCTCTTCGCCGCAGCATTCAGCAAAAGCTATGACGGCCCAGAGACGGCCCAGGAGGCATCGCACCCACTCTGACCTGCACAAATGCGTGATTTCACACGTTGAAGCGGAACTCGACGACGTCACCGTCGGCCATCACGTAGTCCTTGCCCTCGATGCGCACCTTGCCACGCGCCTTCGCCTCGAGCATCGAACCCGCCGCCATCAAGTCGCCGAACGCGACAACCTCGGCTTTGATGAAGCCCCGCTGGAAATCGGTGTGAATGACGCCAGCAGCTTCAGGCGCGGTCGCACCCTTACGAATCGTCCACGCGCGCGACTCTTTGGGGCCGGCGGTCAAGTACGTCTGCAAGCCCAGCGTCGAAAATCCGACACGTGCGAGTGTCGCGAGCCCCGACTCGGTTTGACCGATCGATTGCAACAACTCCAACGCCTCGTCGTCCGGCAATTCGATGAGCTCTGACTCGATTTTCGCGTCGACGAAGATGGCTTCAGCGGGTGCGACGAGTGAACGCAACTCGGCTTTCAGCGGTTCGTTGGCCAGCTCCTCGTCGTCCATATTGAAGACATAGAGGAACGGCTTCGACGTCAGCAGTTGCAGTTCACGCAGCGGCTCGGGGTCGAGACCGGCCGCGAACACCGTTGTGCCAGCGTCGAGCACCTCCCCAGCGTGCCGCACCGCAGCAAGCATGTCGGCTCGCGCCTTCGCCGCGGGACCACCGAGTCGCGTCTCCTTTTCCAGACGCGGTAGCGCCCGCTCGATCGTCTGGAGGTCGGCCAGGATCAGCTCGGTGTTGATCGTCTCGATGTCGTCCTTGGGGCTAACCCGGCCGTCGACATGCGCGACGTCGGGGTCCGTAAACACCCGCGTCACTTGGCAAATCGCGTCGGACTCGCGGATGTTCGCGAGGAACTTATTGCCGAGACCCTGACCCTCGGACGCGCCCTTCACGAGCCCGGCTATGTCGACGAAGCTCACGGTCGCTGGCACGATCTTGACTGAGTTGTATAACGCCGCCAGCGCGTTGAGCCGAGAGTCGGGAACGCCGACCACGCCGACGTTCGGCTCAATCGTAGCGAACGGATAGTTCGCGGCGAGCACATCGTTCTTCGTCAGCGCATTGAACAGCGTCGATTTGCCGACGTTGGGCAGCCCGACGATGCCGATGGAAAGTGCCACAACCGGCGAGTCTACGGTCCCTGCCGCGCCATCCACCCGTCGCGGGTAACACGCCAAATGAGATGGACGCCGCTTTGCTCGGGTGCAGCGATGACGCTGGGCTCCTCACCAACCAGGGCGTAGCCCAGCCGGCGCGGGATGCACTCGCTCGCCAGGTTGGCTCGATCGTGGCGGATCTCGACCCGGTCGATGTCGTGCCGCGTGAACGCGTGCTCGGTCAGGGCGTTGGTGGCTGCTGTCGCGATCCCACGACGGGTGAGGTCCTTGCGCACCCAATATCCGATCTCGTAGCCGCCCGGCCCGATGCGCGGGTGCAGCCCTGATCCACCGGCAACCTGGCCGCCGGTAAAGAGGCCAACCAACTCGTCGGGCTTGCTGGCGGCCTCGACAAGGAAGGCGCCCATCGCGGCTCGAACCTTGGCCCGGTTGTCCGGTAGCTCGCGCGCCCAGGGCATCCACGGCCGCAGGTGGTCGAGGCTGTCGAAGACCGCCCGCGCGAGCCCCGCGACGTCCGACTGATGCCAGGAGCGAATCAGCACTGGGCCGCGGGTGATCTCGATGGGCATCTGGGGGACCTACCGTCGCTCGGCGTGGCATAACGAAGTTTTGTCGGACGCCCCTGCCACGATGCGAGACATGAACGCAACTTCGCTCATTCTGCTCGTACTCGGCCTCGCGCTGGGCGCCGCGATCGGCTTCCTGCTCGCCAAGTCACGGTCGAGCGCAACCATCGCATCGCTGTCGGCCACTCTCGACGAGACCCGCTCCAGCGCCACGCAGCAGCTCGAGGCGCTGCGTACGTACGCCGCCGAGCAGCTCCAACTGGCGAATCTCACACAAGAGAAGATGCGCGAGACCTTCGCTGCGTTGTCTTCCGACGCGCTGCACAAGAACAGCACAGCGTTCATCGAGCGCGCTGACGAGCTGATCAAGCGGGTCACGGCAGAGTCGACCGGCGATCTTGAAAAGCGGCAGCAGGCGATCGAACTCCTGGTCAGCCCGCTGAAAGAAACCCTCACAAACGTCGAAAAGCAGATGAAGGACGTCGAGAAGGAGCGCACCGACGCTTACGCCGCTCTGCGCACACAGGTCGCCCAGATGGGCAAGACGTCGGAGAAGTTGCAGCAAGAGACGTCGCAACTCGTCGCCGCCTTGCGCGCGCCGCAGACACGTGGCGCGTGGGGTGAGCACCAGCTTCGCCAGGTGGTCGACTTCGCCGGCATGATCGAACACTGCGACTTCGGTGAGCAGCAGTCCGTGAGCACTGCCGATGGCATGTTGCGTCCCGACCTCATCGTCAACCTGGCCGGTGGCAAGCACGTGGTCGTCGACGCCAAGGTCTCCCTCGTCGGCTTTCTCGATGCGATGGCCATCGACGACACAGCCGCCGACGCTGCGACGACTGCGGCAACGCGTGCGCACCACTTGAGGCGTCACGCGCGCCACCTGCGCGATCACATCGATCAACTCGGCGCGAAGGCGTACTGGGACCTGCTGCCGAACACCCCTGAGTTCGTCGTGATGTTCATCCCGGCCGAGACGTTCCTCAACGCAGCACTAGAACAGGATCCGGCACTGTTGCAGCACGCGTTCGAGAAGAACGTCGTCATCGCAACACCCGCGACGCTCATCGCGCTGCTGCGCACGGTCGGTTACACCTGGCGCCAGGAGGCCCTCGCCGCCAACGCCCACGACGTCCTCACCCTGGGTCGCGAGCTCTACGCGAGGCTGTCCACCATGGGCCGCCACGTCGGGACGCTCGGCACCCGACTCAACTCCGCCGTGCAGAGCTACAACGACACCGTCGCCTCCCTTGAGTCACGCGTGTTCACGACTGCCCGCCGGCTGGTCGACCTGAAGGTGACCACCGAGGAGCTCGAAGCGCCCAAGCCGATCGAGCTGGTTGCCCGCAAGGTGCAGAAGTCGGAACTGGTTGCCTCGGCCAACGAGACGCTCGTTTCGCTGCGCCCGCCGATGCCCGACCCTCTGTTCGATCCACTGTTCAAACCAGGCGAACACGCAGCTGGCTGAGTGAGTCGCGCTGCGAAATATGAGCGAGCCACGCTGCGCAATATGAGCGAGTCGCGCTGCGCAACGGGGGCTCGGCGGCTTAGCGTGGGTCCGTGTCCGAACCTGCTGTGTCCGAACCTGCCGGGCCGCTCTTTGCCGAGCCGCTCTTTGCCGAGCCGGTGCTCGAGCCGCTTTCGCCTCCGCAGGCAGACCTAGCGGCTGTCCCGGTCCGACTCGGCTCGGCCACGCCCGGATCGTCAGCGGCAGCGCCCTCGGGCGGCCCTTCGATGTCCGGCGCGGTTCTCCTCGGCCGGACGGCACCGGAGCCCATGGCGCCCGACTTGGCGCTGGTGGAACTCATCGGGTCGTCCTCAGCTCCCTGGCAGCCTGCCAGGCCGCAAGCCGCCGCTACACCCGCTGCGCCCCCCGCACCGGCTGGGCCCGCGGCACCCGCAGGCGCTTCGACTCAGACGCGCCCGCAGACCGGCCACGTGGTCTCCGGCAGAGGTGTCACGGGTCGCGGCGTCGTCGTCTTGATCCTGGTGCTCACCGGGCTCGTCGGGTTGGTCGAGGTCGCTCTCGCCGGCCACCGCGGCGCCGCCTTCGCGTTCGTCTTCATCTTCACCAGCGCCGTCGGAGCGCTCGTTGTTCGCCGGCGCGACTTGCCGACCTCGATCTTCGCCCCGCCGCTGCTGTACTGCGTCCTGATCACCGCACTGAGCGTCGTCGACACGCACGACCAGAGCGGCGGGTTCATCACCAGCAAGGCCGTCTACATCGGCAACGCGTTCGTAACCGGCGCGCCAACGTTGTGGACCGGCACGGTCATCGCCGCCGCAATCGTCTGGTACCGCCACCGCGCGGGTCGCACGCCGCGCAGCTAACCCGCAGCTGTCCCGCACATCGCGACTGATCGACGTCCAGCAGACGCTTTAGCGTTCTGCGCGCGCCTTGATGTCGCGCCGCAGCTCCGGGGGTAGCGCGAACGTCAATGTTTCGCGCACCGCCTCGATCTCCTCGACCACGTCGTAGCCGCGGTCGGACAACCAGTCCAGCACGCCGAGCACGAGCGAGTCGGGCACCGACGCGCCACTGGTGAGCCCGACCGTCGTCACTCCGTCGAGCCACGCTTCATCGATCTCGCCAGCATCGTCGACCAGGTGCGAGGCGCGGGCACCGCTTTCGAGCGCCACTTCGACCAGTCGCACCGAGTTGGACGAGTTGCGCGAGCCAACGACAATGACCAGATCGGACGCCGGGGCGATCTGCTTCACCGCGCCTTGCCGGTTCTGCGTCGCATAACAGATGTCGTCGCTGGGCGGATCCATCAACTGGGGGAACCGTGCGCGGAGCGCGTGCACTGTCTCAAGTGTTTCGTCGACCGACAACGTGGTCTGCGACAACCAAGCAACCCGCGACGGATCGCGCACTTCAACTCGCGCGGCGTCGACCGGGCCGTCGACCAGCTTAACCTTGTCGGGCGCCTGGCCAGCAGTACCGACAACCTCTTCGTGGCCGGCATGACCGATGAGCAGGATCTCGAGGCCTTCGTCAGAGAATCGGCGCGCCTCGTGATGCACCTTGGTGACCAGCGGGCAGGTCGCGTCGATGGTCCGCAACTTGCGCTGCGTCGCCTCGGCGTAGACCGTCGGCGCGACTCCGTGTGCCGACAGCACCACGATCGAACCCTCGGGGACCTCCGCCGTCTCCTCGACGAAGATCGCGCCCTTCGCCTCGAGGTCGGCGACTACGTGCTTGTTGTGCACGATCTGCTTGCGCACGTAGACCGGGGCGCCATGCACGGCAAGCGCCTTCTCGACGCTGTCGATCGCTCGCTCGACGCCGGCGCAGTACCCGCGCGGCTGGGCGAGCAGCACCCGCTTGCCAGATACTGCCTCAGCAGGCACCGCGGGCTGCGTCATGCCTCCATCGTAAGTGCCAACTGGATCGGCCGCGGCCGCCCGGGGTAGCTGCCCCTACGCTCATCGTTGTGGCTCTGGAATCCTCGGCGGAATCGCCGCTCCCGGTGCGCACTGTGGCCAATGCAATCGGGCAGTGGATTGGGCGGCTTGGCCGTATTTGGGTCGACGGTCAACTGACCGAGATCACCCGGCGTCCGGGCACGAACACCGTCTTTTTCGTGCTCCGCGACCCCGCTACCGACATTTCGCTGCGCGTGACGGCCGCGAAACAACTCGTCGATGCCATGGCCGACCAGCTCAGCGAGGGCACCCGAGTCGTCGTCTGGGCAAAGCCCGAGTTCTACCTCCAACGGGGCACGCTACAGCTGCACGCGCTCGAGATCCGCCCAGTCGGCGTCGGCGAGTTGCTCGCGCGCATCGAACGGCTCAAGCGCCTGCTCGCCGCGGAAGGGCTCTTCGCCGCCGATCGCAAACGCGCGCTGCCGTTCCTGCCCGGCACGATCGGGCTCGTGTGCGGACGCGGGTCGGCCGCTGAACGCGACGTGCTGGAGAACGCCAAGCGCCGCTGGCCGGCCGTGCAGTTCCGCGTCGAGGCGGTGGCCGTGCAAGGGCCATACGCGGTCGCAGAAGTCGTCGCCGCCGTGCAGGCGCTCGACGCCGACAAGAAGGTTGACGTCATCGTCATTGCACGAGGCGGCGGCAGTGTCGAGGACCTGCTGCCGTTCTCCGACGAGACTCTGCTGCGTGCGGTGTCGGACTGCCGCACGCCCGTGGTCAGCGCGATCGGCCACGAGCCCGATTCGCCACTGCTCGATCTCGTCGCCGACGCGCGGGCATCGACGCCGACTGACGCAGGCAAGATGATCGTGCCCGACGTGGCCGAAGAGCAGCGGCGCATCTCGTTGCTGCGCGATCGTGCGCTGCGCACAATCACCATTCGTCTCGACCGCGCACAAGACGAACTGCGCGCGCTACGAATGCGACCTGTGCTCGCCACGCCAGAGCGCGACATCGATCGGCGCGCCCTCGAGCTTGCCGACGCGCTCGCACGTGCCCGGCGCAGCTTGACCGCCACCCTCGATCGGGCCACCGACGACGTCGCGCACCTGCTCGCCCGGGTTCGCACCCTGTCGCCAGCCGCGACGCTCGAACGTGGCTATGCCATCGTGCAGGACGCCGATGGGCAGGTGTTGCGATCGGCCGTGCAGGTCGCACCGGGCGATGCAATCGGCGTCCGCCTTGCTGCTGGTCGGGTTGCTGCCAAGGTCACACTCGTCGACCCCCCGGTCGACGCGCCGTCGGGCCTACGCTGACCTCCATGAGGGCACCCCGATGACCACCGCTGGCGAAGCCATCTCCTACGAGGCCGCCCGCGACGAACTGCTCGACGTCGTGCGACAACTCGAGGCTGGTGGCCTGCCACTCGAGATGTCGCTCACGCTGTGGGAACGCGGCGAGCAGCTCGCCGCGCAGTGCCAATCGTGGCTGGACGGCGCGAAGCAGCGGTTGGCAGCCAAGCGACCGGGTGCCCTGACGGAAGACGACGACGAGGATGAGGTGGGGTGATGAGCGCCGCCGAAACCCCCGATCGCAACCTCGCTCTTGAGCTCGTCCGGGTGACCGAGGCGGCCGCGATGGCCGCCGGCCGCTGGGTCGGACTCGGCGAGAAGAACGACGCCGACGCGGCAGCAGTCGACGCCATGCGACGACTCATCGGAACCGTCGCGATGCGCGGCGTCGTCGTCATCGGCGAGGGTGAGAAGGACGACGCCCCGATGCTCTTCAACGGCGAACGAGTGGGCGACGGCACCGGTGCCGAGGCCGACGTCGCGGTCGACCCGATCGACGGCACCCGGCTGACCGCAATGGGCATGAACAACGCGATCTCGGTGATGGCCGTCGCAGAGCGCGGCTCGATGTACGACCCGTCAGCGGTGTTCTACATGGAGAAGCTGGTGACCGGTCCAGCTGCCGCGCCCTTCGTCGATATCAATGCGCCGGTCGCCGCGAACATCCGCGCGATCGCCAAAGCCAATGGCTCCGCGAACGAGGATGTCACCGTCGTGGTCCTCGACCGTCCGCGGCACGAAGGCTTGGTGAAAGAGATCCGTGACGCAGGTGCACGCATCAAGTTCATCCTGGACGGCGATGTGGCCGGCGCGATCATGGCCGCTCGCGAAGGTACGGGCATCGACTTGCTGCTGGGCATCGGCGGCACTCCGGAGGGCATTATCGCAGCGTGTGCCGTGAAGTGTCTTGGTGGCGTCATTCAAGGCAAGCTCTGGCCGCGCGACGAGGTCGAGCGAGTCAAGGCGCTCGACGCGGGGCACGACCTCGACGCGGTCCTCACCACCGGCGACCTGGTGCGTTCCGACAACGTGTTCTTCGTCGCGACCGGCATCACCGACGGCGAACTAGTGCGCGGTGTCAGGTACCGCGGCGGCGGAGCAGTCACCAGCTCGCTCGTCATGCGGTCGAAGAGCGGCACGATCCGCACCATCGAAAGCGAGCACCAGCTGTCGAAGCTGCGCGGCTACGCAATCGTCGACTACGACCACCGGCACGCCGATCACCCGCTCGCCTCCCCAGACCGCACTCGCCTGGAGTAAGACATGACCTCAGAGCCCCGTTACCGCCTCGAGCACGACAGCATGGGCGACGTCCGTGTCCCGGTCGACGCCAAATGGCGGGCGCAGACCCAGCGCGCGGTCGAGAACTTCCCCGTCTCCGGGTTGGTGATCGACCGCGACCTCATCTCCGCGCTTGCCTCCATCAAGGGTGAGGCCGCGACGGTGAACGCCGAGCTCGGCGTCATCGACCCGGCGGTTGCTCAGGCGGTCACCGAGGTGGCTAACGAGGTCGCCCGGGGCCAGTGGGATTCGCAGTTCCCCATCGACGTCTTTCAGACCGGCTCCGGAACATCTAGCAACATGAACGCTAACGAAGTGATCGCCACGCTCGCGTCCGAGAAGCTCGGCGCGCCCGTTCATCCCAACGACCACGTGAACGCGTCGCAGTCGTCGAACGACACCTTCCCGTCAGCCATTCACATCGCTGCGACCCGGTCGATTCTGGTGAATCTCATACCCGCGCTGAACCACCTCGCGGCGTCGTTGTCGCGCAAAGCAGTGGAGTTCGAGACCGTCGTGAAGAGCGGCCGCACCCATCTCATGGACGCCACGCCAGTGACGCTCGGCCAGGAGTTCGGCGGCTATGCGGCGTCGATTCATCTTGGGGTTGAACGGCTACTTACCGCAGTGCCGCGCGTCGGCGAACTGCCCTTAGGCGGGACGGCGGTGGGTACTGGCATCAACACGCCGCCGGGCTTTGCCGAACGAGTGATCGCCCGGTTGGCTGCATCGCTTCAACTGCCACTTTCGGAGGCTCGCAACCACTTCGAGGCGCAGGGTTCCCGCGACGCGCTGGTCGAGGCGAGTGGAGCGCTGCGCGTCATCGCGGTCAGCCTCTACAAGATGGCCAACGATCTGCGCTGGATGTCGTCAGGCCCGCGCACCGGCCTCGCCGAGATCCACCTGCCCGACCTGCAGCCGGGATCGTCCATCATGCCCGGCAAAGTGAACCCGGTGCTGCCCGAGGCGGTCTGCCAGGTCGTCGCGCAGGTCATCGGTAACGACGCGGCCATCGCGTTCGGCGGAGCGGCGGGCAACCTCGAGCTCAACGTGATGCTGCCGATTATGGCGCGCAACTTGCTCGAGTCGATTCGCTTGCTCGCGAACATCAGCCGGCTGCTCGCCGATCGCTGCATTGACGGCATCGAAGCGGACGTCGAGCGGTGCCGCATCTTCGCTGAATCATCGCCGTCGATTGTGACGCCACTGAACAAGTACATCGGCTACGAGGCGGCCGCGAAGGTGGCGAAGCAGTCGCTTGCGGAGAACAAGACGATCCGCCAAGTCGTCATCGAAGGCGGCTACATCGAGGACGGCAAGCTGACGCGCGACCAACTCGACGATGCACTCGACGTGCTAGCGATGACCCGCCGCCCGACGACCGTTCCCGTGAGGTTCGAACCCGGCATCTAGTGCAGGCTGTTCGCAATCTTCAGCAATGTGTCGAGTGAGAGCGGCTGGGAGCCGGGGCACCCCTGTACCGATTGAAGTCTGATCATCCAGCTGCCCGGGTAGCCGGGTGGTGTCCAGTCCAAGGTCGGGGCACCCTGGTCGTCGTGTTCAACAATCGCGAGCGCGCCGTTCGTGAGCGTCTGAGTGCCGGGCAGCGTCGGATATGGCGGAAGGTCACTGTCGCCCTGCGCGAGCGAGACGACGGCGGGAGTCGGTTGGCACGTTGTGGGGCCCGAGGAGTTTGCCGCCGTCTCAGGCGGCCCCCATTCCTGTTCCTCGCCGACCCTCCCGTCGGCCCCGCCGGCAACGATCTGGCCGCCCTGGTATCCGGCAGGTAGCCAAGACGGACTCAGGAGAAAGGCACCGTCCACAACTGGCACGACGGCACCCGACTGGTCAACGACAACGCGATGGCCCCAAGGCGCAGCCAATGGCGCGACGGCATTGCGGATGTATCCGATCGCTTCGCAGATCGCATTGCGCGTGGTCACCTTGACGTGCACTGTTATCGAAGTCGCCGTCTCAGTCGCCACGCCGTGCGCCGATACCGTGCAGTCGCCAGCGACGTAGTTGATGACGAGTTGCCGCTCGTTATCCGCGGTGTATGCGCCATTGATCTGGGTTGAATCCTCGACGTACGTCGCGGCTGTCGCGCTGCTTGCCGCCGCGCTCGACTGCACAGGGCTGCCTGCGGCGGGACTCGACACCTCGGGGCTGGAAACTGTGGGGCTGGTAACCGCGGGGCTACTCACCGGGATGACCGCTGATAGGGCATTTACTGTCACGCGAGGATTCGCGCATCCGCCGACGATCGCGAGACTCGCCATAAACAGTCCGGCCATCGCAAGGGTCCGCCACCGGTCCATGCCTCTAGGATGCGCTAGCGCGCTACGCGGTTCCATCGAGCGGCGTCGCAGGCTGCAACGTGCGCCGACACGTTGCAGCTGCCGCGAACTCCGACGAACTCCGATGAACTCCGACGAACTCCGCTGCCGAATTATGCCGACCAACGATCGCTGAGCACCAGACCAGGTCTCGGTACCGGAACCGAACTTCACCGGGTCGGCCTAGTTCCGGCGGCCCAGTTCCGGCGGCCCAGTTCCGGCGGCCCGGTTCCGGCGGCCCAGTTCCGGCGGCTCAGTACCAGCGGTCGCGCTCCCAGTGGGCCCAGGCGTTGCACGCCGTGCCGTACCGGACGTCGATGTAGCTCAGGCCCCACTTGATCTGGGTGGCCGGGTTGCTGCGCCAGTCGGCGCCTGCGCTGGCCATCCGCGAGGCCGGCAGCGCCTGAGGGATCCCGAAGGCGCCCGAGCGCCAGTTACGCGCGTTCGTCTCGAACTTGCTCTCCTGGTACCACAGGGAGTCGAGGCAGACCCACTGCTGCTGATTCAACCCCGCTTGGGTCGCGATGGTGTGGGCGATCTGGAGTGGCGTACCGGTGATTGCCGCTACGGCCGGCTTCGGTGCAGCGACCTTCTTTGCCACCGAAGCGGCTCCTGCCGGAGCAGTTGCGGGAGCTGCCGCCGCGTTACGCGAGAGCATGGCCGCCGCAGGAATTTGTTCTGATGCGACGCCACCCGCAAGACCAAGTGTCTGCATTGTTTCGATCGATGCTGCCGTGCCTGCACTCTCGTTCGTTGCAGTGTCGGTAGCAGTTGCAGCGTTCGCTGTCATGACCGCGTTCGTCATCACACCGGAAAGAACCGATGCCGTAGTTGTGAGACCTTCACTTGCAGTGCTCCATGTTGTGACACCAACTTCGCTTGCAGTGTTCTCGGAAGCGATGAAACTTGCACCGATCGTGCTTGGAGCTGTCGTTGTCTCGTCGGCGGCTGCCGGTGCTGTGGCACCGACACCGCCGAGCAAACACAACGCAAGAACGGCGGAGACCGTCGTTGTACCGACGATCGCACCGGGGGCCGGTATCCGGCTCATTGGAATGAGTTCCTTTCGGGAGCAAGCATGCGAGCAATCCCGCAGTACCTGTGAAAGTTGCAGTGCTTACTGAGGAGCAGTGCTTCTGAACAACCCAGGTCAAACCAAACAAGATGGTCAACCATGTATCGCAGCGCTAATGCGCGTCTGAGAGCGATACGTCGTGCAACGGACCGCAAGAACCGGCCGAAATGCACGGGGTGTATTGGCAGCATGCATGAATGAATGCGCGGACGCAAAGCCCAGAGCGGTGAGGCATGTCACAGCAGGCCGTGCGAGTGATTGTTGTGACTACTGAGCCGAAGATTTATCACTGGCATTGCAAGAACTCTACGTACGCGGGCCTTTTGCGGCCGTACCGAGAGCGTTCGATTGGTAACTCTTCGTGAGGAAGAGTAACTGACACTTTGTCGACAGATGGAGATATTGCTTCAAACCAAGGCGTTCTCGCCTTCAGCTCACCGTTGCAGACTCACTCGGCTTCACCGTCTATAGCTGCGCCGCTCGCTCAACATCGACGAGCCGTGAACACCTGCTTGCGTTCTGCACGCTACAACACATCGCGTCCATCCGTCGCACGTTGTGCACAGTTGCGCTGGACGTTGCGAAGCGTCGTGCAACTCTATCCACTATCTTGATGTCGAGACACATGTCTCACTGTCGAACATTTCGATTTGATGCACCGGCCGTGTTCCGTCACTTCGATGCTCTTGTGCGACGTCGCGTTCTCGTCATATGAGTAGTCGCAAATCGAAGGCGCGAATCGCCACCCGAATCGACGTGGAGGTTTCACGAAACGACCACCGACGGTCGTCCATCTCGTCGTCCATCTCGTAGATCAGATCCCGGCGCGAGGTGTCAGCAATTTCGACCTCGCGCACCGGCGCGTGTAGTTCGCAACTGGCCTGGGAAAGCTCCACCGGCTACGAGCCGAAGCGGCGCTCGCGTTCGGCGTAGGCGCGAACCGCGCGCAAGAAGTCGACCCGTCGAAAGTCCGGCCAGTAGGCCTCACAGAAGAACAGCTCGGAGTGGGCCGACTGCCACAGCAGGAACCCTGACAACCGCTGCTCCCCCGAGGTGCGGATCACCAGGTCCGGGTCCGGCTGGCCCTTGGTGTACAGGTGGTCGGCAATATGGTCAATATCGAGCAAATTGGCCAAATCTTCGATGCTGGTGCCACGGCCGGCGTGCTCGTGGAGGAGGGCCCGGACCGCGTCGGCGATCTCGCGCCGGCCGCCGTACCCCACGGCCACGTTCACGATCAGCCCAGTCAGGTCGGCGGTCGCATCCTGGGCCTCTTTGAGGGACCTCGCGGTGGCGTCGGGGAGCAGATCGAGCGCTCCGACCGGGTTGATCAGCCAGCGGCGGCCGACCGCCAACTCGCTCACGGCGTCCTCGATGATCTGGAACAGGGGTGCGAGCTCGTCCTCGGGCCGGTTCAGGTTGTCCGTCGACAGCAGCCACAGCGTGACGACCTCGATATGTAGCTCGGAGCACCAGCCGAGGAACTCGTCGATCTTCGCGGCGCCCTTGCGGTGGCCCGACGCGACGCCAACCCCGAGCGCCTTCGCCCAGCGACGGTTGCCGTCGAGGATGACCCCTACGTGGCGCGGGACCCGGTCGGGCGTCAACTCAGCGGCGATCCGGCGCTCGTAAGCCCCGTAGAGGAAGCCGCGCACATCCATGTGGTGGACGGCACCTCCCATCGCGCACCCGTGTCAGCCGCGCCAGGGACGCGGCGTTAACAGCTCCGGGCCTGGGCACGACAACGCGCCCATTACTTCTTGGCCGAACCTTACCCCGCACGGGGAAGAGTTCTCGCGAAGGTGGGCGCACTGCGATGGGTGGTGCTAAGTAGGACGACGAGGAGTGGCGTCGCTACGACGGCGGGGCGTCGTAACTAGGACGACGAGGGGCCGGCGTCCCGCACTTGCTCAACCGTGCGAAGCGCCTCGCGCAGCTGGCCCAGCCACTCATCGGTGTTCTTGCCGACCAGGCGCACGCACCACGCGAGTGCGTCGCTGCGGCTGCGGGCCACACCGGCGTCGACGGGGGTGTCGAGCACGAGCCGATCGCGCTGGCGCAGGCGGGTCATCACCGGTACCGAGAGGCTGGTGAAGATCTCGCGCCGCTCGCCGCACTTCGCGCCCCATGCGATACGACGGTCCAACCGATGCTCGGCCTCGGCCGCGATCTCGATGCGCTGCCCGCGGGTCTGCTCGCGAAACGCCTTGATCCGCCCGGCCCAGGCCGCGGCGCGCTCCTGGTCGCTCGCGTCGGCCGCAAGCTCGGGCTGGGCGAGTTCGCCGATAACGATGATCTCTTCGCGGTCGACCGTGACTTCGGGAGCGCCCACGAACCAATCGGACGGCAGCCGTCCCGCGAACCAGCCGCGGGCGACCTCGTCAGTGTTCTGAGTTGTCATGCTCGGATGATTACATGCTTACACAGTAAGCACAACGTCGATTGACGCCTGTTCGCTCTCAGCGTGAGGTCCGCTTGGCTTTCCGCCCGAGAGCGCGGACGTTTACCGCCCTTGGAGGGCGGTATCCGTCACATCTGATTCGTCTGGCTCAGGCACGCAAGGCGGTCGCGAACTCTTCCACCGTGGTGACGGGCCGCAGGCAGACGAACTGCCGGCAGACGTAGGCGGTCGGCAAGCCGTCGATCGCGCCGCGATCCTCGAGTAGTGGCGCCCACACGGATTCTCCGGTGCCTCGGGCGACAGCGATCACCGAGCCCGGCGACGTCGACATCCACGCCGCGCGCTCGAGGCCGGTCATGTCACCGGTCTCCGCACCGACGCCGTTCCCCGCACCGACGATCGCGATCTCGGCGGGGCCAGCGAGCAGTGCAGCAGCGGCGGCGAGCCCCCAGCCGGCGGCGCGCGGATACCTGCCGCCAAGCACCCGCGTCGCACCCAGTGCGGCTTCGGCTGCAGCGCGATGCGCCGTCGACCCGGTCAACGCGGCATAGGTGAGCAACGCCTGCGCGAGCGCGGACTGCCCGGCCGGCGTTGCGTCGTCCGTCAGATTCTGCGGCCGCCGCACCAGAGTCTCCGCATCGTCCGCAGTGTCGAAGAAGCCACCGGACCCATCGGCAAAATGCGAAAGGCACGCATCGAGCAGCACGCCTGCGTGGTCGAGATATTCGCGCGAGCCCATCACCTGTGCGAGCACGAGCAATCCCTCGGCGACATCCGCGTAGTCCTCGAGAACGCCGGCCGGCTGCCCGACCACTCCATCGCGCGAAACCCTGCGCAGCCGACCGCCCACGAGATGGACGTCGATCAGCAGGTGCGCTGCACCTACTGCGGCGTCGATGAAGTCGGCGTGATCAAAAAGCACGCCAGCTTCGGCAAGTGCGGCGATCGCGAGGCCGTTCCATGCGGCGACGACCTTGTCGTCACGACCCGGCTGCGGGCGCTTGCGGCGCGCATCGAGCAACATTGCGCGAACCCGCGACCACTGCCCCTCGTCGTCCGGGTCAGCTGGAAACTGCAACACCGACGAGCCATGCTCGAACGTGCCGGCAGCGGTGACTACCAACAGGTCCGCGGCCCACTGCGCGTCGTCGACACCGAGCACATCGAGCAGCTGGCCGCGCGTCCACACATACGTCGAACCTTCGACACCGTTGGTGTCGGCGTCGAGCGCGGAAGCGAAGCCACCTTCGGGAGTGTGCAGGTCGCCAATCATGAATTGCGCGGTCTCGATCGCGATGCGTCGCGCCAACGGCGAACCTGTCGCTCGCCACCAATGTGCGTAGATACGTACCAACTGCGCGTTGTCGTAGAGCATCTTCTCGAAATGCGGTACGACCCATGCGTTGTCGACGCTGTAGCGCGCAAACCCGCCGGCCAGCTGGTCGTACATGCCGCCGCGCGCCATCGCCGTGCACGTGTCAGCGACCATCTCCAGCGCGCCGAGCGACCCGTGCCGGAGCAAGAACTCGAGCGCGGCGGACGGCGGGAACTTGGGCGCGCCGCCGAATCCGCCGTGTGCCGGGTCGAAGTCGGAACGCAAGGACGCAACGGCCGCTTCGAGGATGTCGGCGTCCGGAGGCGTCTGCTCGGCCGGCACGGCGGCGCGTTCGCCCAGCAACCGCACGACGTCAGCGCCCGCATTAGTCAACTCGTCGCGGCGATCGACCCACGCCTGTGCGACGGCCTCGAGAACCTGGCGAAAGGACGGCATCCCTTGCAGCGGACGGTTCGGGTAATACGTTCCGCAGTAGAAGGGCTGGCCTTCCGGCGTAAGGAAACACGTCATCGGCCAGCCACCGTGACCGGTGAGCGCCTGGGTTGCATCCATGTAGATCGCGTCGACGTCGGGCCGTTCTTCGCGATCGACCTTGATGCACACGAAGTGCTCGTTCATTTGCGCGGCCGTGACGGCGTCCTCGAACGACTCGTGGGCCATCACATGACACCAGTGACAGGCCGCGTAACCCACGGAGAGGAGCACCGGGACGCCGCGGCTGCGCGCCTCGTCGAATGCTGCCGGCGACCACGGCCACCAGTCGACCGGGTTATCTTTGTGCTGCAAGAGGTACGGACTGGTTTCACCCGCCAGCCGATTCGTCACTCTTCCATTCAATCTCACGAGACGGCGCCGCGAGATTGAGGGCGCGATCACCCAGCCGAGGAGATGCGGTGCGGTCGCAGGTTCTTGACGGCGTACATGGCTCGGTCGGCAGCATCGAGCGCGTCCGCCGCGGCGTCCCCGGCCGCGCCGAGGTACATGCCAACGCTGCCCCTAACGACGACATTGCGGCCGTGAATTCGGTGCGGCTCGGCAAGCGCCCGATCAATCCGACCGGCCAACGCCGACAGCGCCGCCGCATCGACGCGCGGGGCGCACACCGCGAACTCGTCGCCTCCAAGCCTGCCGACGCTATCTTGCGGGCGTACGTGCGTGGACAGCCGATGCGCGACCGTCTGCAAGACCTCGTCACCGGCCTCGTGGCCGTAACTGTCGTTGATGGGCTTGAAGCCATCAAGGTCGATGTAGAGCAGCCCGACATCCGCAGTGTGCGGCCGGCCGAGCCGTCCGGTCATTGCCACTGCGAGCCTCTCAGCGAACAGCACCCTGTTCGCCAAGCCAGTCAGCGCATCGTGCGAGGCCTGGTGCGCGAATTCCAGTTCGGACATCTTGCGTCGGCTTATGTTGACGTGCGACGCGAGGACGCCTCCGATCGGACCGCCGATCGGTGTGATCCTCAGGGTGAACCACCGACCGACCTCTGGCGAAGGGCACGCGTACTCGTGGTCGCTCTCGACGGTGTCCCCTGCCAGCACCGAACGAAAGCCGCCGAGGACCTCCACCGCGTCAAGGCAGCCAGCGGCCGCGGCGCGTTCACACACTTCGAGATAGCTCACGCCCACAGAAGTCGTGCCTGGCGACCCATCGTTGTCGAGCGCAAACATCCGCCACGCGGCGTTGACCGCGACGATCGTGCCCAAGCGGTCGAGCACAGCGGTGGCATCCGGCAGCGCGTCGAGCAGTGCTGCGGTGAAACTGCCAATCTCGAACTGGGTCGCGGTGTCCACGTACCCCCATCGGCTACGTGTTGCCCGATCTGAGCGCGGAGCGAGGCGTTACAGCAGAGAAGCGCCCGACACCCTTGCCTCGTGGTCGAGCAACCAGCGCTTGCGGTCGAGTCCGCCGGCGTAGCCGGTAAGCGAGCCGTCGGCGCCGATGACGCGATGGCACGGCACCACGATGCCGATCGGATTGCGTCCGATCGCCGCAGCGACTGCTCGCGTCTTCGTCTTGTCGGCCACCTGTTGCGCGATCTGCCCATAGGCCCGAGTCGCGCCCAACGGGATGTCGCACAGCGCCGTCCATACCGACCGTTGGAACTCGCTACCGCGGGCCGCCAACGGAAGGTCGAAGTCCGTCAGGTCGCCACCGAAGTACGCGTCGAGCTGCTTCTCGGCGTCCGCGAACCGGTTCGCGTCGCGAACCCACTCAGGCCGCAGCGTCGGCTCGTATCGCTGCCCGGTCATGAACAACCCGGAGATCGCAAACTGCGCGGACGCGTCGTCGGCGCCGACCACGAGCAGCTCACCGATCGGGCTCGGCAACACAGTGAAGCAGGTCTGGACGCTCATGCGCTCTTCTCCTCGCGTAGGTCTTGCGCCGGACGGCGGGTGGTGGATGTGGCCCAGATGTGCGCGAGCGCGTACGACCGCCATGGCCGCCAGCCATGCGCAAGTTTCTCGATGTCAGCGAGCCCCCCACTAAATCCGAGCTCCTGTAATCCGCGTCGCACCCCGAGATCACTTGCCATGAACACGTCGGGATCGGCAAGTGCGCGCATGCGGATGTAACTCACGGTCCACGGACCGATGCCGGGCAGCGCGAGCAATTGGGCGGCCGTGCGGTCGCGATCGGCGCCGGGATCGAGATCGATGTCGCCGCCAGCAACTGCACGCGCGAGGCCGATCAACGACGCGGCTCTGGCCTGTGTGAGGGACAACGTTGCTGGATCCGCAGCGGCGACTTGTTCGGCCGTCGGGAACAGATGCGTCAGCTCACCATTCGCTGTTGTGAGCGGCTCGCCGTGCGCGGCGACGAGGCGCGCTGCGAGAGTGCGTGCTCCCGCGACGCTGACCTGCTGTCCAAGTACGGCACGCACCGCCAGCTCGAACCCGTCGACGTGTCCGGGACTGCGTCGACCTGGTTCAGCGCAGATCGCCGCACCGAGGATCGGGTCATCACCCAACGCCTCGGCGACGGCCTGCGCGTCGGCGTCCAGATCGAGCAGTCGCCGGCAGCGCGCCACCGCAGACGCGAGATCGCGCAAGTCGGAGAGCTCGAGCCGCAAGGGAGTCCAACCCTGCTTAACCCACGCCTCGGCGGAGCCGCCACGGTCACCAACCTCGATGATCGCGCTCCCGTGAGTGAGACCAAGAGTGCGCCGGTACCACGAGTCGCTGCCCTGCTCGACCCCTGGAACCGCTCGAGTCGCAAGGAACTCGAAGATGAGCGTCGGCGCGAATGGCCGTCGGAATGGCAGTCGCAAGTGCAGCGCGCCAGGTGTCGGCGTCCGGTCTGCTGGTTTTCTGCTTGCCCGCAGTTGTGTTGGCGTGAGTGCAAAGACCTCGCGCACTGTGTCGTTGAATTGGCGCACGCTGGCGAAGCCTGCCGCGAACGCGACATCACCGATCGGCACCTCGGTTGTTTCGAGCAGTAGTCGCGCAGTCTGCGATCGTTGTGCGCGCGCCAACGCGATCGGGCCAGCACCGACCTCCGCGACGAGCTGCCGGTTCACGTGCCGTTCGCTGTAGCCAAGCCGGCGCGCGAGACCAGCGACGCCTTCGCGATCGACCACACCGTCAGCGATGTGCCGCATCGCGCGGCCGACGAGATCGGCTCGCACGTTCCACTCTGGCGATCCCGGGACAGCGTCGGGTCGGCATCTCTTGCAAGCGCGGAACCCGGCCTCTTGAGCTGCCGCTGCGGTTGGCAGGAATCGCACATTGGTTCGCTTCGGCGTCATCGCCGGGCAGCTAGGCCGGCAATAGATGCCCGTGGTCAACACGGCGGCGAAGAACCACCCGTCGAACCTCGAATCGCGGCTCGATAGCGCCAAGTAGCAGGCGTCCTCAGTCATCATGCGTACGAGCATGCACCCTCGGTACGACAATCTGCTGGCGGATTTCGGACGCGGCCAGCCACGTCCGATTCCCGCCAGGAAGGCCACCGCGGGGCAGCTGACCGGATAATCGAGCCGTGCCCGATGTCGTGTCCGATCTCGTCGTCTCGCCGCGGGTGACCATACCTGCCGGTGAACTGCGGTGGCGCTTCTCCCGATCGAGCGGACCAGGCGGTCAGGGCGTCAACACCACGGACAGCCGCGTCGAGTTGTCGTTCGACGTCGCAACCAGTCCCTCGGTCCCGCCCTTTCTGCGCGAGCGCGCGATCTCGCGACTCGGCGGTCGGCTCACCGACGGCGTCCTTGTCGTGGCGGCCTCCGAACATCGCTCGCAACTGCGAAACCGTGAGGCCGCAGCGGCTCGTCTGGTGTCGTTACTACGCGGCGCATTGGCACCTCCCCCGCGCACCCGTCGTCCGACCGTGCCATCGCGCGGCGCGATCGAGCGCCGGCTCACCGACAAGAAGGCGAACGCCAAACGCAACGCCGACCGCAGAACCCCGCCCGACTGGTGAGCAACTAGGGGCGGGGAGTGCGCGGGCCCGGCGCCTTGGTTTCCGCGGGCTGGTCGTCGAAGTTGATCTTGTCGACCTTTTTCAGATGCTTCGTCATCGAACGCAGCAAGAAGACGACAGCGACCGCGAGCACCAGAAACACCAGCAAGCCCAGCGACCCGTTGGCGTTCTTAGCCGTCGTGTCGGCGGCGGCGGTCGCGGAGTGGAGTGCGAGACTGGTCATGTTCTGGCATCCTCACGCAGACCTGCAAACAGGTCGTCTTCGGGGATCGTCGAGTTGACCAGGGACCGCGCCAACTCGTAGTCCTCAGTGGGCCACGCTTCTTGCTGGATGTCGAGAGGGACGTCGAACCAAGGTCCGTTGGGATCGACCTGCGTCGCGTGTGCCAGCAGCGCCTTCGTCCGGGTCTCGTACCACGGCGCACTCGGCACCCGAGTCGTGATCCGGTTCTGGTCTTCCTCTTTCACGACCCACTCGGCCAGCCGCTGCGCATACGGCGACTCGAGCCCGCGGGCCACCATCGCGTCGTGCATGGCTTGGAATCGTTCGAGATGGAAAGTCCAGTGGTAGTAGAGCTTCAGCGGCTGCCATGGCTCGCCCGTACCGGGGTAACGGTCGGGATCGCCGGCGGCGTCGAACGCCTCGATAGTGACGTTGTGACACATGACGTGGTCGGGATGCGGATAGCCGCCTCTCTCGTCGTACGTGGTCACGACATGCGGCCGCTCGCGCCTAATCAACTCGACCAGCGGCGCGGATGCAACCTCGAGCGGCTGGAGCGCGAAGCAGCCCTCCGGCAGCGGCGGTAGCGGGTCGCCCTCGGGCAGCCCGGAGTCGACGAAGCCGAGCCAGATATGCCGGACGCCGAGGATGCGCGCCGCCTCGGCCATCTCCGCCCGACGCACGTTGGGCAGGTCGTCGACGACGTCAGGACGATCCATCGCCGGATTCAAGATCGAGCCGCGCTCGCCGCCCGTCAGCGTGACCACCAAGACGTCGACGCCCTCGGCCACATAACGGGCCATCGTCGCGGCGCCCTTGCTGGACTCGTCGTCCGGATGGGC
>DATCFU010000239.1:0-29165 GCA_036509315.1 Acidothermaceae bacterium
TAGTCGAACTTCTCGACAGCGCGAATCAGGCCGAGGTTGCCTTCCTGGACGACGTCGAGGAACGACATGCCGCGGTTGGAGTAGCGCTTCGCCACCGACACGACCAGGCGCAGGTTCGCCTCGAGCATGTGCGCCTTAGCGAGCGCGCCGTCGGCGGCGATCGCCTCGAGCTCACGCCGCTGGCGCGCCGTCAGCTTTCCGGCGAGCTTGTGCTCGGCGTAGACGCCGGCCTCGATCCGCTTCGAGAGCTCGACCTCCTGAGCTGCATCGAGCAGCGCGGTGCGGCCAATCTCGTTGAGGTAGTTGCGGACCGGGTCGGCCGATACGCCTGGCTCATCGGAATCCAGATCGGGCTCTTCGGAGTCGACGATGGTCGGCTCGACGGCCTCGGTCTCAAGATCAGCAGTGTCAGTTTCAAGATCATCTAGGGTACCGGCGTCCAGCACGAGCTCAGCCTCGTCACGAGCAACCTTCGGGTCGCTGGTGATGGGCTGGTTCGCCGTCCGCTGGCGGTCGCGCGTAGTGATGGCTGTCTCCTTCATAGGGTTCGTGCTCTTGTTACAACGCTTCAGGACCGTTGATGTTCCTGACGTCACGCTCAGAGAAGGGGAGAATGGCGACAATCCGGGCGCACGCGTGCTCTGCTTCTACCCGATCCGACGCTCGGATCACTCAATTGGTTCGCGCAGAGCGATTACGGAGCGCGCAGCGAGCCGTCGGGCGCGCGGACCACGAAGGCGGAAGCGCCGTAGGCGGGCGCTCCGGGCTGGAACCGGCCGGCCGCCGCCTCGTCGAGGTCGACGCCCCAGCCGGGTGCCGGCGATGGGGTGAGGTAGCCGGCGACCGCCGTCAGCGTGCCCGGGAAGACCTCAAGAGCGGCGTCGGAGAAGTTGTGGGCCTCCTGGATGCCGAACGCATACGACGTCACGTCGAGCGCCACGTTCGCTGCCGCCCCGATCGGTGAGACGTCGCCCGGCGCGTGCCAAGCCGTCTGGACGCCGACCAGCTCGCACATCGCGGCCAGCTTGCGGGCGGGCGTGAGACCGCCGACGGCGGACACGTGGACGCGCAGATAGTCGACCGCGTGCTCGCGCACCAATGCCGCTGCCTCGCCGACCGACGACAGGAGTTCGCCGACGGCGATCGGTACGGGTGAGGCCGCCCGCACCTCTGTGAGCCGGTCGTAGTGCTCGGGCGCAACGACGTCTTCAAGGAAGAACAGCCGGTGCTCTTCGAGCCGCCTGGCAAGCAGTACTGCCTGCGTGGGAGTCAGCCGGCTATGGACGTCGTGCAGAAGTTCGACCTCAGCACCGAGTTCGCGGCGGGCGTGTGCGAACAGCTCAGGGGTCGTGCGCAGGTAATGCTCCACGTTCCAGCCGTCGGGATACGGCGCATTCGGGTAGGCGTCGCGCGAACCCGGCGCGCCGTAGGTGCCGAGCCCCGGCTGACCTGTCTGCAGCCGGACGTGCGTCCAGCCCAGCGCGACGATGGCGGCCGCGTGCTCGATCGTGTCGTGCACGGTAGCGCCAGCGGCGTGCAAATAGGTAAGTGCCGCGGCGCGCACCCGGCCGCCAAGCAGCTCGTAGACCGGCACGCCATGGCGCTTGCCCGCGATGTCCCACAGCGCCATGTCGAGACCCGACAGCGCGTTGTTCAGCACTGGACCGTTTCGCCAGTACGACGAGTAATACATAGCCCGGGTGAGGTCCTCGATGTCGGCCGGATGCCGGCCAACTGCCATCGGTGCGACACCCTGATTGACCGCGGCGACCACCGCTTGCCAACGCTGCGTGAAGGTCGCGCACCCGAGCCCGTACAAACCG
The DNA here is from genome assembly GCA_036509315.1 of Acidothermaceae bacterium. Classification (GTDB taxonomy): domain Bacteria; phylum Actinomycetota; class Actinomycetes; order Acidothermales; family Acidothermaceae; genus PALSA-607. Next base: position 1,824 of record DATCFU010000239.1, read on the forward strand.
TCGTCCGATGTCTCGACTTTCACCACCACCAGCGGGATGCCTTCGGGCGCCGTGACGATGGCACGGATGCCGGTGATGCGCAGGGCATCTCGGTCAACCCATGGCGACTCGTTCAGCGCGGTGGTCATGCCGACGCCTGGTCGAGATCGCGCGCGTCGACCGGCCAGATGTAGCGAGGGTCGAATCCGAACAGCTCGCGAGCGCGGGAGACGTCAAACGGTGCAGTGCGATCCGCGAAGGGGACGCGACGCGGCACGTGTGGCAAGAACGCGTCGAGTAGTTGCTCGGTCGGATACGGGGCAAGTGTCGTAGGTGCCGCGACAGTCACAACATGACAGCCGGGACGACGAGGGGTGAGCGCGGCGAGGCAAACCGCGGCGGCATCGCGGTAATCGAGGTAACCCCACAGGTCAGCTGTCCCCGACGCGGGATCGATTGCGAACTGTTGCGCCCGTCGCGGCAGCCGTTCGCCGACGTCGCCAAGGAAGGGGAAACGGACGGCGACCACGCTGAGGTTGTGCCGCCACCACATCATCGCCGCGGTCAGCTCGTCGACGTGCTTGGAGAGCGCATAGGGATCTTCTACCTGAAGCGGGAGCTGCTCGTCGATCGGGAGGTAGGCGGGTACCCGTTTCGTAGGCGCGAACGGCATCCCGGTCGCCGCGTGGCTCCCCGCAATGACCGCCCGTCGAACGCCCGCGCTAGCCGCCTGCTCGAGAACCGTGAACGTCGCGGCAGTGTTGCCGCCGAACACCTCCTCGGCGGTGCCACCGGCGGGAGATGGAATGGCCGCGAGATGTATGACGGCGCCAACGTCGGCGACGGCGTTACGGACGAGCAGCACGTCGCGTGCGTCACCGATGAAGACCTCGTCAGCCTCAATTGCGGGCGTCGCGTCGTGGTCTAACGCGAGCGCCTTCGTGGCGATGCCCGCGTCGGCACACGCCGCCAATACATGACGCCCGAGCCGACCACCGGCCCCGGTGACCAGCACGCGCTTCAGCACCGCAACCACGCCGCTGCGTCAGCGGGCAACAGGGAGTTCTCGAGAGGAGCGCTCGCCAACAGCACTGCGTTGTGCTTGGGCAGCGCGACCGGCAGTTGCGACGTGTTGGCGATGCACACGAAGTCGTCGCCTCGCGCAAACGTCACCACTCCCGGAGCCGATGGCAGCCACGACAACGGGCCAGGCCCGAGCGAAGGAGTCGCTCGGCGTATGTGCAACGCTGCGCGGTACAACTCGAGCATCGATTCTGGATCGCCGGTTTCCGCCGCGACAGTAAGGGTTTTCCACCCCGCCGGCTGTGGCAGCCACGGCTCACTGCCCGCCGCGCCGAATCCGAACGGCGACGCATCGCCGTCCCACGGAATCGGCACCCGGCAACCGTCGCGCCCGCGATCGGTGTAACCGCTGCGCGACCAGATCGGGTCTTGCAGCAATGCGGTGGGCAGATCTTCGACCTCCCAGAGGCCGAGCTCTTCGCCCTGGTAGATGTAGACCGCGCCGGGCAACGCCATCGTCACCAACACAGCCGCCCGAGCACGTCGCGTACCGAGCTCGAGATCGCTGAACTCACCTAGGCGGCGATTGTCCATCGAGAACGATGTGTCTGAGCGGCCGTAGCGAGTGACGTGACGCACGACGTCGTGGTTCGACAACACCCACGTCGGGGGTGCACCTACTGGCGCGTGATCGGCGAGGGTCTCGTCAATAACGGTGCGGATGCGATCCGCGGCCCAGGCGCAGCCGAGGAAATCGAAGTTGAAGGCAGTGTGCAGCTCGTCTGGGCGAAGGTAGCGAGTGAAGCGTTCGCGGTCGGGCAACCACACCTCGCCGATCAGGATTCGATCGCCGGGGTAGCTGTCAGTCAGGCGTCGCCATTCGCGGTAGACCTCATGCACTTCGTCGAGGTCGATGAACGGATGTTGCTTCCCCGAACCCTCGGCTGGGACCTCCCGCAACTCCGGATCCTTCGCCAGCAACGCTGCGGAGTCGATGCGAACACCGTCCGCGCCGCGGTCGAGCCAGAAGCGCAGCACATCGAGGAACTCGGCGTGTACAGCCGGGTTTCCCCAGTTGAAGTCGGGTTGCTCGGGCGCAAACAGATGCAGGTACCACTCCCCCGGGCTGCCGTCGGGCTCGGTGATCCTGGTCCAGCCCGGCCCACCGAAGATGGAGTTCCAGTCGTTGGGGGGCAGCTCCCCGTCTTCACCGCGGCCGGGACGAAACCAGAACAGGTCGCGTTCAGGCGACCCTGGACCTGCGGCGAGTGCAGCCTGAAACCATACGTGCGCATCAGACCCGTGATTAGGAACAACATCGATGATGACCCTGATGTTCAGCGCATGCGCCTCGGCAATAAGAGCTTCTGCGTCAGGAAGCGTTCCGAACAGCGGCTCGACCTTGCGGTAGTCGGCGATGTCATAGCCGGCATCGGCCATCGGCGACACGTACCAGGGGTTGAACCAGATGGCGTCGATACCGAGGTCGGCCAGGTAGGGCAACCGCGATCGCACGCCCGCGATGTCGCCCGTCCCGTCACCGTCACCGTCGGCGAAGCTGCGAATGTAGACCTGATAAATAGCAGCGCTAGGCCACCATCTCTGCCCGTCCAAGCTCTGTCGGTCCAACGCAGGCGGGTGGGGCTCGGACACCGTGGCAATCCCTTCATTCGTTCGTCTTTCATGACCATGTCGACCTGCGTGACATCACCCCTTGACGCCACCTGCGGTGAGTCCCGACATGATGTTTCGCTGGAAAATCAGGAAGAAGATGATCATCGGCAGTGAGGCGATGACCAGCGCGGCGGTGAAGAGATTTTGCGCAGCACCCGTGCTGAGCTGGTACAACCCGACGTTGACCGTTTGTCTCGTTGGGTCAGTCAGAACGAGCAGCGGCCACAGGAAGTCTTTCCAGACCGCGACAACCGCGAAGATCGAAACCACCCCAAGGATAGGCCGCGAGATCGGCAGCACGACCGACCAGAGCGATCGGATCGGCCCGGCTCCGTCGATGGAGGCCGCCATCAGGAGCTCGTCAGGGATCGAATCGAAGAATCTCTTGAGCAAGAAGATGTTGAATCCGTTCGCCACCGACGGCAGCCAGATAACCCACGGCGAGTTCGTCAGGTTGACGCCGATGATCGGCATATGAAACGCCGTCAGGAACGTGGGCAACGCCAGCACTGTCGCTGGAATCATCAGCGTCGCCAGCATCATGAACAAGATCACGTTGCCGAATCTGGGACGCAACTTCGACAGCGCGTAAGCCGCCGCGACGCCGAAGACAAGCTGAAAGGCGAGCGCGCCGACTGCGTACAACGTCGTATTGACCAGCAGCCGCGAGAGCCGGAGTTGTTGCCAGGCCTCGACGTAGTTGTGCCAATGGAAAGCGTGCGGGAACCACGTCGGGGGGTCCTGGATAATTTCCTGAGCAGACTTGAATCCACCGGTCGCCATCCAGTACAGCGGGAAGACGAAGATCACGGCGAACAACGGCACGAAAATGGCGAGTACGGTCCAGTAGATGATCTTGCCCTTGCGGCGTTGAAGCTGCGCTTGGGAGATCAGCGTTCTCGTTTGGTACCGCTCAGCGGTTGCCATCGTCAGGCCTTCTCTGCACGGCTACTGATGAAGAGATACGCGCCACCGAAAATCGCCAGCACGACCAGCAGGATGAGACCGAGCGCGGCCGCGCTGCCGTAGTTGTTGAAGTGAAACGCGTACTCGTAGATGAGATAGACCACTGTTGTCGTTTTGCCTTCCGGACCGCCGCCACTGAGAATGAACGGCTCGAGGAAGACCTGCATCGTGGCCACGATCTGCAGCATCAGCAACAGCGAGAGAATGAGCCGCGTCTGCGGAATCGTGACGTGCCAGATGCGCCGAAACACGCCCGCTCCCTCGACCTCGGCGGCCTCGTACAACTCACCCGGAATGCTCTGCAGTGACGCGAGGTAGATGAGCGTCCCGGTGCCCATGTTGATCCAGGTCGAAAAGAACACCAGCGAGATGAGCGCAGTGGACGTCGACTGCAGCCACTGCGATGTCGGGAGGTGTAGATCTCGCAGAACGGTGTTGAATACGCCATCGCCCGGGTCGTAGAACCACTTCCACAAGAAGGCCGCCGCTGCCGGCGGCATCATCACGGGTAGGTAGACCAACAGTCGAAAGTACGACCGCGCGTGCCGAAGCTCGTTGATCACCACCGCGACGACGAAGGGGACCGCATACCCGAACACGAGTGCGAACAACGTGAACTCAACGGTCGAACGCCACGCCGTCCAGAACTCGGGGTCGTGCTTGATGCGGGTGAAGTTCGCCGTGCCGACCCACTTCGTATTGCCGGCGAAGTTGGTCTTTTGAAAACTCATGACGATCTCGCGCCCGATCGGGTACCACGAGAAGTACGCGAAGCAGATGACCGCGCCAAGCAAGAACAAGTAGCCCGTAAGGTTGTCCCGAACACGCACCCGCAGCGGCACCTTGCGCCGTGTCCGCGTCTTCGACGAGGACACTGACCGCCCCGAGCCCGCAGGAGCGGTCGATGCGGCCGGGACACTGATGGCTGCCAACGGAACAGACTCCAGACTTCTGTGGGGCGTAGGGGTGTGGGCGAACGGGATTCAGCCGGAGCACCAGCTCCTTCCGAGCGCAGTCCCTACGCTCGGAAGGAGCTGTGGCCGGGGGCGGCCGCGTGCTCCAGGGCTCTAGCTAGCTAGGCCTGTATTTCAGCTGCTCTGAGCTAGAACCTGGTTCACCTGTGCCGAGTACTGGTCCAGCAACTTCTGCGGATCGGCACTCTTGTTGGTCAGCACAGCCGACATGAGACCGTCGAGCACCTTGTAGATCGCCTGGGCGTCCGGAGGCTCGACGTTGCCGTGCAGGTTCGGAGTCACCGTGACGTAGGGCTGGTAGTTCGCGAGCGGCAGGTTCGCCGATGCCGCCTTGTCAGCCGCGTCGGTCGTGGCCGTCGCACCCTGGAAGAGGTCGGGCTCCGGCAGACCGACCGGGTTGCCGAGTGACTTTGCGCGGGCGTAGTTGAACTGACCGGTCCCTGGGGTCAAGTTCTCGTACTCCAGCCACAACAAGCCGGCCTTTACTTGGTCGGGCGTGTCGCTCTTGTTGAACATGTAGCCGTCGCCACCGAGCAACGTGCCGCTGCCGCTCGCACCAGCGGGCATCGGGCCCATTCCGAAGTTGGTGAGGTCGGCCTTGTCGGTCTGCTGCATGTTGGTCAGGTAATCGGGCGCACCGATCGTCATACCGAGGTGGCCGGCCGCCATCATGTTGATGGTGTCCTGGTATTGCAGCAGCTGCTTGGACCCCATGTCGTTGTCGGTCCAGCGCATCTGCTTGAGGTTGTTGATGACCGCGAGACCCTTGGCATTGTCGAAGTCAGCCTTCTTGCCTGAGGAGTCGACGACATCGCCGCCCTGCGAGTACATCTCCGCAGTGAAGTGCCAGCCACCGGTGTTGCCAGCGCTGTAGTCGGCGTACCCGACATCGCCATTGCCGAGTGCAGCAATCTTCTTTGCGTCGGCCTGGACGTCGGCCCACGTGGTGGGCGGGCTGTTCGGGTCAAGGCCTGCGGCTGTGAACAGCGCTCGGTTGTACACGAGGCCAAGGGTGTAGTTCGTCTTCGGCAAGCCGTACAGGTCGCCGCTGTCAGCGCCGCCCTTCTTGAACACGTTCAAGACAGACGACTGGATGTCCGAGAGGCCCGGAATGGTCGAGGCGTACTTCTGGATGTCGAGCACCTGGCCCGAGTCAATCGCCTGCTGCGTGTCGGTCAGGTAGAGGTAGAAGACGTTCTCCTCCTGGCCACTGGCGAGCTTCGCCGAGAAGGTGTTCGGGTCGTCGCAAGGCGCTTCGTCCTTGCTGTTGATCGTGATGTTCGGGTGCAGCTTCTCGAAGGACGCAACGTCGTCGAGCCACTGCGTGCGCTGCGAAGCCGCAGTAGTCGGCGGCTCGCAGTTGACGGTGATGGTGGTCGGAGCGCTGACGTCGTTCGCCGGGGCGGAGCTGGCCGCCGGGCTGGCGGGCGTGCTGGCCGCTGCGGGTGCACTGGTTGCGGCAGGGGCAGCGGCGGAGGAGCTGGCAGCAGCGCTTGGTGCCGTGCTGCTTGGCGCACTCGCTTTGGACTTGCTGCTGGAGCAGCCGGCCACGGTGACAACTGCCGCGACTGCGAGCAGCGCCATCAATCTCTGGTGCTTCATCGAACGTTCCTCCTGGAAGTCGGTCCGGGGCGTCGCTCGCCGCGGCAGTCACGCAGGTCGGCACCAACAAGCGAGGCGACCTGGCGTTCGAACCCCGCTGGCACGGACGGGTGCACACCGTCCGTGCTAGCTGAGTTGCACCGAAGGTACAGATGCTGACCCCTGAGAGCAATAGATTGACTGCCTGTTGCAAAATCGTGACGTTCAAATGAATGCGCATTGCCAAATCGGCCGAATACGCCCAAAACGGCTCTGGAGCTGAGTTGGCGTGCGACCCGGACCTGTCGGCAGTCCTACGGAAACACCTCGACCTCGGAGAACTGGGCGGCCGGCCAGCCGGTGTTGTCGCTCACGGTGAGCCGCACGTAGCGGGCGTGAACGGGCGCAGAGCCCAGCGGCACAGTGACGGTGTTCTTGGTCGTCGGGTCGAACGTGTAGCCGGCGCTTGGCCGCACGCTCGTGTAGGCCGATCCGTCGGTGCTCGCAAGCACCGCAATGGTTTGCGTGCGCGTTGTCCATGCGGCATCTGGCGGCAAGGTGAGCACGAGCCGGCTGATCGACTGCACGCTGCCGAGGTCAATGGTGATCGACTGCGGGAAGGCATGGTTGGTGCTCTCCCAGTAACTGCCCGTGTTGCCGTCGGTGGCGTTGATCGGTGGGTAACCGTCCTGCGAGCCGCTCGCGGTCGGTGTGGTGTTGAGCGCGAGATTCGAACTCGCCGTCGCGGTGCCTCTCAACGCAACGACGACCGGAACCGCATCGCCAGACACGGTCAGGGTCCCGACCCGATTGCCCGCGCCGGTCGGTTCCATCGTCACGTTGATGTCGCACGATTGCCCCGCGGCGACAGCCTGTCCGCAGTCGTTGCGCTGCCCGAAGTCACCTGTCGTCGCGATCGACGTGAGCGTGATGACTGTCGACCCGGTGTTCTTCAAGTGCACCACTTGGGCACTCCTCGCCGTCCCCTCGCTTTGCGTTGCGAAGGTCAGCGCGGCGTGGTCAACGGTGAGCGGCCCGGCACCGACACGACCCACGATGAGCGTGTAGACCGCGGATTTCGATGCGGCAACCCCGGTCGCCGTCACCGTGATGGGATATCTGCCCGCCGCGACTGATGCGGCAGCCCTCAGTGTGATGATGCGACTGCCGCCGGCGTTCACTGATCCGGCGTCAAACGTCGCGGTAACCCCGGCGGGCAGCCCGACGGCGGCCAGGTGCAGCAGTTGCGCCGAGCCGGTCGCGACAGCTGACGTGACCGCAGTCGTCGTTGAGCCGCCGGGCGGTACTGATCCCGCTGTCGACGCCAGGCCTACCGTGAAGCTGTCTGGTCCGACGCCTGGCGGATACACATAGGTGCGCACGGGCATCGGCCACGGGCCACAAAATGTCTTGTCCCAGCCGGTGTCGCCGCCCTTGTTGGTGACCGTGAACGCCTGCTGCGGGCTGCCGGTGTAGAGGCAGTTGTAGATCCCGGCCGAGGCGCCGATGTTCGTGGCGACGACGTTCTTGAAACTCGCCGAACCATGTGACTCCAACTGCACCGCGAAGGTGCCGGCCCCGGCGATTGCGACGTTGGTGAAGTCGACGTTAGTCACCGATGAGCCAGTGAATTGGATCCCCTCGTACGAGCTATCGATGAGATTGACGGCACTCACCCTGACCGCGCCCGCCATCGCTGAATCGCTTGCCCAGAACCACAAAGCCCCTACGCCATAGTGCCAATTGGGGTCGAGGACGCCCGTTCGCAGTGCCGTATCGCGCGCCACCGTCGTAGTACCCGACATCGCCACTGCGTTGAATCGGTTCGCGAGATGGATTCCGCCGCCCTGCGTTTGGGTGTCTGACACCACGTCGTCGGTGACCTGGTTGTCGGCACCGCCATAGATCGCGATGTTGTTCGCAAGCACTGGGACTTCGACGGTGTTAAAGCTGATCACATCGTTGGTATCCGCATCGTTCTCCGACCATGCGGCGATCCCGTCATCGCCTGTGTTGCGGATGAAGTTGTCGGTGACGGACGCATTGGTGATGCCGTCGTGCAGGTTGATTCCGTCGGCCGTCGTGTCGTCGATGCGGGTGTGATCGATCGTCAGTCCGTCGAACGGGCCGTCGAGCCAAATGCCCACCTTGGTGTGCTCGATCCACAGGTTGGAGATCGTCGAACCACCACCCATGGCACCACCGATGCCGTTGACCTGCGCTGCGTCATCGCGCACGTTCACCGTTCCCTCGATGGCGAAGTACGAGAGCGAGACGTTGGTGCTCGGGTTTGGCGCCGTGTTGCCGTAGATGCCGATGCCGTCGCCGGTCAGGACGCTGTACCACTCCCCGGCGCCGGTGAGTGTCGTGTTGCTCGCGACGACAAGGTGCTTGTTCACCTGAAACGTTCCTGGTGGGATCCACACGGCACGCCCCTGCGCATCCCCGGCAGCAAGCGCCGCGCGGAAAGCCGCCGACGAATCGTGGGCTCCCGTGGCGTCGGCACCGAATGTTGCTACCGATAGGGAGCCGGGCGGTTGCGGGCGCGCCGGGGGCGCGTCTTCGAAGTCGACGAGGTCGATCGTGTAAGAGGCCGCAGTGTCTTCGGCATCGACTTGCAGCCGAATGCGCGCGCCAGCTGGAACTTCTGCACCCAACAGGGCGTGCACTTCGTCGTAGAAGTGATGCGGATTACCCCTGCTCGCGGTGTTGGTGAACGGGTACGCGCCGTAGTACCAGCTGTATTTGTTGGTCAGTGTCAGTTCACGGTTCTTGTGACCGTTGATGTAGACCGACAGGGTCGCGTTGTACGCGGAGCCGTCAGGTCGATCGGGAATGCTGTAACGGACATCGAGTGAGTTGGAAGGTTGCGACGTCGTGAACTCGACGTACTTTCCCTTGCCCGTGAGAGTGACCGCGGACCGTCCGACAGCCTCGCCGGCGAGTGTGTCCCAGTTGCGGCTCTTCGCCAGCACAACGCCGTTAGTCATCGCGTTCGCCGCCTCCTGCTCGACGAACGGCACCGGCGCACCGCGGCCGGCCGTCAGTGATGGTGGCGATCCGGCAACCGTCGGCACGGCCGGGTGGGCTGTGTGCTTGGGGTGCGTCCCGACGATAACGGCGGTCACGGCGAGACCCACGATCACGATCGCCGCGAGTACGAGGACGGCGGTTAGGCGCCGCGGGCGGCCAGCCTGCTCCCCGCGCGTCGGTCGGGGAGTCGAGGTGGCGGCCATGGTGCGTCACGATGGCACGCATCAGCTATTCGTCGCAAGATATCGACGGGATAGCGAAGGAAATCGACGACGCTAGTCCGACGCTGCGCCGGCACGGACCGTGCCGACCACCGAGGAGCGGCGGGCGGGTCCGGTACTACTGCGCACCACCAGCTCCGGCTCAAAGAGCAGTTCTTCCTCGGACGCCTCGGCGCCGTCAATCTGGTTGGCGAGCAGCGTGACCACGGCCCGACCCATCGCGTCGATGGGTTGCCGCACAGTCGTGAGCGGCGGGTCGGTGCAATTCATGAAGGCGGAGTCGTCAAAACCCACGACCGAGACATCGCCCGGCACCTGGAGCCGCGCCCGCCTGATGGCCCGAATCACACCGAGCGCAAGGGGATCGCTAGCGCAGATGATGCCGGTGAGGCCGCGCTGAAGCAGCCGGGTGCCTGCCGCCTGACCGCCTTCGATCGAGAACATCGCCCGCTCAACGGCGTCCTTGATCGGGATCCCCGCCGCAGCCGCCATCGTGGCGAATGCGTCGAGCTTGCGCTTGGACGGGATGTGGTCTGGCGGCCCGAGGACGACCCCGATCCGCTCATGCCCAAGCGCGAGGAGGTGCCCAAAGGCTTGCTCGACGGCGACGGCATCGTCGGTCGACACGGTGGGGAAACCCAGATGCTCCACGGCCGCATTGACCAGGACGACGGGAACCCCGCGCTCGTGCAACTGCATGAAGTGTTCGTGGGACGCGTCCGCCTCGGCTGCGGCGCCACCGCCGAAGACGACGCCCGATACCTGCTGCTCAAGGAGCATCCGGACGTACTCCGCCTCAGACATCCCGCCGGCTGAACTGGTGCACAGGACCGGTGTGAGCCCGCGCTGCGCAAGTCCCCCACCCACCACCTCGGCCAGGGCGGGAAAAATCGGGTTCGAGAGCTCGGGCAGGACAAGCCCGACGAGGCGGACCCGGTCGCCGCGCAGCAACGTCGGCCGCTCGTAACCCAAGACGTCGAGCGCGGTCAGAACCGCATCACGAGTCGCCGGCGAGACGCCGGCCTTGCCGTTCAACACCCGGCTGACGGTCGCTTCGCTCACGCCAACCTTCGCCGCGACGTCCGCTAGTCGTTTTGCCACCTGCATAAGTTAACGCAAGTGATGCAAGTTATTGCAAGAATTCGTCAGGACGTTCGGTGCAGTTAGGAGGTGCTGGGGCCGACCCACAAGTTGATGCCGCCCTCGATCGCGTAGCGGTCGATTTCCGCTAGCTCATCAGTGCTGAAGGCCAGGTTGTCGAGCGCGCCTACGTTCTGCTCGAGCTGGGCCACACTGCTCGCACCGATGAGGACGGACGTCACTCGCTGGTCTCGCAACGCCCAGGCGAGGGCGAGTTGAGCCAGCGTCTGGCCGCGGCGTTCGGCCAGCTTGTTCAGCGCTCGGACGTGCGTCATGTTCTGCTCGTTCAGCAGCGACGAGTCGAGCGACTTGTTCTGGGCGACGCGCGAGTCTTCCGGGATGCCGTTTAGGTAGCGGTCGGTCAGCATGCCTTGTGCAAGAGGTGAGAACGCTATGCAGCCGACCCCGTTACGGCCTAAGACGTCGAGCAGATCCTCCTCGATCCAGCGGTTGAGCATGGAGTACGAGGGCTGGTGGATCAGCAGGGGGGTCCCGAAGTCGCGCAGTATTGCAATGGCCTCATCCGTGCGGCGGCCCGAGTACGAGGAAATCCCTACGTAGAGAGCTTTCCCCTGCCGGACGGCGGTATCGAGCGCACCGAGCGACTCCTCCATTGGAGTGTCAGGGTCGAAGCGGTGGTGGTAGAAGATGTCGACGTAGTCGAGGCCCAGCCGCGACAGGCTCTGGTCGAGGCTGGCGAGCAGATACTTCCGCGAGCCACGGTCGCCGTACGGGCCCGGCCACATGTCCCAACCGGCCTTGCTCGAGATGATGAGCTCGTCGCGGTACGGCTTGAAATCCTGCGCGAAAAGGTGACCAAAGTTCGTCTCTGCTCCGCCATACGGCGGCCCGTAGTTGTTCGCTAGGTCGAAGTGGGTGATCCCGAGGTCAAACGCCCGTCGCAGGATCGCACGCTGGGTCTCCAGAGGCTTGTCGTCTCCAAAGTTGTGCCAGAGGCCAAGCGATACCGCAGGCAGGTCGATGCCACTACGGCCACACCGCCGGTAGGTCATCTGGTCGTAGCGGGCGTCGGCGGCGTGGTAGGTCAAGACGTTGCTCCCTGGTTGGGTCAAACTCGAACTGCGGTCACATACGAACTGTGGTCACATACGAACTGCTGTCACATACGAACTGCGGTGACGCCGCTTAGGGTACCGATCAGCACCCATGTGCCCGACAGGCTGGGTGACGCGAAATGGGGCAGTGACCCGACGGGTATCTGCCCGACCGTCGCACCAGACGCTGCGTTCAGGGCGACGACAGACCCCGAGCCATCGGTCGTGTACACCGTGCCTGACGCCACCACGGGCGGTCCGGTCAGGTTCGACGCCGCGTGCCAAGCGATGGTCATGGTGCTGCCGGAAACAGAGAGAGCGCGAATGCCGTCGGTGCACGGCAAGTAGGCCGTGTTACCCGACACCGACGCCCCGCCGAAGGGCTTGCAGAAGCTGCCGATCTGGGTCGTTTGGCCGCCCACGCCGCCGAAATGCGTCGGGTTGAGCAGGTAACCACTACCACGCTTGCCCGCGATGAGCACCTTGCCGCCGACGAGTACCGGCGACATCGAGCCCAGGTCGAGATCGTTGTCGTTGTCGTTTGCCCACGTACTCGGAGCGAAGTAGTCGAGCCGGCTCAATGTCGGTGAGAGTCGCGTGACGGAGTCCGACCCGTCGTAGTTCGTGTCTGACGCGCCGTTCCCGGCCGCCACGAGGATCGTGCCGTCGGTGTCTTCGACCGGTCCCGCAGGCGCCCAGATGCCGCCTTCGCGCGTGGTGGGCACCGCCCAGCCAATCGGCGTCCCGCTGCCGTTGCTTGCCACCGACACAACCTGGCCGATGTAGCTCGCGCAGTCACCCGCGAGCCCGCCGTACGCGACATACACGCGGCCGTTGGCGACCAGGATCGCGCCGCGCTGCTGGCTTGCGATCGCGGTGCCCGACAACGGATCAAGCGTGCGATGGAAGACGATCGCGCCGGTGGCGAGGCTCACGCCGGCGAGCGTGTGATGGCCACCAGCGGTTTCCGCGACGGCCAACACGAGTCCGTCACTGGGGTCGTAAGCAGGAGTGCCCGTGATGCCGAGCGGATCGATGTCACCGCACGGAAGCAGCGATTGCGCGATCGGATCAGCGATGTGCGCCCGCCAAATAACTGCACCGGTCGACAGCGACAACCCGTACAACGACCCACCCTCGGTTGCTGCGACGACCGTGGTTCCGAGCACGATGGGTTGGCCGTACACCGCGCCGTCCAGTGACGCTTTCCAGCCTGAAGTGAAACCGGTGAACGCGGGCGTCGCCGTTGTGAGGCCGGTGCGTTGAGCATCGTGGTGGTACGTCGGCCAGTCGGTGGCGCCGCCGACGACCGGCGCCGGTGATGACGTCGGCGGGTTACCCGAACTGAGGCCCGACGCGACAGCGGCGGTGATCGCGCTGGTGCCACCGAGCACGACCGCACTGGGTGCCGCAAGCGACTGGATCGTCTGCCACGTCTGCGGCGTGATGTACGACGACGGCGCCAATAGCAGCGGCCGATCACTCTCACCGGCCCAGGCGGCGCCGGCAAGTGCGTCAGGGAAATCGAGACCCGTCGCGAGGAGGACGCCGTTGCTCGCCGTCGTCCCGCCCTTGACTGCTACCAGCACGGACGCGACGGCGTCCGCGGTCTGGTAACGGTCGGGGCCTTGCAGGCGTGACAGTGGCGCTCCGTGAGCAGCTGAAACTGCAGTCGCCGCAACCTGAGCACTGACGGCGTTCGTCCCACCGAGCACGACGACCGCCGATGGATGCAGCCTAATGATCTCGTTCACCGTCTCAGCGGGCATCGTATGCGGATCGGTCAGCAACAGCGGACCACCCGCGACGGCTGCGAGCGCAGAGCCGGCGAGAGCATCGGGAAAGTTAGTGCCGGTCGCGAGATACACGGTCGTCGCACCATTCGGATACGTCGCCCGCGAAACTGCGACAGCGGTCGCGTAACGGTCACTACCCTGCCAGCGCACGACGGTTGCGCCGTGCGAAGCAACCTGTTGCGCAACAGCCGCACTCAACGCCGATGTACCGCCGAGCAGTGCAACCTGCGCGGGCTTGAGGCGATCGATCTCTGCGGCGGCCGACGACGAGAGCGAAGCGCTCGCGGTCAGTAGCAGGGGTACGCCGAGGTGTCCGGCTGCCGCAGAACCGGCCACTGCATCGGGAAACGTAGACCCGGTGGCGAGCAGCAAGGTGCTGTCGGCTGGAAGCGCGTTCGGCCACCCCGCGTCGGCGACTGCCGCGGCAGTGGCGTAGCGATCAGCGCCCGCGACCCGCGTGACGGTGAGACCTGTTGCGCCGGCGGCAGTCGGCACGCTGGTCGACATGGCGACGAGCGGCGCACCCAACGCGAGCGCGGCGAGCGCGCTAACCCAATTCCTCATCGGTCACCCTAGACACGCTGGGATCGCTGCGGTCAACCTCGGAGGCTACAGACTCCGGTGCTCGACCTGGTCGAGTTGCACTCGCCAACCGCCGCCTTGCGCGACCACGGCCGCGGCGCACCGCGGATCCACGTCGATATCAGCTGCGTGCCAGTCGCCTTTACCGCCGAGGATGGTAGAGCCGCTCACGCCAACGGTGACTGAACTCAACGGGAAATCGAGGCCGTGGCCGACTGCCTTGCCGTACGCCTCCTTTCGCGTCCACACCGTCATGAACGCAGCCGCACGGTCCGCGTCGTTCATGACCTCGAGCACGCGCAGTTCGTCAGGCGAGCACACCCGCGCCATCAACCGTGGCTGGGGGGGTGACTGCTGCAACTGCTCGACGTCCACTCCTACTTGGCGTTTCGCCACGCCGACAACGACGCGCGAGGCGCTGTGGGCGATGCTCACGAAGTAGTGGCTGAGTTCGCCGGTGAGCCTGGGTCGACCGGTCGGTTCGAGGTCGATGACAACTCCTTCGGGCGCGACGTCGGCGACGCGCGCCACCGTTGTCCGCAACAGCAGTCGGCCAAGAACGAACGCACGTCGGGGCATCTCGAGCCGGAGGTTGCGGGCGCGCGATTGCTCGGGTTTGGGGAGGCGCAGGATTGCTTTGTCGAGCTCATCGGACGACATTCCTTCGGCTGAGGACGACGCAACGGCGACGACGTCACTCATACGAGCCTCCGCGCAACGGTGAAATGCCCTAAACCGCAGCTGCCATCTTGGCGCACCACGCACAAACGGACGGCGGCGCTGCCCGATCGACAGTACCGCCGTCCGCCCTGGGTGTTGCCTTCGGGGGTGGGGCTACGAGCTGAGGTGCGTTGTGTCGAGCGTCGCCTTCACCGTTGTCGGCGAGCCGTTGCGGGTGATCCCGATCGTGACCGTCGTCCCGGACTTCTCCGACCGGATCGCCTGCTGTAGCGCGGTTCCGTCGGCGATTGCCTTGCCGTTGACCGACGTGATCAGGTCGCCGACCTGGATTCCGGCGGCGGCCGCAGGGCTGCCCGCCTCGACGGCTTGCACGAGTGCGCCGCCAGTTGCGTCGGCCACTGACACCCCGAGGAAGGTGCCGCTCTGCGTCGTCTGACCGCCTTGACTGTTAGCGCCCTTGCCTGCCTTCAGGGAGGGAAGGTCATTGACGACGGTGTTGCTCGGAATACTGAAGCCGATGTTTTGAGCCGGCTCAGTCGTCGTGCCCGATGCGACTGCGACGTTGATGCCGATGACTTGACCGGTGCTGTCGACTAGCGGTCCACCACTGTTGCCGGGGTTGATGGCGGCGTCGGTCTGCAGCAGGTTCGACAGGTTGTCGTTAGTGCCAGTGAGGGTGCGTCCCTTTGCCGACAAGATGCCCTCAGTCACCGTCGGCGCGCCACCGTAACCGAGCGCGTTGCCGACCGCGAGAACACTGTCGCCTACTGCGGCGGTGTCTGAGTTGGCGAACGTCGCAGGCTTGAGGTTCGTGACACCCGAGATTTTGATGACCGCGAGGTCTTGCGTGGTGTCGATTCCGACGATGGACGCCGGGTGGGTCCCGCCGCTGTTCGGCAGCGTCACCGTGATGGCTGTCGCGCCGTTGACCACGTGGGCGTTCGTCACGATCTCACCGTCGGCGCTGATGATGATGCCGGTGCCGGCGCCACTTTCCTGGAAGCCGCCGAACCCACCGAACCCACCGAAGCCGCCCTGACCTCCCGCGCCGGAAGACGTGATCGTGTCGTTAATGAGGACGACCGACGGCTCGATGCGAGCGAGCGCAGTCTTCACGTCAGCGGTGACCGATGCCGCCTGCGGCAGCGAACTGACTGCTGGGGTCGTCGCGGCCGCCGAGGACTTTCCGGAGTGGTCGTCGACGATGTGGACGACGGTCCCGCTCGCCGCGGCAGAAACGACGACAGCCGCGACTACGAGTGCAGCTGCGGTGCGGACACCGCGGCGCGGCTTGTCGCCGTCGGCTAATGCTGCATCACCTGTTGGGATGCCGGTGCCGCCGCCACCGGCGATGACGTCAGCGCCTGCATAAGGCGCGGCCGCGGCGGCGGTCGTGGCGCCGCCCGGAGCCGTCGTCTCGTCAGTCTCGGTTTGCGTGGGCGCCTCCTCCATTCGTGACCACCACGGCAGGGTTATGCCTGCCGGGAGGCTCGGCGGAACGGGCACAGCCGGTGGCGTGGGCGTGACGGGCGTGGAGGGTGTAGCGGGCGCGTCGGACCCGCTCGCTGCTGTTGGCTGGGCTGCTGTTGGCTCGGCTGGTGCGGCCCCGGCGGGAACTGCTGGAGGGATCGGCGCGCCGGGCGCGAACGGCGCGAACGGAGTCGCTGGTTGCTCGGCCGTCTGGTCGCGCTCGCCGTCGGGCCTGATGTCGTCGCTGGAATCCATGTCCGCTCCTCATACTCGTCATACTCGTCACCGTTCGACGTCGCCGCGAATGACAGACCGGCGACCGCTACGACCTAACGTGCCCGTCGAAGCTGGAGGTTTCCTGTGACAAACATGAAAGCCAGCGAAGAAATCTAGCCTCGGTGAGACGAAGCGTTCCTCGGTACGAACTTCGATCGTGGGATCGAGCTGAGCAAGGTGGTCCAACGATGCCCAATGCGTGGTCGCTGGCCGACCGGTCAAGATGCCTGCGGCCGCATAGACGAGCGAGCCAGTGCAGACGCTGGTCATCAGCGGAGTGCTCACGCGTTGCATACGCACCCAATCCAACTGGGCCGCGTCCTGCAAATGCGCACGAGTTCCCCTGCCGCCCGGGTAGATGAGCGCCTCCATGGATGGCGCAATGGCGTAGGAGTGGTTGGACTGAACGACCAAGCCTTTCGCGCACCGCACCAAACCGCCGTCCTTGGACAAGAAGAACACGTCGTAACCATCGTCGGGATGCTTCTGCGTCCACCATGAGAGCACTTCCCACGGCCCGACGGCGTCGAGCTCCTCGACCTCATCGAACAGCAGGATCCCTATGTGTTTCGGTTCAATGCTCCTCATGGACACATTCGATCATCGATCCGTCTAGCCCAGCGACCAGTTAAAGCCAGGAATGCGCAGGAGCTCGGCCGTGCCATCGAGGTTGCTCGGCCATCGAGGTGCGCGCGGCCTTCGGATCACCCGCGAGTAGAGCCTGCACGATCCTTGCATGCTGTTGATTCGAGTGAACGACGTTGCGCGGCAGCGCGGTTTGCCGCAAGACCAACGAACGCTTCAAAGAGCCTGCGGTCCTCGAGTTGCTCAGGATGCCACTGGACGCCGAACACTGGCCGGCCGTCTGCAGCCTCCAGCGCCTCCGGCGTCCCGTCGTCGGCACGCCCCACGATTCGAAGCCCCGGCGCCACGCGGTCGACGGCCTGGTGATGATGGCACGCGGTTGGCACACCGGCACCCAACGTGGCGCCAATCCAGCTGTCAGAATCGAGCGTGACGGCCCGCGTGCTGAAGATCCCGCTGCCTTCGGCGTGGGGCAAAACCCCTTCTATCTCAGGCAAATGCTGGATCAGATCGCCGCCGAGCGCGACGTTGAGTACCTGGAGCCCGCGGCAGATACCAAGCACCGGCACACCGGCCTCGACCGCCGCGCGGACAAGCGCAATCTCGGCGTCGTCGCGGTCGGCCCGAAACGGCCCGGCGGCCGGGTGGGCGTCTGCGTCGTACGTGGCCGGGTCGACATCTGCGCCGCCGCTTATTAGCAAACCGTCGAGTGCCGGCAGCACGTCGAGCACTCCGGTAGCGGCAGGCGGCACCAGAACGACCGCACCCCCACTCGCGGCGATCGCGTCGGTGTACAGGGTCGACTGGATGTCGGCCAACCGGTCCCATACTCCCCAGCGAGCATTCTCCCGATAGGTCGTGAGCCCGATGATTGGTCTACCCATGACGGCCGTCCTTCAGGTTTCAACAATAGTCTCGAGCCCGGCTGGCAACGGCTCGCTGTGCACGATTCGCAGGCGCTGAGTAGGGCGGGTCAGCGCGACATAGAGGTCGTTCGCACCCCGCGCCGAGGCCGCGAGAATCCGAGCCGGCTCAACGAGTACGACGGCGTCGAACTCCAGGCCCTTGGCCTGGCTTACGACGAGCACACCGACGGGCGCGTCGAGGGCACCGGACCCTGACCCCACCACCCCAGCTGGCAACGACGCGGCTAGTGCGAGCTGAAGCGAGCCAACTTGGGCAGCGGGGGCGATGACGGCGAGCCGGCCCTCGCCGAGCACGTCGAACTCTGCACGCACCACATCGACAATCGCATCGACATCACTTGACTTGATGAGATGGGCCGTCGGCGGCACGTCACCATCTCGCACCGAACGTGGTGCGGTCGCCGTGACGCCGGCAGCCTCGAGCATCGCTGATGCCAACGCCATGACCTGGGCGGGCGTGCGGTAGTTGACCGTCAACTCGGTAAGTCGCCAGCGACCCTCGACGTAGGGATCCAAGACCTCGGCCCACGAATGCGCACCCGCCGCCGAACCGGTCTGCGCAATATCGCCGACAAGCGTCATTGACTTCGCGGGACACCGCCGCATCAGGAGACGCCACGCCATCGGCGACAACTCCTGCGCCTCGTCGACAACGACGTGACCATACGCCCAGGTACGGTCAACGGCAGCACGTTCTGCCGCACTCAGGACCGGACCTTCGTCGGCGAACCGACCAGCGAGGGCCTCTGCGCTGACAAGCCCACCAGCGCCGCCGGAAATCTGCAGGGCACCCTTCGCGTATTCGATTTCGGCCGCTCGTTGCTGAGCTGCCTGCCGCTTGAGCTCGTAGCCGCCGGTGTCGTCATCACCAAGAAGTTCGGCAGCCTCGTCGAGCAGTGGGACATCGGAGATGGTCCATGGCGCACCGCGGTCACGGCGAAGCAAC
Organism: Acidothermaceae bacterium; assembly: GCA_036509315.1. Taxonomy (GTDB): domain Bacteria; phylum Actinomycetota; class Actinomycetes; order Acidothermales; family Acidothermaceae; genus PALSA-607. The sequence continues at coordinate 20,732 of DATCFU010000239.1, forward strand.
GCCAGCTGCGCGTCGTCCAGATGTGGTGCTGCTGCGGCCAGCCGCTGCGGCTCGGCGTACAGACCCTCGAGCAAGCTCTGCGGCGTCAGCGGCATCCAGGTCAGGTTGACTTCGCGTCGCACGTCCGGTGATTCGCGTAGGTCCGCGAGCAACTCCGTACGGTTGTCAGCCGACAGTTGGACGCCGAGCAGGCGCGCGTATTGCGAAGCCAACCCGTCGAGAATTTCCTTCACGTACGACACCCGCGCGAGGTTGTGCGGGCGACGACTGCGGCGCGCGTGCGCGCGGGCCGCAGCAACGACGTGCGGACGCAACACCAACTGATGACCTTCGACATTCAGCGTGCGCGGGCCATCAGGTACGCGCTGCCGCTGCTCCACCGCGGCCGCAATCACGTCGGCCATGCGCACGTCGCCCTTCAACGCGACGACCTCGGCCACGTCGTCCGTCGTCGCGACGACGCCGGGTAGCAACTCGCCGGGCGTCACCATCACGACGCCCGTTTCGCCAAGCGACGGCAGGACCTTCTCGATGTAGCGCAGGAAGGTCTGGTTTGGCCCTACCAGCAACACCCCGCTTCTGGCCAGCCGCTCGCGGTGCGTGTAGAGAAGGTACGCGGCGCGGTGCAGCGCCACCGCGGTCTTCCCCGTACCAGGGCCGCCCTGCACCACCAGAACGCCAGGCAATTCCGCCCTGATGACGTCGTCCTGCTCGGCCTGGATCGTCGCGACAATGTCGCCCATGCGGCCGGTGCGTTTCGCGTTCAGCGCCGCAAGCAGCGCGCCTTCACCCGACAGGGTCGAAAGGTCACTCGCCTCGAGCCCATCGAGATCAAGCACCTCGTCTTCGATCGCCGTCACCGCACGGTTGCGCGTGGTCAGGTGACGACGACGTACCACGTCGCCGGGAGACGCAGCCGTTGCTTGGTAAAAGAGCCTCGCCGCAGGAGCGCGCCAGTCGATGAGCAGTTGATGGCGATCCTCATCGGACAACCCGATGCGCCCCACATATCGGCGTCCTTCTTCGACAGTGTCGAACCGTCCGAAGACCAGCCGATCCTCGACGGCCCGCAGCTGTGACAGGCGCTGCTCATAAAGGCCGGCGAACGAATCGCGCTCAGAGCGGTTCTGATGGGTCCCCGAAGGAGCAGTGGCCCGGACGGCGATCAGCTCGCGTTCGGTGCGGTCGCGCAACTCATCGAGCCTGGAGTACAAGCGGTCAACGTACCGCTGCTCGCGCACGAGTTCGGTCTCTACGTCAGCCACCGAACCCCTTCCGAGCGTGCTCTACCGCCGATCGTGCGGCGTCTACCCTACCGGTCTGCTGCCGGTCATGCCCCACGCGTGACATTTGTCTGCAGCGGTCGAAGCGCTCGCCCGATACCTTGGGTGCGGTAGCTACGTCACACGGAGGAGCAAGCAGGCGTGATCGAGGCGCGCGATCTCAGCAAGAGGTACGGCGACAAGCTCGCAGTTGATCACTTATCGTTCACAGTGCAACCAGGTACGGTTACCGGCTTTCTCGGCCCGAACGGTGCGGGCAAGTCGACGACGATGCGACTCCTTCTCGGACTCGACCGTCCCGACACCGGCAGCGCAACGATCGACGGTCGGCCCTATCGTGACCTTGCCGAGCCGCTACGCGTTGTCGGCGCACTGCTCGAGGCGCGAGCCGTTCACAGTGGTCGCAGTGCCTACAACAACCTGCTCGTGTTGGCGCAAAGCCAAGGCTTGCCGCGCAAGCGCGTTGACGAAGTCATCGATCTCGTCGGTCTTGGCAGCGTCGCGAAGAAGCGAGTGAAGGGATTCTCCCTCGGCATGGGGCAGCGGCTCGGTATCGCCGCCGCGCTTCTCGGCAACCCTGACGTACTCGTGCTCGATGAGCCGGTGAACGGACTCGATCCCGAAGCGATTCTCTGGATCCGCAATTTGCTCAAGCGACTCGCGTCTGAAGGCCGCACGGTCTTCGTCTCGAGTCACCTGATGAACGAGATGGCCGTCACGGCCGACCATCTGATCGTGATCGGGCGCGGCAAGCTGATGGCCGACTGCACGACGGAGGAGTTCATCGAACGGAGCTCTGAGAAGTCGGTGTTGGTGAAGTCTCCCGACGCGACCCGTCTGGCTGAGCTCATCACCGCCGACGGCGGCGTAATCGCTACGACGGACGGCGACGAGTTGACCGTTCGTAACCTCCTCGCTCCGCGAATCGGGCATCTCGCCGCAAGCGCCGGGATCGAGCTCCATGAGCTCGCGCCACAGGCAGCATCGTTGGAAGAGGCGTTCATGGAACTGACTCGAGGCAGCACCGAATACGAGGGCTCAATCGGCGACGCTCCGGCCGAAGGGAGCGCAGCATGACCGCCGCAACCGCATTCCCACCGACCGTCACAGACGCTCCGTCCAGGGGGGTCAAGACGGCGCGGCTGCTGCGCTCAGAGTGGACCAAGCTCATCACCGTGCGTTCGACGTTGTGGTCGCTGCTCCTGCTCGCCCTTCTCACGCCAGGCTTCACGACACTGCTGGTCTGGCTGAACGAGCACAACTGGGCCAAGGCCGACCCCTCACAGCGGGCCGACATCCTCGCCGACCCGACCAGCTTCATTCTCGGTAGCGGCTTGGCGTTTAGCCAACTGACGATTTGTGTGCTCGGCGTGCTCGTGATGGCAGGTGAGTATTCGACCGGCTCAATCCGATCCAGCCTGCTTGCTGTACCAAAACGGACCCCCATGCTTGCCGCGAAGTGTGCTGTCTTCGCCTTCGCCGTCTTCGTGCTTGGCGAAATCGTGGTGTTCCCGTCGTTTCTTCTTGGCGCGAAGATCATTCATAACCACGCGCCCGTGTCGCTCGGTGATCCTGGTGTGTTGCGAGCAGTCATCGGCGGCGGCCTTTACCTCGCAGTGCTCGGGCTCTTCGCACTCTCGATCGGCGCTCTAGTGCGACACACCGCGGGCGCCATTACCGGTGTCATCGCCTTTGTGCTTGTTCTCGCGCCACTCGCCCAACTGCTGCCCGGCAGCCTCGGCAAGCATGTGCACGCGTACATGCCGTCAGAGGCTGGCCACTTGATCGGGCAGGCGCATCAAAGCAAGACTGACCTGCTGTCTCCGTGGCAGGGGTTTGGTGTCTTCTGCTTATGGACAGCAGTCCTGTTGGGCCTAGCGGCCTGGCTGTTAAACCGTCGCGACGCCTAACACTTCGACAACAGGGGAAACACATGTCAGAACCGACTGACCCGACCTCTCAACCGGCGTATCAGCCATCGCCGGCCCCGGGATATGGAGCGATGCCGCCAGCTCCGGGATACGGCGGGTACGGCGCGATGCCGCCGGCCGAGTATGGCCAGCCCGTCGTCGTCGGCCCAGCACCGTCCTCGGTAGTCAACGCAGTGCGGCTGATGTTCGTCGCCGCCGTTCTCGGGCTCGTGTCGCTAGTCGTTGCGCTTTCAACCAAGAGCACGCTGCGCGCCGATATCGCGAAGAAGAATCCCGACTTCGACGCAGCGAAACTAAATACTGCTGTCAACGTCGCGATCGGGGCCGGTGTGGTGTTCGGCATCATCTTCGTGGTGCTGTTCATTCTGCTGGCGCTGCAGGTCCGCAAGGGCAAGAACTGGGCGCGCATCGTCACCTGGGTCATCACCGGGCTCGGCATCCTTAGCGCGCTGGCGTCGCTCGGCCAGACCGTCGCGGCCGCCAGCCGGGTGGTCAGTCTTATCGGCGGGCTGCTCGACATAGCGATCGTCGTCCTGCTGCTTCAAAAGCCGAGTAACGCCTTCTTCAAACCGCGCAGCTAGTTCGCTCCCAGCGACCGGGAGTTCCTACGTGCCGTTGAGCTTTTCCACCAGTGATTGGCGACGTGCTTCGAGGTTCTCAATCAGCGCTTGCTCTTCTTCATAGTTGGTCAGGTCGGCGGCGCCGTCGGATTGGTCGCCCGCGTCGTCGACCTGCGTACCGCGCTCACCATGGAGGCTGCGCAGAGTCTGATCGATCTCGTCAATCTCGGCCTGCAACTGCTTGGCGTCGGTCTGATCGGACACGCTTACTCCTCTAGCGGGGGACGTAGGCGAGGCTCATGCCCCATAGGCAGATCACGGCGACCGTAGCGTACGCAGATCCAATCGCGACCCGCGTCGATGGCGGAATCGCGTAGTAGGAGGCGTCGATCCACTTGTGGGTTCTCCAACGCCGAACCAGTTCGACCGTGCCGATGACCAGAATGAAGATCAGCACCGGGCTCGGATGCAGGATCGCGAACACGCCCGCAGCGACCAGCCCGACGATCCACAGCGCGGGATGCAACGCACCCGCGACCCTCCCGCCGTCCAGCGGCAATGCGGGCACCAGATTGAACAGGTTGAGGAAGAAGCCTGTGTAGGCCAGCGCGCGCAACAGCGGGGAGTTGAAGACATGCGACAACTCGAACGCGGCCAGCGCACCAAGGGTCCCGATCGCCGGACCGGCAAGAGCGCTGACGGCTTCGTGTGCGACGGATTTCGGCTTCGACTTCATGGTGACGAACGCGCCCATGAACGGGATAAAGGTCGGTAGCGAGGACTTGATACCCATGAAGCGCAGCGCGACCACGTGCCCAAGTTCGTGCACTGCGATCAGCGCGACGAAGCCGACCGCATACCACCAGCCGAAGATGAACGCATAGGCAATGACAGACACCGCCATGCTGAGCGCGAACTTGAACTTGACCAGCACCACGCTGGCCTTGAGCGCCAGAAACAGCTTTGTGAGCAAGCCCGCCTTGGCGGCCACACCGCCACCGGCGGCCGCCGTACCGCCGGCACGCTCCCAGCGACGTCGCCTCGTTCGCGTTGGCGCGGGCGGCACCCCGTCGGGCAGCTGACCCGGCGGGTAAAGGTAGGGGCGCACGGGCGCAGGCTCGAATCCTGGTTGGCCCTGCTGGTCAGCCATCGTGCTCGCAACCCCACTGTTCGACGATCTTCAGTGTAAGGGCGCAGCGTGCCGCACGCAGGCGGCGCGGTTTCGCCCTGGGCGAGCGCCACACACTGCCAGGAAGTTCCCAGCGACAGCCCAGACTGCTTTCAGTATCCAGGACCACAGTGGGGCTGCATTCGTTGCAACAGAGACCTACCGCGACAGGAGCTCCGATGACTGCACCGACGCACGAAACTCAAGTAGTGATGGCGGACGCAGTGATCGCTCAGGTGATTCAGCTGAAGGATCCTGACGAGGCCATCTCGAGTGCGATCTGGTGGCGGGTAGCTGAGTTGCTGCGCGCGTGCACCACCGCAACGGCAAGCGGGCCGCACCTGACGACCACCCTGCTTGAGCATGCGTTCAATGCGACCGACGACGTGCTCTCGTCGCTGAGTGCCGACACGGAGCCCAGCACCTCGCCGTCCGATCTCGACGGTCTTCTGCCGCTCGATGCCGCCCTCCGCCTCGGCGCCGGTTACGACGCCCTGGCGGCGACCCGTCGCAGCTGCCTGCGGGTGGCTCGGCTGCTGTTCTCACTCGACACCACGACGCCGGCGATGCTCGCCACGCGGGTCAACCAGTTGCGCCGCGCACTTGCTGCGTGGCGCTTCGAAGCACTCGACGCGCGCATCAGCACGGCGCATTAGCACGGTCGACGATCGCGAGGGTTTCCCTCACGAGTGCACCAACAGCGTCACGCTCGATCAAGAAGCCGTCGTGGCCGAACTCGGAATGGACGACGCGAAGACCACCGACAGTGGTCGGGATGCAGTCCGCAAGCTCGCGCTGCAGCACAAGTGGATAGAGCCGGTCGGAGTCGACGCCGGCAACAACCACGGGCGCGGTGATCGACGCAAGCGCAGCGGCCACACCACCGCGACCGCGACCAACGTCGTGCGTACTCATCGCATCGGTAAGCGCAACATAGCTCCCGGCGTCGAAGCGTCGTGCGAGCTTGGTCGCTTGGTGATCGAGGTACGACTGCACGGCAAAACGGCCGTCGCGCAAAGGATTTTCGCCGCGCTGCGGCTCATTGCCGAACCGCAATTGCAGCTCGTCGGCACTTCGATACGTCAGGTGCGCAATGCGCCGGGCGAGGCCCATCCCCTCATGCGGCCCGTCCCCGTCGGCGGCGTCGTAGTAGTCACCGCCGCGCCAGCACGGATCACTCGTGATGGCACGCAGTTGTGCGCTCTGCGTGCCGATCTGGTCGCCGGTTGCAGTCGCGCCGACAGCAAGAACCAGGGCGGACGACGTGCGGCTGGGGTATCCGACAAGCCATTCGAGCACCCGCATCGCGCCCATCGAGCCGCCGACCAACGATGCCCACGTCGCGATGCCAACGTGATCAGCGAGTGCCGCCTCAACGGCCACTTGATCGCGCACCGTGATGCGCGGAAAGACCGACCCCCACGGGCGATTCCCGTCGCGCAGCGATGAAGGCCCGGTGCTGCCCTGGCATCCGCCGAGCACGTTCGGCGCGACCACGAACCATTTGCGGCTGTCGATGTGTGCGTCAGGGCCGATGAGGCCATCCCACCAGCCTGCGGTGGCGTGGCCGGGTCCGGCTGGGCCGACCACGTGCGAGTCGCCCGTCAGAGCATGCAGAACAAGCACCGCGTTCGAGGCATCGGCGTTCAGCTCGCCCCACGTCTCGTACGCAACGCGCACGTCGGGCAGGTGCCCGCCGAGCTCGAGGTCGAATGACCCGAGCTCGGCGAACCGCCGCTCCCCTGGGTGATCTCCCTCGCGCCAACCCCCCGACGCGGGGATGAGATCACCGCCGTCTGACACCGAGCTCACACCTCCTTGGCCGCACGGAAGCCGAGGTCGAGGTCAGCGAGGATGTCGTCGATCCCTTCGATACCGACCGCGAGCCGTACCAAGCCTGGGGTGACGCCGGTCGACAACTGCTCCTCCGGAGACAGCTGCGAATGCGTCGTGGACGCCGGGTGGATGACCAGAGACCGGACGTCGCCGATGTTGGCCACGTGACTGTGCAGTTCAAGTGCGTTGACGAACCTCTTACCTGCCTCAAGGCCGCCCTTGATCTCGAACGACACGATCGCACCCGCGCCACGGGGTGAGTACTTCTGCCCGAGCTCGTACCACGGCGACGAGGGCAGCCCGGCGTAGATGACCTTCTCGACCTCGTCGCGCTGCTCGAGCCACTGGGCGACCTTCGTCGCGTTGGCAACGTGTCGCTCGATGCGCAGCGACAGCGTCTCCAGGCCTTGGGCGATGAGGAAGGCATTGAACGGCGCGATTGCCGGACCCAGGTCGCGCAGCAGTTGCACGCGCGCCTTGATGATGTAAGCGAGGTTGCCGACGGCCTCGGTGTAGACGACTCCGTGGTAGCTCGGGTCAGGCGTCGTCAAGCCCGGGAACTTGTCGGCGTGCGCTGCCCAGTCGAAGCGACCACCGTCGACGATGATGCCCGCGATCGCTGTCCCGTGTCCGCCGAGGTACTTCGTTGCTGAGTGCACAACGATGTCGGCGCCCCACTCGAAGGGCCGCAGTAGATACGGCGTGGGCACCGTGTTGTCGATGATCAGCGGCACCCCGTTCTCGTGCGCGATCGCCGCGACGGTCTCGATGTCGAGGAAGTCGCTCTTCGGGTTGGCGAGGGACTCACCGAAGAAGGCCTTCGTGTTCGGCCGAACCGCATCGCGCCACGACTGCGGGTCATCAGGATTCTCGACGAACGAGACCTCGATACCGAGCTTCGGAAACGTGTAGTGGAAGAGGTTGTACGTACCGCCGTACAGACTTGGGCTAGAGACGATGTGGTCTCCGGCGCTCGCAATATTCAGGATTGCCAGTGTCTCTGCCGATTGGCCACTCGCGACCAGGAGTGCGGCGACGCCACCCTCGAGCGCCGCGACGCGCTCTTCCACGACGGCTTGCGTCGGGTTCATGATGCGCGTGTAGATGTTGCCGAACTCCGCGAGGCCGAACAGCGCCGCCGCGTGGTCGGTGTTCTTGAAGGTGTACGAGGTCGTTTGATAGATCGGCAGCGCCCGCGCGCTGGTCGCCTCATCGGGATGCTGGCCGGCGTGAATCTGCTTGGTCTCGAAACTCCAGGCCTCGCTCATGGGAATCCTCTCGGGCAATTAGGCAGGCATAGGTATGGACCGGGCTAAACGGAAGGGGGTCGCGTGAATACACGAAGGTGCTCTGCTACCGGTTCGACAACTCCGGGTTCACCAGCTGTCCGAGGTCACCGACAGCGCTGGTCAAAGTGATGCGCGCGACGGCCGACCCAGAACGGGTCAAGCAACAGGGGCATTCGCATCATGACGGCCATGCAACCACACACGGCGACCGTCCGTCGAGCTGCGGAGGTGGAGGTTCAACTGTGGGGCCGGGGGGTGCGGATGCCATTTGTCCATGTATCGGCAGTCCGTGCCCACGATATACCTCCGGATGGCGAAGGTTGGTTGTGCCAACTTGCGGCGTCGCGCTGGCAACGGCCACTAGTAA
>DATCFU010000240.1:0-7231 GCA_036509315.1 Acidothermaceae bacterium
CTTGTCCTGATGACGGCGCAGCGCCTCGAACAAGCCGTTGATTCCGTCACCCGGAAGACCGAAGATCGTGTCGACCCCCCAGTCGATGAGCCGGGTCACCAACGACTCCGCGGCGATCTGCTTCACAACTCCTCCTCGACAGCTGACCGGCGCCGAGCACCCGCTGCAGCCCGTCCTTGTATCGTCCCCCGATATTTCGGGCTTACACTCTGCCCGATGCTGTCTCACAGGCGCGCCCGCCGGTTGCCGGTAGCCGCACGGGGTAGTAGCTGCATGATCGCTAGGCACCCTTGTCGGTCTGTGCAGGGTTGGGAAGGTTGCGGCACATGGTGGACTCCACTGACCGACACGGTGCGGATCGATCCGACCCAGCTAGGCAGAACGTGCCGGCGGGTTCGAGCGTGTCACCGGATACGGTGCGCAGCTTCCGGAACGAGTTGACGGTAGGGGAGGATTCGATTGATCCGGCGACGTGGGCCGGCTCGGTGCCGGTGGCCCACGGCATCGCTCCGCGCGTTCGAATCGGGCGCAACAGGTGGTTCAACCTGTTGTGGTTGTTGCCGATCGGGTTCGTCGGACTGATCGTCGCGGTCGCGGCCGCGAAGGGCCTTCGCGATACGCCCTCCGTGCAGCGGTTCATCGTCCGTTATCCCGGCACCTTGCCGGCGACGAGTGCGTCACCCAAGCCGGGGCTGCCGATCTGGGTCGGCGTGCAGCACTTCTTCAACCTGTTCTTGCTGATCTTCATCATCCGGTCAGGGGCACAGATTCTGTCGGACCACCCCCGGCTGTACTGGACCCGGCACAGCACACCGGGCAAGGACTGGTTCCGGATCCAAAAGCCGGTGCCCGCCGATCCGCTGTGGACGGCGAAGAAAGACTCCATCAGCCTGCCCGGGCAAGTTGGACTGCCAGGGATTCGGCACTCGATCGGCCTCGCCCGCTGGTGGCATCTGGGCACCGATGTGCTGTGGCTTCTCAATGGGCTCGTCTTCTACGTTCTGCTGTTTTCGACTGGACAATGGCGGCGGCTGGTGCCGACCAGCTGGAAGGTGTTTCCCGACGCCGCGTCGGTAGTGATCCAATACCTGTCGCTGAACTGGCCGGTGGAAAACGGCTGGACGGCCTACAACGCCATGCAGCTGATCGCCTACTTCATCACCGTCTTCGTCGCCGCGCCGCTGGCGTTCCTCACCGGCCTGGGTATGTCACCCGCGCTGTCGACCAAGTTCAAGGCGATCAGCAAGGTGCTGAGCATTCAAACCGCGCGCTCTCTGCATTTCCTGGTATTGGTTTGGTTTCTGCTTTTCATCGTCATCCATGTCACGTTGGTGTTTACGACCGGACTGCTCCGCAACCTCAACCACATCTTCGCCGCCCGAAATGACGACAGTTGGATCGGATTTTGGATCTTCGCCGGGTCGATGATCGTCGTCATCGTCGGCTGGGTCGCGGCGACCCCATTCACCATGCGGCACCCCCGCGTTGTGCAACGAGTGGGCTTTGCGCTCATCGGCCCTACCCAGCGCCTCTTCGAACACCTCGATGCGACTCCGGGCCAGTACACCGAGAAAGACATCTCGCCCTACTTTTGGCACAACGGCCAGTACCCAGACTCCGACGAGTACAAGGCCTTGTTCGATACCGACTTCGCCGGCTACCGACTACGCGTCGACGGGCTGGTCGACAACCCTGTCGAACTCGACATAGCGCAACTGCGGGCACTGCCGTACCGCGAACAGATCACCCAGCACTTCTGCATCCAAGGCTGGTCAGGTATCGCCAAATGGGGTGGCGTGTCGATGCAAACGATCATCGATGTGGTGCGGCCCCAACCAGAGGCGAAGTGGGTCGTCTTCTACTCCCTCGGCGATGGCCCGGACAAAGGTATCTACTACGACGCCCACCCGATCGAGCAGATGAGCTACCACCTCACCATGCTCGCCTACGACATGAACGGTGAGCCGTTGTCGTTCGGCCACGGTGCTCCGTTGCGGTTGCGAAACGAAACGCAACTCGGCTTCAAGCAGGTCAAGTGGATCAAGGGGGTGGAGTTCGTCGCGAACTACTCCGAGATCGGGGGCGGCTTCGGCGGCTACAACCAAGACCATGAGTTCTTCGGCTACCGCCAATCCATCTAAGACCGACCAGGAGGGATCTCGATGGAGAAATTCTCGTTGACAGCACTTGCACGCCAGCAACTCGAAGTGGCAAAGAACACGTCCAGCGGCCGCGCCTCGCACACCGTCTACGGCGGCCACGAGCACGCGCTGCGACAAACCGTGATCGCCCTCGCCGCCGGTCAGATGCTCGACGAACACGAGAACCCAGGCGAGGCGACCATCCATGTCCTCACCGGACGGGTTCGGCTAGCCGCCGGTGACACCTCCTGGAACGGCTCGCCCGGAGACCTTCTGGTCGTACCCAACACCCGGCACACCCTGGAGGCCATCGAGGATTCCGCCGTCCTACTCACGGTCGCCAAGAACCTCTCGCCGCAAGACTCATCGAGCTAGCGGACGGGCACGAAACCGAATCTTCGATGCCTCGGTATTGCGCCGGGCTCCTCCTGAACAGCGGGCCGAAGGGTGTCTTCGACGAAATGACGTCTTCCACGAGGAGTCGGTGATTTCGGCGTGGTGCACTACCAAGACTTGACCGGGGCCGTTGAATGAGGAGGCCAGCGCGATGGATTGTGGCCGGCTGGACTGTCCGATGCTCGCCGAACGCCCGTACGCGATTTGTAACATGGTGATGACGGTCGACGACAAGGCGACCATCGTCGGGACCGCTCATGACCTGGTCGACCAGGCAGACCACCAGGCGATGCAACAGTTGCGTGTCCGTGCCGACGCGATCCTCAGTGGCGTCGGCACCCCTGCTCGCCCAGGAACTCCTGCTGCACTACGGAGTCGGGCAGCAGGTCATTGATGGCCAATAGAGTTCTCGTCCTTCCCGTTGCCGCACCGTTTCGGCTGGACTTCACCGCTTGGGCGTTGCGACGACGGCAGACCAACGTTGTTGATCGATGGGCACGCGGTTACTACACCCGCGTTCTCGTCGGCGACGCCGGAGCCTTCACGGTCACCATTTCGCAGCTAGCGTCGGATAACGAACCCACGCTCAGCGTCACCGTAGAATCTGATCAAGAGGCCGACGGGCAGCTGCTGGTCGAGGTTCGGCTGCTCATCGAAAAGATGTTCGGGCTGACCGCCGATCTGCAGGCCTTCTACGCCATGTCCGAGCGCAACCCTGTTCTGGCGTCGCTGGTGAAGCAGTTCGCCGGCGTCCGGCCAACACGCTTTCCCACGATCTTCGAAGCCTTGGTGAACTCCATCGCCTGCCAGCAAGTTTCGCTCGACTCAGGCATCGCAGCGCTGAACCGGCTCTCCGAGAAGTTCGGCAGGAACGTCTTCCACGCCGACATCCGGCTATGCGCCTTTCCCCGACCGGTCGACCTGGCCGAGGCGACGGAAGACTCCATTCGCGACCTCGGATTCAGTCGACAAAAGGCGAGAGCGATCAAAGAACTAGCGGTCAACGTAGCAAGCGAGCAGGTCGACCTGGTAAGCCTCGAAGACATGACCAACCAGGACATTGTCGAACGCCTCACGCAGCTCCGCGGGATCGGCCGATGGTCGTCAGAATATGTGTTGTTGAGGGGCCTCGGCAGACTTGAGACGTTCCCGGCGGACGACGTCGGAGCGCAAAACAATCTGCAACGGCTGTTCGATCTAGACCGGCGGCCAGGCTACGACGAAATCAAGGTGTTGGTCGCTCAATGGAGTCCGTACCAGGGGCTCGTATATTTTCATCTGTTGCTCGAAAAGCTTCGGCTGAAAGGCTTCGTGTAACGATGACTATCTACACCGTCGGCCACTCGACTCGGGCGATCGAGGACTTCGTCACGCTGCTGAAAGCATTCGACATCGAGACCCTTGTCGACGTTCGGACGATCGCCCGCTCTCGCCACAACCCGCAATACAACGAAGCCGAACTGGACGCGAGCCTTTCGGCGAACGGTGTCTCTTACCTTCGCCTCACCGGCCTGGGCGGGCTTCGCCACACCGCCAGCTCGTCGGTCAACAAAGCCTGGGAGAACCTCTCCTTCCGCGGCTACGCCGACTACATGCAGACACCGGAGTTTCTCGACACTCTCGGGCAGCTGACCCGCATCGCAGCGGGGAAACGGACGGTCATCATGTGTGCAGAGGCGGTCCCGTGGCGCTGCCACCGATCTCTGATCGGTGACGCCTTGCTGATCCGGGGCTGGTCCGTCGAAGACATCTTCACGGACAAGTCGATCAGGCCGCACCCGTTGACTGCGTTCGCCCAGGTAGCCGGCACCGCCATCACCTACCCTGCTGCGATGGGCTGACTCACGACACGCGACCTTCCGCTACGACAACGACGGCAACCTGACTACGACGACCTACCCGAATGAGGCATAAACCAACATGCTCAATACTGAGACTGGCTGCGAGAGGACAGGGGCATCCAAACGATGCGACATGGCCGACGCCGACACTGAGACGAGCGACGCCAGCCGGTCGTCTACATGGTGATTGCGATGGGCGTGGCCGGAGCGGTACTCGGCGGCTGCGTCTCACGCCTCTCCGCATCCGAGGGCGGAAGTAGTCTGCTGCCCGCCGCGGCCGCGAGCACTTTGCTCCGGTCTTGCTCACCGATGGCGAACCCCACGAACCAACCAGAGACCGCGACCCCCGGATGCCGCCGGCGCCAGCTCAGGTCCCGATCGATGTGCAGGCCTCGTCGGCAACGGGTGATCCGAACGCGGTGCGTACGGACGGCATTGTGCAAGTGCCGTCAGCGATCCTCGTCGGCCCGGCGGCGTCCAGCGCAGCCTTGTCGCCTGACTCGGGTAGCTTGATTCAATCGAGCGAACCGGCGAAGCCGAGCCCAGCAAACACCTGCGCCAGCGTGGATAGTCACTAACGCAGCCGGGTTCTCAAGGGATTGGGCCGTGTTGCTCGAATCTGCCGCTGCTGCTCGCTACGTCGCCTCGGTGGACCCAGCCTCCACAAAACCCGGTGCGGTTCAGTCGGCCGGCTCGGTGCCGGTGGCCAGGGCATTGCTCCGCGTTCGAATCGGGCGCAGCAGTTGGTTCAACCTGTTGGGGTTGAGGGGGTTGGGTGCGTCTGGCCGGGCAGCACGTCTGTCTCGCTCTCGTGCCAGACCGGGTGATCGCCGGCGGTCTCGACATTGAATCCGTAGTCGTAGACGAGCGAACCGCCGAAGGTGGCGCCGACTGAGACGAGCCCGGCGACGGCCACCGAGAACAGGGCGACGATCAATGGCGAGTGTGGGCGGCCATGAAGCGCGAGCGCGCGCAGTCCTAGCTCGACCAGCGTCAACGCCGTGGCGCTGAGCATGATGATGGCGTGTGCGTTGACGGTTCGGCGTGCTTGCGTCCCCGGCTTGCTCGAGCGTCGCCAATCAGCCCATCCCGTCAACGCCGCCAGCACCGACACCGCGGCGCCGCCGAGCACGAGCCAGGTTCCCGCGACGTACAGCTGCCGCGCCGCGCTGGGGTGGGAGTTGCGCAAGACGAGCGACAATATGTCGAAGGCCGCCGCGAACAGGTAGGCCGTGATCGGGACGTCGGTCAGCGGCGGATGAAATGGCTTGCCGGACAGGCCACGAAGACCGCGGAATCGGCGGCCGGACATGGTCAAGGGTGGACGAAAACTGAAGTGGCGCATCGTTCCTCCTTGACGGGATCCGTCGTTGCAGCCATTCTAAAACTAATAAACAGTAGTCTTAGAGCACCCCGGCGGTGATGTCAATGGACGCCGAAGCGGCGCAAGGGTGGAAAGCCGTCACTCCGCTGACCGAGCCGACCCGCCGCCGGGTGTACGAGACCGTTCGGGCCGGCGTCGGCCCCGCTACGCGCGACGAGGTCGCGGCTGCGCTGGGGATCGGTCGCAAGCTCGCAGCTTTCCATCTTGATGCGCTTGCCGTCGCTGGCTTACTCGACGTCGACTACGCCAGGCCGCCGGGCCGGTCCGGACCTGGCGCCGGCCGGCCCGCGAAGCGCTACCGCGCGAAGCACGACGACATCACCGTGAGCGTCCCCGCTCGCCGTTACGACCTGGCCGCGAGGATCCTCGCGGCCGGCGTGCAGCACACCGTGGAGGGTGACGCGCGAGCCCACGTGCTCGTCGCATCGGCAGCTTCCGGCCGCGCGTTGGCGGCCTCGGTTTCGGCTTCAGCCAGCACGTCAGTGGACGCGACGCCGACCGACCGTGTGTGGCAACTGCTCTGCGAACTCGGCTACGAACCCACCGAGGACCAAGACACGATCCGGCTGCACAACTGCCCGTTCCATGGGGTCGTCGACGTGGCGCCCGATCTGGTGTGCGGGATGAACCTCGCGCTCTTGCGCGCCGCGGTCTGCGAGCTTGCGGCATCCGAATTCGAGGTCCAGCTCGAACCAATGCCGGGCCAATGCTGCGTCACGATTCGTGCGTAGGAGCACTACAGCGGCGCGGTCACATTCTCTTAGTCCGCGCCGTGACGAGCAGGCTTGTTGCCTTCGTGTGGTGATCCTCGCTGTGGCTAGTCGGGATGTCGAACGCAGCACGTCGGCAGCCGCGCAGCTGCTCTTCCGGGCCGACCTGACCCTTACACGATCTGCATACTCGAAGAACTATCGTCGCGTCGGCTCAGCCTCCTTATCTGTGGTTCTGCAATGAGCCCGCGTCCATCACGTAGTTGGAGCCGGTCATGTAGGCGGCGTCGTCAGAGGCCAGGAAGACGGCGAGTCGCCCGATTTCGGAGGGCTGAGCGCGCGTCTCATCGGAATGCCCGCCGTCTGCTCCTTGAGCACTTTCGGGTCGTCGATGGCGCCGTCTCTCGCGATTCCGATTGCGCACGCTTGGCCGATGCGCGAGTCGGACCCGGTGACGATCGCGACGCGGTCGGTGAGCGTGCCCATGGTGGTGTCCTTTGATCAGCGGAGCTGTTGGATGCTCCAGGCGGCGTTGACCAGTCCCACGTGGGAGAGGCCTTGGGGGAAGTTGCCCATCAGGGCGTTGGTCTGCGGGTCGATCTCCTCGGACAACAGCCGGATATCGTTCGCACACTCGGTCACCCGGTTGAAGACCTCCAGTGCGCGATCGAGTTGCCCGGCTCTGGCCAGGCAATCGGCCAGCCAGTACGAACAAATCGCAAAGGCCGCCCCATCAGCGCCGGTCCATCGCACAATGAG
>DATCFU010000241.1:0-19609 GCA_036509315.1 Acidothermaceae bacterium
TAATGCGCGTCTTCAATCACTAAGACGACGGTGTCGCCGTCCTGGCTAATTCGCTCAAGAAATGCGGTCCACGCAGCAAAAAGGTCCTCACGCGCGAACCCGCCGGCCTGACCCCCGCTGATCAGCGCAGCTAGCCGTGGCCGCAGCCAGTCACGCTCTTCCAACCGCGGAACAAACTCCGCGAGACTCGCTTCCAACCCGGCCGCGACAGCATCGCCGGCGTCTGACTCGGTGAGGCCAAGACGTGGCCGCAGCGCCTCCGCCAACGCCCAGAACGCGACGCCGTCGCCGTACGACAGACAGCGACCGCGGTGCCAACGCGTAATGGCCTTGAGACCGTCGACGTATTTCTCGAACTCCCACGCGAGCCGGGACTTACCGACTCCCGGCTCGCCATCGAGCACAACCAGGCGGGGTCGCTGGGATTCGTGCGTTGCGTGGAACAACTCCTTGATCAGGCGGACCTCGCGTTCGCGGCCGACGAGCGGCGCCTCGAGTCCGTCAACCCGCTGGCCGCCACCCAGATCGGCGACGACCGCGCGAGCCTGCCAGAGCCGCGCCGGCTCCGCCTTGCCCTTTAACCAGTGCTCACCAACGTCCATGTACGAGACGGAGGCGGCGGTGAGCGCACGCGTCGTGTCGTCGACCCATACCGATCCGGGTTCCGCGACCGACTGCACACGCGACGCGGTGTTGACTGCGTCACCTGCGACCATGCCTTCGGACGTTGCGCCGACGGTGACCGCCACCTCACCAGTGACGACCCCGACCCGCATCGCGAGGCCGGGCACACCGACGCGCTCGCCGAGTGCCTTCGTCGATTCGACGAGCTCGAGGCCCGCGCGTACCGCCCGCTCGGCGTCGTCCTCGTGCGACAGCGGCACGCCCCAGACCGCCATCACTGCATCACCGATGAACTTCTCGACGATGCCGCCGTAGCGGCCGATGATTGTGCGGCACTCGCCGAAGTAACGCGACAACAACTCGCGAACATCCTCCGCGTCGCGCGATTCCGACAGCGGGGTGAAGCCGGCCAGATCTCCGAAGAGCACGGACGTCACACGACGCTCGGCGATGGTGCTCACATTGCGAGGCGGGCCGGGCGCTCCCGGCTTGAGCGTCGCACCGCAGTTGCCGCAGAAGCGGCCACCCTCGTCGGCGGCCCCGCATGATGGACACGACCGAACGGACGCCATCGAGCCGCCGCACTCGCGGCAGAACTTCAGGTCACTCGGCATCTCGGCGCCGCAGTGCTGGCAGGTCGTCACACCCCCACTGCCTCCTCGCACACGCGGTCTACAGCGAGAATAGGTACTTCAGGCGGCCGCGTCGACAGCCGCGTTCTACTCAGGAATCCAGAACGCGTCAGCGAAGAGTTCGAGATCCTTGGCGCCCACGCGGTTCGCGGAAGCCACCTCGCGCCAGCGTGACACGGCAGCAGTGACCTCATCCAGGATCTGACGTTCTTTCACAGGGGCGAGGTCGAAGTCCTTCGCGTACTCGTGGAGCGCAGCCCACGCGGCCTCACGGTCGTAGGCACCTCCGATGCCGGTCTGCCTCGGCGTGCCCGTATCAGGATTCGGGTTGAGATCGAACGCCGGCGAGAGTCGCCATCCGCCTGACTCGTGCAGAAATCCGTGGTTGCGCAAGTGATCGTCGGTGTTGTTGACAAGTATCGAAAATGCGACGCGCCGCCACAGTTCGTTTAGGTCGGCGCGAGTGGCTGCGCTGACTTCGGGGAGCGCCTCGGCAACCTCTGCGTAGTCATGGCTGTCCCCGTCACGTGCGCTCAGCAGCGTCATCGCACTCACGTAGGGCACTCTTGCGAGTTGGCGCCGATCGAAGCGGTCCAGCAGCAAAACGGAATGGTCGTCGACCTGTGCCAGCTGGGTCGCGGGTACCCGGATGCCAGCCAAAGAGGCGAGATCGAGCGCGGTCTTCTCCCATGCCATCACGTCCCACTCGTCGTCTGGGTGCGGGAACTTCGCGATGAGCAACTGCTCGCCGTCGCGGACGGAAGCCTTCGGCCGCGCACCACCCAACGATCCGCTGCCAGCGTCGAGCAACTCCTTGATGGCGCCAAAGTCGTCGCCGAGACTCACCGCTTCGGCCGCGTGCAGAAGACGCGGCAGCTCGATGAGCTTGGGCACGTCGGTGCCCTCACCTAGGAACGCACCGTCTTCTACAGCGCGGAACCGCAACGCGCCCTGTCGGGTGAAGTCGGAGACACCGATGAGGAAGTCCGGGTCGGTGAGGGTCGACGCCCTTCGTCCCTCGGCGAGGGCGGCCTCGCGACGCTCCTTGGTGACCAGGTTTCGGCCCCAGCGATCAGATGCGCAGTCCTGCAGCGCGCCTGGCATCCTGATCGCGTTCTGCGCCCCGGTGTGCAGCCCTCGCTCGGGGTCGATGGCGAACGCACCGCCCCATGCCAGGTAGCCGGTGTCGTAACGGAACGTCGAGGACACAAGTTTGCCACCCTTGGCGGCGAAGAAGATTTCCCCAGTGAGGCGCGCGCCACCTGGCGATGAGCCGAGGTAGACGAACAGATGGTCGATCACGACCGGGCGCTCCTTACGCGCTGAGGAGCATTCTCAGCAGACCGAATGCGGCCCAGATCTGTTTCATAGGGGTCGGTCGCCTGCACCACAGCATCAAGCTGTCCGAGGGCACGGAGCACCTCGAGAAGTACCCCGAGACCTACACCGAGGTCACCACGCTCAAGCTTGTAAATCGTGGGACGACTGACGCCAGCCCGCTCAGCAAGCTGCTCTCCAGTCAAGTTCTGTAGCTTCCGCCAGGTAGCGACGTTCTGGCCGACCTGACGCGCGGCGCGTATCGTCCGGGCCGAAGATCGACCAGCCATTGCGAGCTCCAAATGTAAAGTATGCTTATCAGTATGCACCTTAGTGATAAGTATGTTTACATTTCCGCTTCGGTCAAGGACGGTTTGGGAACCCGGTGTACTCAGCGACTCGTGAGCAGGACCAGGTCGTCGCGATGGACGACTTCGCGTTCGTACGCCGTCCCGAGCTCGGCAGCCAGGTCGCGTGTCGAACGGCCGAGCAAGCCTGGCAACTCGGTCGCGTCATAGTTCACGAGGCCGCGTGCAACGGCACGGCCCGATTCATCGACCAGGTCGACCGGGTCGCCGGCTGCGAACTCCCCTTCGACCTTGGTGATACCTGCCGGCAACAGCGACAGCCGCCGGTCGACGACGGCCGCAACCGCGCCAGGGTCGAGCACCAGCCGACCGCGCGGCGTCGTCGCATGAGCGAGCCAGAGCAACCGGCTCGCCACTCGCACGCCAGTTGGATGAAACAGGGTGCCGGTGTGCCTTCCCGCGAGAGCGTCGACGACAGCAGCGGCCGAGGCGACGACGACCGGGATGCCGGCCGACGTCGCCAGCCGGGCAGCCTCAACCTTCGTGATCATGCCCCCGGAGCCGATGCCGACGCGCCCGACGCCCCCGAGGTCGACGCCTGCGAGATCGGCTTCCCCATGAACGTCGTCGAGGCGCACTGACCCCGGCCGTCCGGGCGGCGCGGTGTACAACGCGTCGACGTCCGAGAGCAGCACCAGCAAGTCGGCGCGAATGAGGTGGGCGACGAGAGCGGCCAGCCGGTCATTGTCGCCGTACCGGATCTCATCGGTCACCACCGTGTCGTTCTCGTTGACGACGGGGACGACGCGAAGCTCGAGCAGGCGCGTCAGTGTCCGCTCGGCGTTGAGGTAGTGCACGCGGCGGACCATGTCGTCGGAGGTCAGCAGCACCTGCCCGACGCGAACATCGTGCAGCCCGAAGGCGCGCGCGTATGACTCCACGAGCAGGCCTTGCCCGACGCTGGCAGCAGCCTGCTGGGTAGCGAGATCGCGCGGTCGCGCGGTGAGTCCGAGGGGCCGCAGACCGGCGGCGATGGCTCCCGACGACACCAGTACACACGCCGTCCCCTGACCGAGGCGGCCGACGAGTGCAGACGCGAGCGCGTCGATGTTCGCCTGGTCGAGACCGCCCTCAGGACGGGTCAGTGACGACGACCCGATCTTGACGACGATCCTGCGGGCGGCGGCAACGAGCGGCCGGATAACGCCGTCGAAATCTCGTGACGTCACTGTCTTACCTGAACCACTGACGTCACCGACCGTCGAGGCGGGCGTCGGTTCCGCGAGGTCCGATCCGGTGCTCAGATCCGGAGAGCATCCCGGGCTCCCAGTCGAACGCGACATCGCCGATGATGACCTCGGCACCCTCTTCGGCGCCGGCCTTCGCAAGTTCCGCCTCGACACCGAGCCGGTTCAGGCGGTCTGCCAGATACCCGACGGCTTCGTCGTTGGTGAAGTCGGTCTGCTTGATCCAGCGCTCCGGGCGATCGCCCTTCACCACGAAACTCGTGCCGACTTTGGTCACGGTGAATCCGCTGTCGTCGACGGCGCGCGGCTTAAGGACGATGCGCGTCGCCTCGTCGGCGGGGCGCGCAGCTCGAGCCTGTTCGACGAGTTCGGCCATGGCGAACGAAAGCTCGCGAAGACCTTCGCGGGTGGCCGCCGAGACGATGATGACCTTGACACCGCGCTCCTCGATCTCGCTGCGAACCATCTCGGCAAGATCGCGCGCGTCGGGCACATCGACCTTGTTCAACACCACCAAACGCGGCCGCTCGTTCAACGGGACGCCGCCGAGATCGGTCTCGTCATACGCAGCAAGTTCGGCCTCGATTGCCTCGAGGTCGCTGACCGGATCGCGGTCGGGCTCCATCGTGGCGCAGTCGATGACGTGCACCAGCGCTGTGCAGCGCTCGACGTGTCGCAAGAACTCAAGACCCAGGCCGCGCCCTTCACTCGCGCCGCGAACAAGTCCGGGAACGTCGGCCACGGTGAACCGCGACTCCCCCGCCTGAACGACGCCGAGGTTCGGGACCAGCGTGGTGAACGGGTAGTCGGCGATCTTCGGCCGAGCTGCCGACATCGCCGCGACCAGCGACGACTTGCCGGCGTTCGGGTAGCCGACAAGTGCAACATCGGCGACGGTCTTCAGTTCAAGAACGACATCCTGGACGGCGCCTGGCTCGCCGAGCAGGGCGAAGCCGGGGGCCTTCCGACGCGGCGACGCGAGCGCAGCGTTGCCCAGACCGCCCCGGCCGCCCTGCGCCACGATGTAGGTCGATCCCGCACCTACAAGGTCGGCCAGCACGACGCCGTCTTCGGTCTTGACGACCGTGCCGTCAGGGACGGGCAGGATCATGTCCTCACCGTTGGCGCCGTCGCGATTGCTGCCTTGGCCAGGCTTGCCGGACGTGGCACGACGATGCGGGGCGTGGTGGAACGCGAGCAGGGTGGTCGTATCGGGATCGACGATCAGAGCGACGTTTCCGCCGCGACCGCCATTACCGCCGTCCGGCCCTCCTAGGGGCTTGTACTTCTCGCGGTGGATCGACGCGCAGCCGTGGCCGCCGTTGCCGGCGCTGGCGTGCAGGATGACACGGTCGACGAACGTCGGCATCGTGCCCTCCTGTCCGTTAACCAAACACCGCGAGAAACAAGACGAGGGCGGACCGGAACCGGTTCGCCCTCGTGTATTGCTGCCGTGCAATGACCGGGGGTTTAGGTCCCCGGGACGATGTTGACCACGCGCCGGCCGCGCGCAGTGCCGAACTCGACCCGACCCGCCGCCAGGGCGAACAGCGTGTCGTCCTTGCCGCGTCCGACGTTGAGGCCGGGGTGGTGGTGGGTGCCGCGCTGGCGAATGAGGATCTCGCCGGCGTTGACGAGCTGGCCGCCGTAGCGCTTCACGCCGAGGAACTGGGCATTGGAGTCGCGGCCGTTGCGGCTGGACGATGCGCCCTTCTTGTGAGCCATGTCAGCAGCCTACTTTCCGGTCTCGATGCCGGTGACCTTCAACTGGCTGTGGCGCTGACGATGGCCCTGCCGCTTGCGGTAACCGGTCTTGTTCTTGTACTTGAGGATGTGGATCTTGGGGCCCTTGGTGTGGTCGACGACCTCAGCAGTGACCGTCACGTTGCCCAAGGCCTTCGCGTCACTGGTCACCGCGTCACCGTCAACGAGGAGGAGCGCCGCCAGGGTGACTGAGCTGCCGGGCTCGCCAACGACCCGGTCGACCTCGACGACGTCGCCGACGGACACCTTGTGCTGCCTGCCGCCGCTGCGAACGATCGCGTACACCGCGAAACTCCTACCTGTTCGGACCTACGACTCGGACTCACCGCGGACACGCGACACCGACAACGGACACGCAGCGATGGGCGCATTTGAATGGCGCCGACCCCCAAGAGTACGGACCAGCGCGCCGGGGGGTCAAACCGGGCCCCATTGGCGGGCAATTGACAGGGAATTGACGCGGACTCGGCGAAGATGGCGGGATGCGACGTATAGCGGCTGCGCTGGTGCTCGTGCCTGCCTTGATGGCGGCCGGCTGCACGGCGTCGAACAAGGCGGCCGGGCCTTCGGCCTCGGCTCTGGCGGCGCCTTCGGGCTCCGTGGCCGCGCTGTCACCGGCGGAGGCCGCGGGCTCCGGGCCGACCGAAACTTCCGCGCCTGCCCCGTCTCCGGCGGCCAGTTCCGCGCGACCCGTCCCGTCAGCCGCCTCCACGACGGCCGCGCCGTCTCTGAGTTCCAAGCCAGCAGCCCGGTCGAAGAGCGCGAGTCCCTCGCCGCACCCCCCTTCGAAGGCCAGCCCCTCGCCGTCCGCCTCGCCTGCCGGTCAGGGTGAACCCGCGGGCAAAATGACCTTGATCAAGACCATCACCGGTCACCTCGACGAGAAGTCGGTGGTGTCGTCGCAGACCGGGCTCTTCTTCGCTCAGAACATGATGTATCTGCACACGATGAACGTGTACGACCGCAACTTCCACCTGGTGAAGATCATCCCGGACTCCGTGAACCTGGCGAGTCTCGGCTATCCGCAGTACCCGGGCACTTACAAGGGAGCGCCCGTTGAGGCAGCGTTCACGCCCAACCACAAGTACGTCTACGTGTCGAACTACTCGATGTACGGCGCAGCCCCGTTCACCCGCGAAGGCTCCGACGAGTGCACGCTCGCACAGCACTTCCCCGACAGCTTCGTGTACCGGATCAACCTCGCGACGTTGACGATCGACCAGGCGATCGAGGTCGGCGCGGTGCCGAAGTTCGTCGCGGTCACGCCAAACGGCAAGTACCTCTTGGTGTCGAATTGGTGCTCGTACGGTGAAAGCATCGTCGATACCGCGAGTGGCAAGGTCGTCGCGACCGTCCCGCTCGGCCCCTACCCGCGCGGCATCGCGATCGATCCGGTGAGTGGCACCGCGTACGTCGCCGTCATGGGTTCGACGCGGATTGCCGCCATCAACCTCTCGACGTTCGCGGTCAGCTGGATCTCGAACGTCGGCTCAGCGCCGCGGCACCTTGTCATGAGTGCTGACGGCCATTGGCTTTACGCCACGATCAACGGCTCTGGGTTGGTAGACAAGATTTCGCTCATCACCCGCACAGTGGTCGCCAAGGTCGCATCAGGCGACGCTCCGCGCAGCATGACGATCTCGCCGGACGGCAACTACATCTACGTCGTGAATTACATGTCCAACACGATGAGCAAGGTGCGTACGAGCGACATGCACGTCGTGCAGAACGTGCCAACGAACCCCGACCCGATCGGCATCACGTACGACAACGCAACGCGCCAGGTATGGGTCGCGTGCTACAGCGGCTCGATCATGGTCTTCAAGGACGCAACGCCAACGGCTTAGTGCAACCTCGGGACGGCGGGGGGGCGCTCAGGCGCCGGCCTGGTCTTGCGACCGTTAGGCGCCCGCGGGGCTGTCGTGCGCGGCTGCGGTGTGGTCGGCACCCGCGTTCGCCTTCGATCCTCCGCGACGACGACCGCCCCGACGTGACCGGGAGGCTCCCGACGACTTCTTAGCGCCTGCCGCCCCTGCATCGCCGGCATTCGCGGGCTCGGAATTCGAGTGCTCCGAGTGCGTGACATCGACCCCGTTCACGTGCTCAGCGTGGACAGCCTCGCCTGCGTCCGTGCCAGCATCGCTGGGTGCGCCAGCGTGGAGCTCGCCGCTTTCGAGGCTGGCGTCGCCTTCGGATGCGGACGATGTCGCCGCGCCCTGGCCGCCACGACCCCGCGAGCCCTTGCCGCGAGCAGCCGCTACGACTGCAGGCGTGGGCTTGGAGGTCGGCGCAGGGCGCGAGGAGTGGTTGTGCTCCACCAGATCGGTGTGCACGATCACGCCGCGTCCGTTGCAGACCTCGCAGATCTCGGAGAACGCCTCGAGCAAGCCGTTGCCGACGCGCTTACGGGTCATCTGCACGAGACCGAGCGAAGTCACCTCGGCGACTTGGTGCTTGGTGCGATCGCGCCCGAGACACTCGACGAGCCTGCGCAACACCAGGTCTCTGTTTCCTTCGAGCACCATGTCGATGAAGTCGATGACGATGATGCCGCCGATGTCACGCAATCGAAGCTGCCGGACGATCTCTTCGGCGGCCTCGAGGTTGTTCTTGGTGACCGTCTCTTCGAGGTTGCCACCTTTGCCGATAAACCGGCCGGTGTTGACGTCGATGACGATCATCGCTTCGGTGCGATCGATGACGAGGTAGCCGCCGCTCGGCAACCAGACCTTGCGGTCGAGCGCCTTCGCGATCTGCTCATCAACTCGGTAGTGCGTGAAGATGTCCTCCTCTGATGTCCACTGCGAAAGCCTCGGCACCAGATCGGGAGCAACGTGTGCGACGTAGGCCTCGACGGTGTCCCAGTCGGAATCGGCCGACACGACGAGCTGATTGAAGTCCTCGTTGAAGACGTCACGGATTACGCGAATCGTCAGGTCGGGCTCGCTGTACAGCAGCGCAGGCGCGTTCGCCGTCTCGGACTTCTTCTGGATGACTTCCCATTGGGCCGCAAGCCGCGCGACGTCACGCGTGAGGTCTTCTTCGGACGCACCCTCGGCCGCCGTGCGCACGATGACGCCGGCACCTTCAGGTGTGACCTTCTTCAGGATGGCCTTCAACCGCGACCGCTCGACGTCCGGCAGTTTGCGGCTGATGCCCATCATCGAGCCCTCGGGCACGTACACGAGGTAGCGGCCCGGCAGGCTGATCTGGCTGGTGAGGCGCGCGCCCTTTTGCCCGATCGGGTCCTTCGTGACCTGGACGACGACAGCTTGGCCAGGCTTCAACGCCGACTCGATGCGACGCGGACCGCCTTCAAGACCGGACGTGTCGAAGTTGACCTCGCCGGCGTAGAGCACCGCGTTGCGACCCTTGCCGATGTCGACGAACGCCGCCTCCATGCCGGAGAGCACGTTCTGCACTCGCCCGAGGTAGACGTTGCCGACCATCCGGTTGGTCGAGGCCGTACTGACGAAGTGCTCGACCAGAATGCCGTCCTCGAGCACGCCTATCTGGGTGCGGTCGCCGCGCTGCCGAACGGCCATCACGCGGTCGACGGACTCACGACGCGCGAGGAACTCGGACTCGGTGATCACAAGACCACGCCGGCCGTGCCTGCCTTGCTCGCGACCTTCGCGGCGGCGCTGCTTCTTGGCTTCGAGGCGGGTCGAGCCCTTGACGCCTTGAACGCCGCCATTGCCACTGCTGCCACTGTCGTCGTGGTCGCGGGGCTCGCGAATGCGAACGACAGTGTTCGGCGGATCGTCAGGCGACCGGACTTCGCCGTCACCAGCGCCGCGACTGCGGCGACGACGACGGCGGCGGCTGGACGCAGAGCCCTCGCCATCCTGATCGTCGCGGTGATCTGTGTTATCGGATGGCGAGCCGCTCTCGCCGTCGGATCGCGCTTCGGTTCGGCCGTCGGCGCGAGCCTCGCCGGACTCAGCTGCGTCGCGATCGGTCGACCCGTCGCCGTTGGTGACGAACTCGCCCTGGCCGCCCTGGCCGCCACGGCGACCGCGGCCGCCACGACGGCGCCGGCGTGGTACGCCGGAGCCTTCGCTTGAACCATCGGCGGAATCGCGAACAGCGCTGTCGCTGGCCGGCACCGCGTTCTCGGCACTCGGGGGCTGGAAGAAGAGGGTCGGGATTGCGGCCGGTCGGATCGGCGCCAAGTCGGGCGTGCCGTGGTCGGCCTGATCGCCGCCGGTTGACTTCGCAGCCTTGCGGGGCGCCCGCGTGGCCGCCTTCTTCGCGGCAACCGCTGGCTCGTGCGTTGCCTGGTCGTCGTGAGTGGTCTGCGGTGCGGCCGCGGTCTTCTTGGCCGGACGGCGTCCGCCTCGGGCGGGCGCAGCGCCCGCCTCTGGTGTCGACGGCGGGTCGCCGGCGGTCGTCGCTATGGCCTTGGCTGCCCTCGAACTGGTCGCCGCAGGTCTGGTCGCCGCGGCGCGAGGGGCGGCCTTCTTGGCGCTCGTCCGCTTGCGCGGTGTTGTGGCGTTACCAGCGGACGGAGCGTCCGGGTTGGAGGAGATATCGGATGGATTGGTGGGCTCGTTCTCGAGCATGCGGAAAAGTCTTCCCGTCGGGCCCCCGGGCGCCGCTTCGTCGCTAGCACGAGATCACTAGCAGGAGCCGCACCGCACAGGAGCAAGTCTGTAGTCGGTCGCTGCAACTTGGCGGGCGAACCCTCAAGTCACAGCGCAAGTCTGTGGACGAACGAAGTTCGAAGCCGGCCGGACCTACCGCGTCGCGGGGATTCCCACAGCCGGATCGGCTCCGGCCGCGGCATCCCTGTCGGGCGCCAGCGGGTCGGCGAGCTTGCCAAATTCGTCGAGGTGCCCCTGCGCCAGCCGCAACACCAACGGGGGAAGCGGCGGCGCCAGGTCACTCACCTGGCGAAATCCAGCGAGAACGTCGTCTGGCCGAACGGCAGGTGTGAGGTGCCGAACAACCATGTCAAGTATCGCACAGCCGGTCGTGTCAGGGTCCCCGACCACGCCGAGGTGGACGACTGGCAGGCGGGCGTCGAGGGTCCGTCGTCCGTCCTTGAGCACTCTCTCGACCGGGATCGACTCCGCCTGAAGGAAGGCCGCGACGGCCACTTGCGCCTCGCGTGGGTCGACCCCGTTGAGCGTGACCTGCCAGTGCGACGTGTCGATCCGGTCAGGCAACGAGCCGCCGCGTGCCTCGAGCACCTCGATGACGTCGAACCCTGGCGGCAGCGCGGCATCGAGCTCGGCCCTCACCTGGGCTGGGTCGCAAACCCTCGTCACGGAGATCTCGAGGTACTCGGCCTCACTGGCCGCCCCCGTCGACGCCGCGCCCACGTAGGAGATCTTCGGATGCGGCGAAAACCCCGCGCTGAACGCGACCGGCACCTCGGCACGCCTGATCGCCCGTTCGAACACCCGCTGGAAATCGCGATGGCTGGTGAAGCGGAGCCGGCCCCGCTTCGCAAAATGAATACGAAGGCGCTGGACGGCGGGAGCGACGTCGCGTGCGTCAGGCTGGCGGCCCATCTCAGACGACGGTCAACGGCAGCAGCGTGCGGCCGGTCGGCCCCACCTGGATATCGGTGCCCATGGTGTCGCAGACGCCGCAGTCGAAGCACGGGGTCCAGCGACAGTCTTCAACCTCGACATCTGAGAGTGAGTCCTGCCAGTCCTGCCACAGCCAGTCTTTGTCGAGCCCTGAGTCGAGATGGTCCCAGGGCAACACTTCGGAGCGGTCGCGCTCGCGAGTCGTGTACCAGTCGACGTCGACCGGTTCGTCGGCGAGCGCAACGGTAGCGGCGTTCATCCAACGATCGAACGAGAAATACTCGCTCCAGCCGTCGAAGCGACCACCGTCGAGCCAGACCTGCTTGATGACGCGGCCAACCCGCCGATCGCCGCGCGAGAGCAGGCCTTCGACGATGCCGGGTTTCCCATCGTGGTAACGAAACCCGATGGCTTTGCCGTACTGGCGGTCGGCGCGAATCGTGTCGCGCAACTTCAGCAATCTCGAGTCTGTTGTGGCGTGGTCGAGCTGCGCGGCCCATTGGAAAGGCGTGTGCGGCTTGGGCACGAAGCCGCCGATTGACACGGTGCAGCCGATATCACGGCTGCCACTCGCCGTCCGGCCTGCTTGGATCACTTTTCTGGCCAGGTCAGCGATTTGCAACACATCGTCGTCGGTCTCAGTTGGCAGCCCGCACATGAAGTACAACTTCACCCTGCGCCAACCCTGCGCGTAGGCGGTGGTCACCGTGCGGATCAGGTCTTCCTCGGTCACCATCTTGTTGATGACCTTGCGCATGCGCTCGCTGCCTCCTTCGGGTGCGAACGTCAGACCCGACCGGCGGCCGTTGCGGGAGAACTCGTTGGCCAGGTCAACGTTGAACGCGTCGACCCTCGTGGAGGGTAGCGACAGTGAGGTATTCGTTCCCTCGTAGCGATCGGCGAGTTGCTTGGCCAGCGGGCCAATCTCGGAATGGTCGGCGCTACTGAGCGAGAGCAACCCAACTTCTTGGAAGCCGCTTGCCTTCAGGCCGGCGTCGACCATCGCGCCGATCGTGTCGATCGACCGCTCGCGCACCGGCCGGGTGATCATGCCGGCCTGACAGAACCGGCACCCTCGGGTGCAGCCGCGGAAGATCTCGACGCTGAAGCGTTCGTGAACAGTTTCTGCCAGCGGTACAAGGGGTTTCTTCGGATAAGGCCACGCGTCGAGATCCATCAATGTGTGCTTCGAAACCCGCGCCGGTATGCCTGCGCGATTCGGGACGACCGCATCGATGTGGCCATCGTCGCGGTAAGTCACGTCGTAGAAACGGGGTACGTACATATTGCCGGTGCGTGCCAACCGGAGCAGCACTTCGTCGCGCCCGCCCGGCGCGCCTTCGCGCTTCCATTCGCGCACGATGTGCGTGATCGCGATCACCGCCTGCTCGCCGTCGCCGAGAACGGCGGCATCGATGAAATCGGCGATCGGCTCGGGGTTGAAAGCGGCGTGACCGCCGGCGATGACCAGCGGGTGGTCGCGGGTTCGGTCGGCCGACTCGATCGGGATGCCTGCAAGGTCGAGTGCGTTGAGCATGTTGGTGTACCCAAGTTCGGTGGAGAAAGACACACCGAAGATGTCGAACGCGCCGACCGGCCGATGGGCATCGACGGTGAACTGCGGGATGCGATGTTCGCGCATCAGGGCTTCGAGATCTGGCCAGACGGAGTAGGTGCGCTCGACGAGTACGCCCTCGAGTTCGCCCAGCACCTCATAGAGGATCTGCACACCCTGGTTGGGCAGACCGACCTCGTAGGCGTCGGGGTACATGAGGCACCACCGAACATCACAAGCCGACCAGTCCTTGACGAGGGAGTTCAGCTCGCCGCCCACATACTGAACGGGCTTGCTGACACTCATCAGCAACGGCTCGAGCGCAGGGAAGACCGACTCAGCCTGATTGCTCGACACGACTCAAAGACTAGCTCTAAAGGCCGCCGCTCGAGTTTTGCGTCGCCTGGGTCTGGATGTGCACGTTCTGGAGCAATCCGACAGCCAGCATGCTCGCGAACAGGGACGACCCGCCGTAGGAGACAAACTGCAGCGGAATCCCCGTGACCGGCATGATCCCGAGATTCATCCCGATGTTCTCGAAGGTCTCAAACGCAAGCCAGCAGACGACCCCGCCGGCGACGATCCGCCCGAACAGGTCGGGCGCCCGCGAGGCGATCCGGAGCCCACGCCATAAGATGACTGACAGCAAAACGATGATCAGCGCCGAACCAAGGAAGCCGAGTTCCTCACCCGCGGTCGCGAAGATGAAGTCGGTATGCGCGGCGTAGACCGCACCGCTATTGATCTGTGCGCCATGAAAGAGCCCGCTGCCAGTCAGCCCACCCGAGCCGATGGCGAGCTGGGCCTGATGAGCGTTGAACCCCGAACTCTTCAGCACAGACGGCGAATTCGGATGCAAGTACGCCGTCAGGCGGTTCTCCTGATACGGGCTCAGCATATGCAATTGCACGATCACGACGGTCGCGACGAATACGAGACCGGTCAGACCGATCAGCCAGCGCGTCGGCACCCCGCCAATCGCGAGCACCCCGAACACGATCGCGACCATTACGAGCATAGTTCCGAGGTCGTTTTGCAGGAGGACCAGCAACATCGGAAAACCCATAAGCAGCAGGGCTCTTAGGACGTCAAGGTCACCGATATCACGACGATCCTCGCGCGCCGAGCTGAACAACATCGCCACCAAAACGATGACGGCGAGCTTCGCGAACTCCGATGGCTGGATCTCCAGACCGCCACCGATGCTGATCCATGCCTTAGCGCCGGCAACGCTCGATCCGATCGCGAAGGTGGCGAGCAGGCCGAGGCAAGCGAGCACGTAGATCACCGGCACGGACGAACGAATGGCCCGGTAGTCCGCGAGCGTCGCAGCCACCCCCAAGCCCACGGCAACCGCCAGGAACAGCACCTGGTGTTCCACGATGGCGAATGGATGGGTCGGATTCATCGGCCGTGTCGCGGCGGCAACCAGCAGGACGCCAATCAGCGAAAGGCTGAGCACAGCGGCGGTCAGCACCCAGTCCGACCGGCGCAACCGTGATTCGCGGGTGAGCATGCCGGCGCTCGACGAGCTCATGCGTCGCGGCCGCGGAGCCGCCCAGTCGCCGATCATCCTCGCTTCACCCGGCTTCTGCTGAGCAACCGCCGTCTCGTGCGTACTGCCGTGGCATCGGCGGCCTGCGTCAGCGGTACCGCAAATTCTCCGGAAACTGCGAGAGCTGCGGGAGCCGCCGACGCCCCCGCCGATCCGCCAGCCGCCTGTGCGACTTTCGGGAGAGCGCTCGGCGGCGCACCGCCGGGAAGCGCCGGGCCCTTCGAAGCGAACTGGTCGTCCGGGTTGTTTGGATTGCCGTTCAAGCCCCAGATGCCGTCGTAGATCTGGCGAACTGCTGGCGCTGCGGTGACACCGCCCTGGCCGCCCTGCGAGACCGCCACCACCACGGCGTACTGCGCAGGTTGGCCGGCCGGCCCGCCGTAGGAGGCGAACCAGGCCGTATCGTCCTTCGGCGGAACCTCGGCGGTGCCGGTCTTGCCGGCGACCGCGTACCGGTCGAACGGGAACCCGGCGAAAGCCGACGCCCCGGTGCCGGCCGGATCCGCAACGACACCTACCAGTGCCTGCTGGATGTACTGCAGCACCTCTGGCGAGATCTGCAGCTTCGTCGATGGTGCGTTGACAGTTTGAACGAGCTTGCCGTCAGGTCCAACGATCGCCTTCGCCAGCCGCGGTGAGTAAAGCGTGCCGCCGTTGCCGAGCGCTGCGTAGATATCAGCCATCTGCAGCGGCGATGCGGTTGTCGTGCCCTGACCGATGGCGACGTTCACCGCTTCACCGATCTGGTAGAGCCCAGGGATGTGGTAAAGGCAGTTGCTGGTGTCGATCGCCTTCTGATTGGGGTCCTTGTCGGTCTTCGCTTCCGAACACCACAGCGCGTGGTTCTTCGCGTCGTAGTTCTTCAAGTCCTGCCGCGATTCGATGTTGCCGGTCGCATCGATCGGTAGGTCGATCCCGGTGTCTTGACCGAGCTTCCACTCCTTTGCTTCGTTGACGACGAGCTCTTTCGCGTTCGCGCCGGCGAGTTGCCCGTCGGCGTTCCACAACGCTGCCCCGATGCCGTCGAAAAACGTGTCACAGGAAATCGTCAGTGCTTGCGCGAAGGTGATCATGCCCTGCGCGCCTTCGTTGTCGAAGTTGTGGAAGGTCCGGCCGCCCTCGGTCAACGTCCCGGGACAGTCATAGGTGGCGTCGGGGGTATATCCACCGTGGTCGAGTGCGGCTGCGGTAGTGACGACCTTAAAGGTCGACCCGGGCGCGTACTGGCCCTGGATAGCCTGCGAGAAAAGCGGCTTCCCGGGATTCGCTTGGAGCGACTTGTAGATCGCATCGTTGATCGTGCCGCCATCCCACACTCCCGGGTCGTACGACGGGTAGTTGGCGGCGGCAATCACATGACCGGTCCGCACGTCGAGGACAACGGCTGCCGCGGCGTCCGCCTTCTGTGTCTGGTACTTGCCTGAGCTGAGCTGGGGCTTCGTTCGAGCGGCGGTGACTGCGTCTGCTATCGCTTGTTCGGCGATGCGCTGCACCCTTGCGTCAATGCTCGTGACGACGGTATCACCGGGGACGGCAGGTACCTGGCTCACCGTCGAGACCGGATTGCCGGCGGGCGTGACCGAGAACGTCTCGGTGCCCAACGTGCCTTGCAGATACTTGTTGTACTGCGCCTCAAGGCCTTCTTGCCCGACGATCCCACCGATGCTGGCGGCGGTCTTCAATGCCGCGGCGTCAGTAGCGTTCGTGGCCGAGTCGATGTCGGACTGGCTGATCTTTCCCACGTGTCCGATCAGTTGCGCGGCCGATGCGTTGTCGGGGGCCGGGTAATTGCGGACCTCCTCGATCTGCGCGGTTACCCCCGGGTACAACTCCTGCTGTTCGAGAACGCGCAACGCGACCTGTGTCGCTTTCTGGGTACCGGACGGCGTGGTGTTGTCGATGGTGATGAGCGGGATCGGCTGCAGCGGCGACCCCGTCCAGCAGCCCTTGTTCTTTGTCGGGGCGACGGCGCCGTAGTCGAAGTAGTCACACAGCGTCGCGGTCGCATCGAGCTGCGCAGCAGGGATGCCGAGGACGGCCGACAGTCGCTGCATCTCCTGAACCCGTACCGGATTGGGAATGGGGTTCTTCAACGTGCCCAGGTTCGCCTTCGGCAACGCAGTGCTCAACGCAGAGACGACGAGCGCACTGTCATTGCGCGCGAGTGGATTGCCAACGTCATCGACAATCGCGCCACGCGGAGCAAGGGTGTGAACCACACTGGTCGCATCGGCGTTGACGGCCGCGACGTACTGGGAGCCGGCGAGCGCCTGCATGTACCAAAGGCGGCCGAGCAAGGTAACCGGCAGTGAGAACACCAGCACGCCGAGAATGATCAGCCGCAGCCCTGAGCGGTCGTTCATTTCCGGGTCACCTGCGGCTCCGCTCGCCTGGTCAAGGACATGACCCACGGTACGACGAACGGCGCGAGCAGGACGTCGTAGAAGATCGAGAATGGCAGGCTGCTCAAGATCGTGTGCGCATCGACTCGACCATCGCTCAACAATCCACCGAGCGCGCCGTAGAGCAAAGTCGCCACCGCAGCCGTGGCTCCCACGGCCACGAGCGACAGCAGCACCGAATCTTGCGCCTCGTCGTGCACCAGGCCGACCAGGTATCCCGCCAGGCAGAACACGAGCGCATAGCGGCCGATCAGATGATCGGCCGGCGGCAGGATATCCGCGGCGAGGCCCGCGAGGAACCCGGTCACCGCTCCCCCGACCGGTCCGAGGACGAGCGCGATCGCGGCGACGACGAGCACCAGCACGTTGGGCGGCGAACCGGGCAAACTCAGCGCGTCGAAGAGCACGGCGTCGACGACGCAGGCGAGCAGGACGAGAACGATGATGAGCGCTGCGCGGGGAATCTCAGCCATGCGACGCCGATGCTGTCGGGGTAACACTGCGTGTCGGAGTAGCGGGCGAACTAGTCGGCGTCACGCTCGGCTTCGGCGGCGTCGGCGTGACACTCGGTGTCACGGTCGGCTTCGGGCTCACCTTGGATGTCGGTGTTGCACTCGGCGTCGAACTAAACGAGAGGGTCGGTGTAAACGACGGCAGCGGAGAAGCCGTCACAGTGGCGGTTGCCGTCGCTGTGGTCGTGACAGTGACAGTAGGCAGCGGCGGCGCGAGAAGTGCTTCGCGCGGATCGACACGTGGCGGTTCGACAACAATGCCAACGAGGTCGAGCGTGCTGAAGTCGACGTACGGCTTGACCTGGCCCGTCTGCACGTCGCCCGCCAGCGGGTTGGTCGCCGAAATCACGCTGCCGACTGGTACGCCCCAAACAAACGGCGTCTGGTCGAGCGATCCCTGCGTTACCAACCCATCGCCCACCTTCACGCGGGCCGCCGGGTCGAGCATCTCCAGGCTCATCGCCGAGCGACCGTGGCCCGACACAATTCCCATAGCGTTATTTGGCAAGCGGACACCCACGTTGAACTCAGGGTCGATCGCGAGCAACACCGTCGACGTCGTCGAACCGACGATCTTCAACCGTCCAACGAGCCCGTCGCCGTTCAAGACGGTCATGTTCGCTTTCAGACCGTCGCTCGAACCTGCGTCGATTGTCGCCGTCCACTCGAATCCGTTTCTTGCACTGACTGCGATCACCTGTGCGTAGAGCAACTTGTACTGGCCGACGGCCGAGACGTGGAGCAGTTGCTCGAGCTCGTTCTCGCGTGCGGTGTCGAACGGCTGCAACTTCAGCTGCTGTTGAAGGGTGGCGACTTCCTTCTGCAGATCGGTCACCCTCTTGTGGTTACTACCGATGTCACCAACGGCCTGGACCGCGTGCCGCACCGGCCGCACGGCATCGGCAGCAACCCGTTCAACCGGCCCGAAAACCGATGACGCAGTGCGGCGAATCGAACCGAAGAATCCCCCACCACGCGATCGATAGTCGAGGGTGATCAAGGTAAATGCGGTCAGCAGCAACAACGCGAGGACGACGCGGGTGCGGCGACTATCCCTCACAAGCGCACGCGGCGAATCATGAAGACCTCAGACGTGTTGCGCGACACCAGTCCCTGCGTCGGTGCGTCAGCGACCGCGCGGCTCGGAGATGAGAACCTGCTGCAGGGCCTCGAACTCCTCGATGCACTTGCCCGAACCCATCGCCACCGAGTCGAGCGGCCGCTCGGTGATGTGGATCGGCATCCCGGTCTCGTGCCGCAACCGCTCGTCGAGACCCTTCAGCAACGCGCCGCCACCGGTGAGCACGATGCCGCGGTCCATGATGTCGCCTGCGAGTTCGGGCGGGCACTTGTCAAGGGTCGTCTTTACCGCGTCAACGATGGCGTTGACCGGTTCGTCGATCGCCTTACGGATCTCGGCGGCACTGACGACAATCGTCTTCGGCAATCCGCTCACGAGGTCGCGACCGCGAATCTCCGCGTGCGGTTCGTCGGGTGCGGGGAACGCCGAGCCAATCGCCATCTTGATTTCCTCGGCAGTTCGCTCGCCGAGCATCAACGAGTATTCCTTCTTCACGTAGTTGATGATCGAACTGTCGAGCTCGTCACCGCCGATGCGGATCGACTGGCTGGTGACGATGCCACCGAGGGAGATAACGGCAACCTCGGTCGTGCCACCACCGATGTCGACAACCATGTTTCCGGTGGGCTCGTGCACCGGCAGGCCGGCACCGATCGCCGCCGCCATCGGCTCTTCGATGATGTAAACGCGTCGCGCGCCCGCCGCATAACCGGCGTCCTTCACTGCGCGTTGCTCGACGCCGGTGATACCACTCGGCACACACACGACGACGCGTGGGCCGCGCGCGAGGTAACGGCGGCGGTGCACCTTCTGGATGAAGTAACGGAGCATGCGTTCCGTCGTGTCGAAGTCGGCGATGACGCCGTCCTTCAGCGGACGGATGGCGACGATGTTGCCCGGCGTCCGGCCAATCATCCGCTTGGCTTCGATCCCGACCGCCAAAATGCCGCCGGTATTGGTGTTAATGGCCACCACGGACGGCTCGTTCAAGACGATGCCGCGACCGCGGACGTAGACCAGCGTGTTGGCGGTGCCGAGGTCGACGGCCATGTCCCGGCCGAGGAACGACATG
>DATCFU010000242.1:0-4103 GCA_036509315.1 Acidothermaceae bacterium
TGCCCATTCTTTTCGAGCATCGGGACATCAACGTTCGTGGCGCGAGACGGGCGCGTGGGCGCGCGCTGATCGAGGCCACTACGGCGACAAATCGGCACCGGGAGGCGGCACGGGACATCAGTGCGGCATGCCCGCATCCAGTCGGGCCATGATCCGCATCACGTCAGCGAGGTCTCGGTCACCGAGCACATTTCCGAATATCTGCTGCAGGAAGGCGTGGTGCTGTTGGCGGGTCTTCCTCACGACCGCCCTGCCGTGCCTCGTTATCACTCCGACGGTGGAGCGGGCATCGTCGGGATCCGGCTGTCGCTCGACGAGACCCGACACCTCCATGCGGTCGAAGAGCTTCGACAGTCCAGGCGGTGACAAAACGATGGCGTTCGCCAGGTCACTCAGCCGCATCCGACCCCCGGCCATGTCCAAGTGCGTCAGAACGTCGAAGCGCGCCACGCTGAGTCCACCGATGCGGCGGACGTCGAGCTCGAGCAGATTCTTCAGCCGAGCATGAGTGCGCAGTAGGGCCAGAAAGGCCGGCATCCAACGGGCTGACTCGTCTTCGTTCACGTCAACCACCCTAGCTCCATACTTGACATGCCAAACCGCCAAGGCATTTACTTAGCATGCTAAGTAAATGCCCGCAGATGACCGCCGCGGTGCGAGCCGTCACCGCTACGAAATGAGAGAGCCACCAATGCCGACGATCGCCTTTGCTGCTCCCCTGCTAGCGGGCATGACCCAAGTCGACAGGGACGTCATGGCGTCCTTCCAGGAAGGAGAGCGCAAGTCGGACTACGAGGACGCCCGCCGTCGCGCCGGAATCACCCGGGAGAGGGTGTGGATTCAGACGACGCCGGGCGGAGACATGGCAATCGTCTACCTCGAAGCGGACGATCTCGAGGCAGCCTTCACCGTGCTCGGCAAGTCCGACGAGCCATTCGATCAGTGGTTCCGCGACCACGTCCAACGCGTCCACGGCTTCTCACTCGCCGACGAGTTCCACGTGCCGGAACAGATTCTGGATTTCGGCCCGGTGATGTAGCCCGTGTGCCTGCAAGGGCATTCCCTGTCCCGCGCAGTCGAGCGCAGGCACTCTTCTGCCGCGATGACGCGCGGTCTCGTGTCCACCCCGTCCGCAGAACACACCAGCGATTTGACCGACTCAGCTTGCGGCTGCGCACGTGTACTTATGAGGGTCGAACTGGGATGACGCGGTCGGGCTTTCCTGCGATCCTGCGGCGGAGCCATGACCCTTGTTTGCCTAGTACATGGCCGGTGTCCGCCAGTCGCCATCGGGAGGCGAACAGTTCACCGTGGCTGAGCCAATCCTCGCGTTCGACGTTGCGCCGCAACTGTTTTAGCAGCCAGTGTGCGGACATCGACGCGAGGTCGTCCCCATTTGAGTCGATGCCGCGCACAGTCAGGCATTGGGGGTCGTTGCCGTTGTAGTTGTCGAAGAAGTAAGCGTCGCCCCACTCGCCCTCGATGGCGGGCGCTCGTCGCGTGGTACTCCAAAAGCCGATTCGCAGCGTCCGACATAGATTAGCGACCTGGGGCAGACCGGGAACGTCGACTTCGATAACGAGCGGTACCAGCGTTCGCGCGGCAACGACGCTGGTGTCGGTGGGCGAAAGGTCGGGAAGCTGCCACGAGGAGGCCTCTTCACGTAGTCGCCGCACGAACGCAGATTCCAGGTCGTTTCGGCTCGCGTCCCCCTCGAACCACTCGGTCACTTATCTGACGGTACGGCACCACGCATCACGCGAAGCGCACGGCCTGATCCCGGAAACGCACTTGCCGCGATGACGCGCTTCGCTCGTGCCGAATCGTGGATCTCGGGCACGCCATACTTGCGACGTGGACGACAAGGTTGCCGACCGCGAATTTGCATTCGAGATTCGAGACGCGTTTGAACTCGGTGCGGGTTTCCCGGTCGGCGCGACGCTGGTAGGCCCGCTGGTGAGCGTGAGTACCGCCCTCGCCGTCGGGGACATGCTCGACGTTCCGACGACCACCGAAGGAATGTCGAGGTTGGTCACATGCGTGCAGTTCCCGCTCGTCAACCTCGGCCCGGATCGGCTGGACTGGGTTCGAGTGACCGTGAGCGGAATTCGCTCGCACGAGGTTCGAGTCGGGGGACGGGCGGTCCGGGCATCCGAATAGAACTCCGTCGCGCACATCTGCCGCGTTGACGCGCGTCCCCGTCGTCCACGATGCGCGGAATCAGAGGGGGCCCCTGGCACCTAGCTCGCCGTCGACTTCCCATCCGCGGAGTCGGAACTGGTCTAGGACTTGTGCTGTTGTCGTGGTCCATGGATTGAACACGAAGCCCCCGAGTGGGAGATCGCGAGCGTAGACCCGTATTCCTCGTAGTCGAGCCCTAGTGACTCGCTGCACCAGGTCACGTTCGGCGACGCGAATGCGAAAGAGGCCGGGGATGATCGGGCGAAGCCAAACCTCGCCGTCGGTGATTGTGAGTCGGGCAAGTGGAACGCTGCCACCGAGCCACCAATCGCGTCCGATCGCAAGATGGGCTCCGCCGACAAACCTGGCGGGAAGTAAGTCGGGCACCCATAGATCATCGCAACCCGAACACAACGGACCGTTTGGGCTTCACGCAACACCCGCATCTGCCGCAAGTTGCGCGGATGCGTGCTGCCGCTATGCGAGGTTCGGGAGAGCGCTATGGGCAGGTGTTCAGGGTTGTAGGGAAGCGGTTTGCCAGGTGTTGGCTGCGTCGGTGGTGCGGTATTCGTTGATGGTCCATGGGCCGGTGAAGGTCGCGTTTGGTGGTAGCGCGAATACGAGCGTGTTCGTGCCGGCCGCGGCGAACGCTTGGGTTTCCGGGCCGGCGGCGTCGCCGACCTTGTCGGCGAGTTGGGTGTGCCATGTTTTGCCGGCGTCGGTGCTGGTGTAGATCGGTGCGCGGCCGCCGTCGCGCCACAGCATGTCGGGGGTCGCGGCGATGATCGCGTCTGCGTAGCCGTAGCTTTCCAGCGCGGCCACGTGCTGCCAGCTGAGGTCGGCGTTGTCGGACACGTACAGGTCTTTTTGTTCTTCCCCGGCGCTGGCCCCGCCCGCGCATATCAGGAACAGGTCGCCGGTGGTGGTGATCGTCATGGGGGGTCCCAGGCTTTCGCTGCACTGCTGCTGCTGCGGCAGGGCCCGGGGTTGCCAGGTCGTTCCGTCGTCGTGGCTGACCGCGAGTTCCCCGACGCCCCGGCGTCGCGCACCACTGCATACGCGTCGCGGCCCTGACGCATCATCGATCCGACGAAACCTCCGGGCTGGTGCGGCAGCGGCGTGAAATGCCCGGTGGCAAGCACATCGATGGACGACGCGCAGTCCGGCAGATCGACGCACCCGACCATCGCCCACACGTCGCCGTCACTGCTGGCCATCTCGTCCACCGACGGCGCCCCTGGCAGCTGTGTCCAGGTCGTGCCGGCGTCGCTGGTGTGCCACACCGACGAGCCGTAGGCGTACACGTCGGTGGCGCTGATCATCGTCACCCCGGTGATCTGGTTGTCCCCACTTGGCGAGCCGCCGTCGGCGCTGCCAGCGACCACAAGATCGCGCCCGTGACGCCATGTCGCGCCGCCGTCAGCTGTAACGTCGACGCGGAACGCGCACGAGCCCTGGGCGGGGCAGTCCTTGACGACGATGGCGCCGTCGTTGGCGTTGAGCAGTTGCGCGTCCGTCACATAGACCTGCGGCTGAGACGCGGCCGCCGGCGACGACACGGCAGCCGGTGAGGGGAGGTCCTTCGAGCCTGTCACAGATCCCGCCGAAGCGGGCGCCGAGCCGGACACGAGCGTCTGCGGCGACGACGGCGCGGAGGACGTCGCACCCGGACCCGCGGCACAACTCGTCGCTGCCAGGGCCGCGACAACAACGAGGACACACCGCGCGCACATTGTCACTGGGCATCCTCCGTCCCAAGCCCATCCCCGAGGACGCCCAACCCGGCCTAGACGTTGCCTGCCACAGCGTCGAACGACACAGAAGCCGGCAACGCCCGACGCGACGTTCCCCCTACCACGAGCCGCGACGTCATGACCTGCCCGGCACCACAACCATCAGCGAAAACCATCCGCTTCTGCCGC
>DATCFU010000243.1:0-8822 GCA_036509315.1 Acidothermaceae bacterium
CTGCTTGTCCTTGAGCGTCTCCGGCACCTCGCCCTTGACGATGGCCTGGGCCAGCCCCTCGACGACGGCGGTCTTGCCGACGCCGGGCTCCCCGATGAGGACCGGGTTGTTCTTGGTCCGCCGGGACAGGACCTGCATGACCCGCTCGATCTCCTTCTCGCGCCCGATGACCGGGTCGAGCTTGCCCTCGCGGGCGGCCTGGGTCAGGTTGCGGCCGAACTGGTCGAGCACCAGGGACGTCGACGGGGCCGACTCCGACTGGCCCGCGGCCGGCTCCTTGCTCTGGTAGCCGTTGAGCAGCTGGATGACCTGCTGGCGAACCCGGTTGAGGTCGGCGCCGAGCTTGACCAGCACCTGCGCGGCGACACCCTCGCCCTCGCGGATCAGACCGAGCAGGATGTGCTCGGTGCCGATGTAGTTGTGGTTGAGCATGCGGGCTTCTTCTTGCGCCAGCACGACAACGCGTCGGGCCCGGTCGGTAAATCTCTCGAACATGTCGCTCGCTCCTCAGTGGCGGCGCCTTACTTTCATTTCATGCTATCCCGGCGCCAGGGACAGCCCTTGCCTCGCTGATCGACAGTCCTCGCACTCTTCTCGCCCAAATGCGGGCCTGACTTGCGTTCTTAGCCCAAATTTTCGTCTTCGGACGCGTCAAAAGCATCCAAAAGGGCGTTCGTGCCCACACTGAGTCCCAACTGTGACCGGAATGGAGGTGTTCCGGACTCGTGGTAGGCCTTGTTGCGCTCGGAGCGAACAGCTCGCAGGCCTAGGGAGCGAACAGCTAGTGCGCAGCCTCGTACTTGGCGACGATGTCGGCCGCGATGCGGCCACGCTCGTTGACCTTCATGCCCTTGCTTCGGGCCCAGGCCCGGATGTCGGACGTCGGGGCTTGGCTGCCTGCGGCGGGCCGGCGACCGGCACGGCCGCGCGGACGACCGGCGCGAGCAGCTCGACCAGATCGGCGAGCGGCACCGACATACGGATTCAGCGAATCACGAAACTTCTTGGCATTGCTTCTGCTGAGATCGATCTCGTAGGCGACGCCGTCCAAACCGAACGTCAGCGTCTCGTCAGCCGAACTGCCGTCAAGGTCGTCGACAAGTGTTACCTGGACCTTCTGTGCCACGGGTTTGTCCTTTCAAACACAGCAACGAGAGATCGATTTGCAATATAGCGTCGCACCCTACAGATACTTGATCATGCGCGTGTTACCCAGCGTGTTCGGCTTGACTCGTTCGAGGTCCAGAAACTCGGCAATGCCCTCATCATATGACCGCAGCAGCTCCTCGAACACGCCAGGTGCAACCGGCTCGCCCTCGAGTTCTGAGAATCCATGTTCGGCGAAGAATTGAACTTCAAATGTCAAACAAAAGAGTCGACGCACGCCGAGCTCGTACGCGGTGCGCTGCAATTGGTCCAACAGCAGATGACCGATACCCTTCGCCCGCATCGCAGGGTCGACAGCGAGAGTTCGCACCTCTGCCAGGTCTTCCCACATGACGTGCAGCGCGCCACAGCCGACCACTGATGGCGGCGCGTCGTCGGCTGATCGCTCGGCGACCCAGAATTCCTGCACATCCTCATACAGCGTGACAGTCGGCTTATTCAGCAGTTTCCGCTCAGGGGCGTACGCGTCGACGAATCCCCTGATGGCCTTCACATCGGCGGTGCGGGCACGCCGAATGACGATGTCGGCGGGTGGCAGGCTCATGGCTTACTCGAAATCACGGCTTACTCGGGCCTGACCAACGGGAAGAGGATCGTCTCGCGAATGCCCTCCCCGGTTAACAGCATGACCAACCGATCGATACCGAGACCAAGGCCGCCCATGGGAGGAGCCCCGTATTCGAGAGCGCGCAAGAAATCCTCGTCAAGTTGCATCGCTTCGGGATCGCCACCTGCGGCCAATAGCGACTGTTCTGTCAATCTCCGGCGCTGCTCGATTGGGTCGACCAATTCGGAGTATGCGGGGGCGAGTTCGACGCCATTCACGACAAGATCCCACGCTTCGACCAATCGAGGGTCGTCTCGGTGCGGTCGCGCAAGGGGACGGACTGATACCGGGTAATCCCGGATGAATGTCGGCTCGAGCAGGGTGTGCTCGACGAGCTTTTCGAACAATTCCAGAAGGATATGCCCGTGCTCGTGACCGGATTGTCCGGGCGGCAAAGCGACGTCGTACCTGGTAGCAATCGCGCGCAACTCTGCTACGCCGGTGTCGATCGAGACTTCCTCACCGACCGCCTGCGAAACCGCCTGGTGGATCGTTATCGTTCGCCAGGGTGCCGCGAGGTCGATCGACCCGCCGCGGCCATCGGGAACCATTGGGGTGCCGACGGCCAGGGCAGCGTCGAGCACGATGTCGTGGGTCAGGGCTGCCATCGTGTCGTAGTCGCCGTAGGCCTCGTAGGCCTCGAGCATCGTGAACTCAGGGCTGTGGGTCGAGTCGACACCCTCATTGCGGAAGATCCGGCCGATCTCGTAGACCCGCTCGATTCCGCCGACCACGACCCGCTTGAGATAGAGCTCGAGCGCGATCCGCAGGTACATGGGGATGTCGAACGCGTTGAGGTGCGTTTGGAATGGCCGTGCGGCCGCCCCGCCGTGCAGTAGTTGAAGGGTCGGTGTTTCGACTTCTAGGTAGCCGTGGCGAGCGAGCGTCTCACGCACCGAGCCGAGCACCGCCGCCTTGATCCTGACCATGTCGCGAGCGGCGGAGTTCGCGATCAGATCGACGTAACGCTGCCTGACCCGGGATTCGGGGTCCGTGAGTCCCCGGTGCTTGTCAGGCAGCGGCCGCAAGCACTTCGCGGTCAGCGCCCACGAATCGGCGAGCACCGACAGCTCACCGCTGCGGGAGGTGATGACCTCACCCTCCACGCCGACGTGATCGCCAAGATCGATCGCCGACTTCCACAACGCAAGCGAGTCGGCACCCAGCCGG
Organism: Acidothermaceae bacterium; assembly: GCA_036509315.1. GTDB lineage: Bacteria > Actinomycetota > Actinomycetes > Acidothermales > Acidothermaceae > PALSA-607. The sequence goes on from DATCFU010000243.1 coordinate 2,945, forward strand.
TCGAGCGAAATCATCACCTGGAGCTCACCTGACCCGTCGCGGATCGTCGCGAAACAGAGCTTGCCCGAGTTGCGCGCGAGTACGACACGGCCCACGACGCCGACGCGATCGCCGGTTGTGGCGTCGGGCGGCAGATCGACGTGCGCCGCGCGAACCTGCGCGATGGTTGCGGTGCGCGGGAAGCCAGCCGGATACGGCTCGATGCCTTGCGCACGCAACCAGTCGACCTTTTCGCGGCGCACCAGCATTTGCTCGGGCAGCTCGTCACTCACGGGCGGAAGGCTATCGGCCGAGCGGGCAGCGTCATGCGCTATTACGTTCGAACATCAACTTCAAGCCAATCAGGGTCAACCATGGCTCGTGGACGTCGATGAGCCGACATTCTTCCAGCACCACGGTCGCCAGGCCGCCGGTGGCAATCACGGTGGCCGGCGTCCCGAGTTCGGCGATGATCCGCTCGGTGATTCCGTCGACCTGCGCGGCGAATCCGTAGATGATTCCCGACTGCAACGACTCGACAGTGTTCTTGCCGATCACCGACCGTGGCCGTACCAGCTGCACCTTCATGAGTTGAGCTGCTCGCGACGCCAATGCGTCGACCGAGATCTCGATGCCCGGCGCGAGCACACCACCGAGAAACTCGCCCCTTGCAGACACCACGTCGAAGTTCGTCGACGTCCCGAAGTCGACCACGATCGCCGGGCCGCCGTGCAGGGTGAACGCGGCAAGCGTGTTCACGATGCGGTCGGCGCCGACTTCTTTCGGATTGTCGTAAAGCACCGGCACGCCGGTGCGGATGCCTGGCTCGACGACGACGAGCGGCACCGCACCGAACCAGCGCTCGCACATCGACCGCACTTCGCGTAACGCGGACGGCACGGTCGAGCAGCACGCGATCCCGTCGACCGTTCCATCAGTCGTCTCCGAAGCTCCCAGCAACCCAGTGACAAGCAGCCCCAACTCGTCAGCCGAGCGGCGCGGATCCGTGGCCAGCCGCCAGTGCTCGACGATGTGCTCGCCCTCGAAGAGGCCGAGCACGGTCTGGGTATTGCCGACGTCAATCGTCAGCAGCATCGGTACTCCTTGCTCGCAGGTCGACGCCGATGTCGAGCACCGGCGCGGAGTGTGTCAGAGCGCCTACTGCGAGGTAGTCGACACCTGTAGCGGCCACGGCGGCGGCGCTCGCCAACGTCAGCCCACCGCTTGCTTCCAGGCGGCACGAGCTGCCGCGTTCGGCCACCTTGGCGACCGACGCCCGCATGGCCTCCAGCGACATGTTGTCGAGCAAGATGAGATCGGCGCCCGCCTCCAGCGCCTCTCCAACCTGCTCGACGGTGTCGCACTCGACTTCGACGAGAAGTTGCGGAAACGCTGCGCGCACGGCGCGGAGTGCGGCCGCAACCCCACCTGCCGCGACCACGTGGTTGTCCTTGATCAAGGCCGCATCGGACAACGACATCCGATGGTTCACCCCGCCCCCGCACCTGACCGCGTACTTCTCCAACGCGCGCAGACCCGGTGTGGTTTTCCTGGTGTCGCGGATCGCCGCGCCGCTGCCGGCGATGGCGTCGACCCACGTGCGCGTAAGGGTCGCGATGCCGGACAGGTGACCGAGCAGGTTCAACGCGGTGCGTTCCGCGGTGAGCAGCGAACGCGTCGCACCAGTCGCCGACAAGACGACCGTGCCCGGCTCGACGCGCATGCCATCGACGACGCTTTCGTCGATGTCGACAACCCCGCCGGTCGCGATCCACAGCACTGCCGAGGCGATCGGCACACCAGCGACGACACCGTGGGCTCGCGAGACAAAGTCAGCGACTGCTTCGTCGTCAGCCGCGATGACAGCCACGCTCGTCACATCGACGCCGCCGGCTAGATCCTCCGCCAGCGCCGCTGCGACCAAGGCCTCAACAGCAACGGCATCAAGACCGGCGTCGGCGAGACGCCGGTCGAGCGCAGCCGGCAGGCTCATGGCGCCGAAGGCGCGAGAGTGTCGGGAGTCAGGACGACGACGGGCGCAGCTTCGAACACCGTTTCCGGCACGCCGCCACCGAGAAGTGATGTCACCAGATGCCCTCGCCATGCGGGCGACGTCTCGGGATAGTCCTCGCGCCAATGGCACCCGCGGGTCTCCGCACGCAGCCGGGCGCCAGCGACGAGCGCGTTCGCGACCGTGTGCAAGTTGGTCGCCTCCCAGGCTTCGACGCACGGTTCGACAACCTCGCCGCTGTCAGCTTGCTCGCCGATGCGGGCAAGTGCCGCGGCAGCGGCCGCGAGGCTGTCAGCGTTGCGCAACACACCAGCACCGGCAGTCATGGCGGCCTGGACGCCGACCAGTGCTGATGAGGGCAACAATCCGGCGTCCCGCCTATCGATGGCAGGTTCACCCGCGGGCGGCAGCGATCGCGCCAACTCGTCAGCAATCCGGGCCGCGAAGACCAATCCCTCAAGCAGGCTGTTCGAGGCCAGCCGGTTCGCGCCGTGCACGCCGGTACACGCCACCTCGCCGCATGCGTACAAGCCAGGCACGTTGGTGCGGCCGGACAGATCGGTGCGCACGCCACCGCTCGCGTGATGGGCGCCTGGCACCACGGGGATCGGTGTGGTCACCGGGTCGATGCCATTCGCGCGGCACGACGCCGTGATGGTGGGAAAACGCTCGGCGAGATCCGGCACCCCGCGAGCATCGAGCAGCACGTGATCCGCACCCGTCTCGCGCAGTTGGCGCACGATCGCCTGGGCAACCACGTAGCGCGGCGCGAGCTCAGCCAACGGGTGCTGCCCGACCATGAAGCGGCGTCCGAGCACGTCGACGAGCACCGCACCTTCACCGCGCAGTGCCTCGGAGATCAGTGGCTGCTGTCCGGCGGCACCAGGCCCGAGCCACAAAACGGTCGGATGGAATTGGACGAACTCCATATCGGTCACGTCAGCACCGGCGCGCAATGCGAGTGCGACGCCGTCACCCGTCGCCACCGGAGGGTTGGTCGTCGACGCGAACACCTGCCCGAGGCCACCGGTCGCAAGCACGACCGCGCGGCCAAGAGCGGCGCCGACGCCGTCACGACGTCCAGCCCCGATCACGTGCAGGGTGACACCGCAGACCCGGCCGTCCGCGGTCTTCAGCAGGTCGATGACGAGGGCGTCTTCGATGATCTCGATGCCCTCGGTCGCCTTGACGGCGGCAATCAGCGCTCGCTCGATCTCGGCCCCGGTTGCGTCGCCACGGTGTGCGATCCGGCGCCGCAAGTGGCCGCCCTCGCGCGTCAACGCGAGGTCGCCCGCGTTGTCGCGGTCGAAGCGGGTGCCGAGCTCGACGAGTTCGCGCACGAGGTCTGGGCCTTCGGTGACCAGCACCCGCACGGCCTCCTCGTCGCACAGGCCGGCCCCTGCCACGAGCGTGTCGGTCAGGTGGTCGGCGGGGCTGTCCCCCGGGCCGAGCGCGGCGGCGATGCCGCCCTGCGCCCAGCGAGTCGAGCCAGCGTCGAGTTCGGTCTTCGTGACCAGCAGCACCGTGCCTGCACGGCGAGCCTTCAGGGCCGTGGTCAGGCCGGCGATGCCGCTGCCGACGACGACAATGTCGGCCCGCGCGGTCCAGCCCGGTTCTGGGGCGGCCAGCCGCTGAATCAGGCTCATGCGGTCACCTCCACGGACTCATTGTCGATCAACCGGGTCGATCCCACGCGGGCGGCTACCGCAAGAACGGCCAAGCGGACGGCGGGACCGCCAGCGTCGAGGTCCTCGAACGTATCGGGGTCAACCAGAGCCACGTAGTCGGTATCGGCACCGGGCTGCGCGTCGAGCACCGCCCGAGCGGCAGCCACAATGTCAGCAGGTGCCCTGCCGACGTTGGCTGCGTGCGCGCCCGCCTGCAACGCGCGTGGCAACGCCAGCGCGGTGGCCCGATCCTGTGCCGTCAAGTAAACGTTGCGACTCGACAACGCGAGCCCGTCATGGTCGCGGATGAGTGGTGCCGCCTCGATGCGTACCGGCAGGTTGAGATCGGCAACCATGGCCCGCACGAGCGCGAGCTGCTGAGCGTCTTTGCGACCGAACACGGCGACGTCCGGGCGCACGAGGCCGAAGAGCTTTGCCACGACGGTGAGCACGCCGTCGAAGTGCCCGGGGCGGCTGGCGCCCTCGAACCGTTGACCCATCGCTCCAGCCACCACCCGCACCACGGGCTCGCGCGGATACATCTCGGCACGGCTCGGCACGAACGCCAAGGCAACACCCTCTTCGGCGCACATCGCGAGATCTGCCTCGAGCGGCTGCGGGTAGCGATCGAGATCCTCGCCGGCCGCGAACTGCAACGGGTTGACGAAAATGCTGACCACCGATTCGTCGGCGATCCCGCGAGCCCGCCGCATCAGCGAGCGGTGCCCTTCATGCAATGCCCCCAGCGTCGGCACGAGGGCAACGGTCGAGCCCAACGTCGCGCGTGCAGCAGCGAGCTCCGCGCGAGTGCGCGCGACGGCGGTCACGACCGAGACCTTCGAGACAAGACGCCGAGCAGCGCGACCGCATCATCAGCCGGCAACAAGCCCGCAGCAAGAGCGCGGTCGGCGGTCAGCCTCGCCATCGCGATGTACGCAGCGGCCGTTTCCGGGCTGACCCCCATGAGCGCATCGAGGTGCGCCGCGACGGTGCCCGCGTCGCCCCGAACAACCGGCCCGGTCAGCCCGGCATCACCGTGGCGCAGCGCGTTGTCGAGTGCCGCGGACAGCAACGGCCCAAGCAGTCGCTGCGGATTCTCCACACCGGCCGCGCGAAGGAGATCCATCGAGGAGGCCACCAGGGTCACGAGATGGTTCGCGCCGTGCGCCAACGCCGCGTGATAAAGCACCCGATCCGCTTCGTCGATCCAGACCGGCTCACCGCCCATCTCGAGCACGAGCGCTTCGGCGACGGGTCGAAGCACGGGCACCGATGTGGCACCGAAGCACACGCCGGTGAGCCGATCGAGATCGATGCTGGTGCCGGTGAATGTCATGACCGGATGCAGTGCGAGGGGCAACGTGCCGATCGCGGTCGCCGGCGACAACACGTCGATGCCATAGCGACCAGACGTGTGCATCACGAACTGCCCGGCATGCAACGCGGCTGCATTCACCAGGCCTTCGACCAGCCCTGGCAGCGCATCGTCGGGCACCGCCAGCAGCAGCAGATCGACGTCCGGCCCGATCTCGTCGGGCGTGCGGAGCGCGACGTCCGGCAACAGCGCCGAGGCACGACGGCGCGACGCCGATGACACGGCTGACACGGCGACGACCCGGTGGCCCGCTCTGGCCAGTGCAGCACCAAGCACCGCGCCGACACGGCCGGCGGAGATGACACCGATCGCCAACCGGCCAGGCCTGGTGTGCGGGGCGAACTGATTCACGACGGTAGTTCCAGTCCTTAGCAGTTCTAGACCACAGCAGTTCTAGATGACAGCGGGTACCGGACGGTGCCGAGCCTACCCGTTGGTCGCGGGGCCCGAATTGGTCGTCATCCAGCGATCGGGCATCCGCAGCGCACGGCCGCGTTCGGCCCGCACCACTTCGGCATCGACAATGCGGCGACCCTCGCCGAGGTCTCGATGACGCAGCACGACATCAACCGGACCTTTCGTCGAGTCGACGTGCACTGTGGCGAGTCGAAGCACGCGTTGCCACGGCCCCACCGACAAACGCACGCTTTGGATCTTCTCGTGTCGCATCACCGCGTGCACCTTGGTCAGGAAACCACTGCGTATGCTGACGATCGCTTCGTCGGCACCAGCGCGGTAGGTCCACCAGAGCAACGGCGACCGCCATTTCGCGCGCCCCGGCACCCGCGTCATAGGGACCGCGTCGATATCGACACCGGGCAACGCCCGACCGACCACCAGCAGCGC
>DATCFU010000244.1:0-18680 GCA_036509315.1 Acidothermaceae bacterium
CAGGTGACGCATGTCATGCCAGATGGACGACGGGTTGCACTGGGCGCAGCCGCGGCGAACCGTGCAATATCAATGGCATGACGACTGCTACTGACCTCAAGACCACGAGAGCGGGCATCCGCCTCGCGTCCTTGAGCAAGAGTTACGGCCAGGTGCTCGCTGTTGACGGAATCGATCTGCTGATCGCACCTGGTGAGACGGTGGCCCTGCTTGGCCCGAACGGCGCTGGCAAATCGACGACGATCGACATGATCCTGGGCTTGGCCAAGCCTGACACCGGATCGGTGCAGGTGTTCGGCATGACGCCGGCGGAGGCGATTGCCCGAGGCGCGATCGGCGCGATGCTGCAGACCGGTCAATTACTGCGTGACCTGACCGTGCGCGAGTTGATCGACATGATGGCGCCGCTGTATCCGAACCCGATGGGTGTCGACGAAGTCATGAGCGTCACGGGCATCGAGGACATTGCCGACCGCAAGACCCAGAAGCTATCGGGGGGCCAGACGCAGCGCGTGCGATCCGCGATCGCATTGGTCTCGAACCCCGACCTGTTGATCCTGGACGAACCGACAGTGGCGATGGACGTCGAAGTACGTCGCGAGTTCTGGACTTCGATGCGCGAGTTCGCGTCCCGCGGCAAGACCGTGGTGTTTGCCACGCATTATCTGGAAGAGGCAGACGCGTACGCTGACCGGATCGTCTTGATGGCACGTGGCCGCATCGTGGCAGACGGCCCGGCGACCGAGATCAAAGCAACAGTCGGCCTGCGCACCATCAAGGCGACATTGCCAGGGGTGCCCATCGAGGTTCTCACGCGACTCGAAGGTGTGCAAAGCGCCGAGCTGCGCGGTGAAGCTGTCGTCTTGCACTGCACCAACTCCGACGCTGCGATCCGCGCGCTGCTAAGGGATTTCCCGGCTGCTAGCGACATCGAGATCGCCGGCGCCGGGCTCGAAGAGGCCTTCCTGTTATTGACCGGGGACGAGAAGTCCGAGGAGCTCTCATGAACCTCACATACCTTCGCTACGAACTGATTCGCAGCGTGCGGAACAAGCGGGCGTTTATCTTCTCGCTCGCGTTCCCGCTCCTGCTGTTCTACGTCATAGCCGGTGCCAACCGGCACATCACGCTCGACGGCATTCCGTTCCCGACGTACTACCTCGCGGGCATGGCGTCGTTCGGCACGATGGTTGCCATGACCTCGGTCGGTGCGCGGATCGCCGCCGAGAGGCAGGCCGGCTGGAATCGTCAGTTGAGACTCACGCCGCTGAGCACGCGTGCGTACATGCGGGCGAAGGTGCTTACCGGCTACCTCACTGCACTCATCACGATCATCCTGCTCTTCATTGCGGGAGCGACGCTCGGTGTCCATTTGACACCGACGAACGTGCTGCACATGACCGAACTTGTGCTGATCGGACTCATTCCCTTTGCCGCGCTTGGAATCTTGATCGGCCATCTGTTCACGCCGGATTCGATTGGTCCGTTCATCGGCGGCGGCGTCTCAGTCTTGGCGTTCCTCGGCGGAGCGTACGGACCAGTCGGCGGGACGCATGGTGCGCTGCACGTGATCTCGCAGGTGACGCCGACATACTGGCTGGTGCAGGCGGGTCACACATTGGCAGGCGGGCAGACGTGGTCGACGCAGGGCTGGATCACCGTGGGCGCCTGGGCGGTAGTTCTTGCAGTCCTCGCCGCGCGGGCCTTCCGTCGTGACACTGCGCGCGTCTGATGCCTGACGACCGTTCCTTGACTTCGCTGGACGTCGAGCCGCGCGCGACGTGGGAGGCCGCAGGGGTCGGGCGAGAGCTGGGTGCCACCACACGTCGCCAACTGCGCTGGTTTGCTCCGGGAGAGGCAAACGATCGCAAGCACGGGCCAACACGGTGGCGGCGGGGCGGCGGCTTTTGGCTCGTCTATCTCGCGATCCCGCTGACCGCCGCATGGTCTCATCATCAACTTGCCGCGAGCATTGTCGGCACTGTGTTGTTGCTGGCGTTCGCGTGGTCGTACCTGTTCCTGGTACCTCTCGGTTGGTGGGGCGCGCGCGGTGCCCGGTACAGCTACCTGATCGTCGGCGAACTTCTCCTTGTGACCGCCGCTGGAACGGCGGACATCGGGTTGAACGGCCTATGGATGCTGATCTTCGTGGCGGCGGCAACAATCATCTTGCTGCCGTCACGCGTGGCGCTGAGCATTGTCGCTGCCTTCGTAGTCACGTCGGCTGTGATGCCACAGGTCATCGGGCCGTGGCACATCAAGGGCGTGCAGTGGAACATGGGCGCGAGCGTCGCACTTGCCTCGCTCGCCGTGTTCGGTTTCTCTCGCCTCATCAGGGCGAACGCGGAGCTTGCCGCCATGCGCGAAGAGGTCGCAACACTCGCGGCCGAACGTGAGCGGATGCGCATTGCCCGCGACCTGCACGACCTGCTTGGCCATTCGCTCACGACCGTCACCGTCAAGGCTGCGCTGGCTGCACGGCTGTTCGATCAGGATCCGGTGCGGGCACGACACGAGATCGCCGAGGTCGAGGTGCTGGCGCGTGAAAGTCTCGCCGATGTGCGCGCGGCCGTTGCGGGCTACCGCGAAGTACGGCTGGCGACCGAACTCGCGACGGCCCGCGAGGTTCTCGAGGCGGCCGGGATCGACGCCCAGTTGCCCGGCGCGGTCGAGGGCATGTCTCCCGAGGTGGGCGGACTCTTCGGCTGGGTGGTTCGCGAAGGTGTGACAAACGTCGTGCGGCACAGCAAGGCGAAATCAGTACGGATCACCCTCGACGCCACCGGCATCGAGATCCTTGACGACGGATCCGGCTGTGCGCGCAAGGCCGGCGAAGTCGCGACGACACATGCGGGCAACGGTCTCGCCGGACTCGCCGAACGAGCCGACGCGCTAGGCGGTCGGTTGGTCGCCGGTCCGGTCGACGGCAGCGCGACTGGCTTCCGGTTGCGCGTCGAAGTGCCGGCCTAGCGATGGCGGACAGCCACGTGATCCGCGTGTTGATGGCAGACGACCAGCACCTCGTGCGGGGTGCGTTGGCCGCGTTGCTCAACCTCGAGCCCGACCTCGAGGTCGTCGCCCAGGTGGGACGCGGCGACGAGGTAGTCGCAGCCGCCCTCGACGTCCGGCCTGATGTTGCAGTGCTGGACGTCGAGATGCCAGGTCTCGACGGACTCGCTGCTGCTGCCGCGCTCGTGTCACAACTCCCGAGTTGCCGAGTGCTGATCGTGACGACCTTCGGGCGGGCCGGTTACCTGCGTCGCGCCATGGAGTCGGGTGCGCTCGGGTTCGTGGTGAAGGACGCGCCCGCGGAGCAGCTTGCTGATGCGGTGCGTCGGGTCGCGCGCGGCGAACGCGTCGTCGACCCGACACTGGCCGCCGCGACGTTGGCTGGTGGTACCAGCCCGTTGACTGCCCGCGAACGCGACTCACTGGCGGCCGCGCGCGACGGCGCGACTATTGCCGACATCGCAAAGCGGTTGTTCCTGAGCGAAGGAACCGTGCGCAACTACCTGTCGTCGTCGATCTCGAAGACCGGCACCCGCAATCGCGTCGAGGCGCTGCGGGTAGCCGAAGACAACGGCTGGCTCTAGCGAATTTCGCAGATGACGTTGCCGCCGGACACCGTCTGACCTGGTTCGGCGGCCAACTCGGCGATGGTGCCGGCGCGATGTGCGGTCAACGGCTGCTCCATCTTCATCGCTTCGAGGACGACGATCAGATCGCCGACCTCGACAGCGTCGCCGTTGCTGACCGCCACCTTCACGATGGTGCCCTGCATCGGGGCGGTGAGTTGGTCGCTGCTGTGCGCGCCGGCCGCGTGCGATGCGGCGCCACGCCGTCGACGAACAGGCGAGCTAGCACCGCGTTGCAACTCTGCCGGCAACACGACCTCGAGCCGCTTGCCGCCTACTTCGACGGTGATGCTCTCTCGTGCTGGTGCGTCGTCCGAGCCGTCGGTGGTCGAAACGTATGGCGCGATCGTGTTGACGAACTTGGTCTCGATCCACCGGGTGTGTACCGTGAAAGGCGTCTCGGGGTCCAAAGGAGCGAACGCGGGATCGTCGACGACCGCACGGTGGAACGGCAGCGCAGTCGCCATGCCCTCGATCTCGAACTCGGCAAGCGCGCGACGGGCTCGGGCGAGTGCTTCCGTGCGAGATGCGCCGGTCACGATCAGCTTCGCTAGCAACGAGTCGAACGCCTGTGGCACGACGGTGCCCGCCGAGACACCGGAGTCGAGCCGCACGCCTGGGCCGGTAGGCGGTCGCCAGACCGTCACCCGGCCGGGAGCCGGAAAGAATCCGCGCCCCGGATCTTCGCCGTTAATCCGGAATTCGATCGAGTGCCCGCGTAGCGGCGGGTCGTCGTACCCGAGCGCTTCGCCGTCCGCGAGCCTGAATTGCTCGCGGATCAAGTCGATACCCGAGACCTCCTCGGAGACCGGGTGCTCGACCTGAATTCGCGTGTTCACCTCGAGGAACGAGATCGTGCCGTCCATCCCGAGCAAGAACTCGCACGTACCCGCGCCGACGTAGTCCGCCGCTCGCAAGATGTTCTTCGACGACGAATACAACGTGGCGACCGCGGCGTCCGAGAGAAACGGCGCAGGCGCTTCTTCAACCAGCTTCTGATGTCGTCGTTGCAGCGAGCAATCACGCGTCGAAATAACCACGACGTCGCCGTGAACGTCGGCAAGGCATTGCGTTTCGACGTGCCGTGGTCGATCGAGGTAACGCTCGACGAAGCACTCGCCACGGCCGAACGCGGTGACTGCTTCGCGCACGGCCGATGCGAATAGTTCAGGTATCTCCTCCAGCGTGCGGGCCACCTTCATGCCCCGACCGCCGCCACCGAATGCCGCCTTGATGGCGATCGGCAGCCCGTACGCGCGTGCGAACTCGACCACCTCGTCGGCGTCTGCTACCGGATTCGCCGTCCCCGGCACGAGCGGCGCGCCGACGCTGTCAGCGATATGGCGAGCCCGGACCTTGTCGCCCAGTGCGTCAATCGCGGCGGCCGGGGGACCGATCCATATCAACCCGGCGTCGACGACGGCGCGGGCGAATGACGCGTTCTCCGCGAGGAAGCCGTACCCGGGGTGTACGGCGTCGACCCCCGAACGCGCAGCGACGGCAAGGATCTTCTCGATCGACAGGTAGCTCTCAGCCGGCGTCAGGCCGCCGAGCGCGTAGGCCTCGTCAGCCGCGCGAACATGGAGCGAGTTGAGATCAGGCTCGGCGTAGACCGCGACGCTCGCCAACTCGGCGTCCCGGCATGCCCTCGCGATGCGAACGGCGATCTCGCCCCTGTTGGCGATGAGAACCCTGCGCACCTGGCCTCCCTCGTTTGCCGGGAGTCTACGGACCTCAGTTCAGGTCGGCTGCGGCCGATAGGGGGACTGTTCCGGAGGCCGCTCGGCATCCCTGCCTCCGCACGCTCCCCGCAAATCTGAGCGGTACTCCGACGCCGGCAGATCGCCCCAATTCGCGCTCAGAAGGTGGTCCTCACGGCCGATAGGCTCGCATGGATACCCCGCCAACGATCGGCGTGCTGTCGCCGTTTGTGAGCGGCTTCTATTTCGGCGGCGTGATCAGGGGTGTCGCAAACGCCGCCGCCGAGGCCGGCGCGCGGCTGGTCGCTATCCAGACCTCCGACCCCGGCGTCGTGTACTCCGAGCGCCCCGACACCGCGCCGCATCCGCACGCCGCGGCGTGGGGGCACCTCGCGGGCTGCATCGTCGTGACAGACGCCGCGACGCCGGCGTACCTCGATGCGATTCGCCAGTCAGGCAAGCCGCTCGTGCTCATTAGCAAGCAGTTGGACGGCGTGGTGTGCCCCATCGTTCAACCCGACAACAAGCAGGGTGTGCGGGAGGCGGTGCGGCACTTGATCGCGCACGGCCACCGCAAGATTGCCTTCGTCGGCATGATGCATCAGGACGACATTCAGGAGCGCCACGCCGCGTACGTCGAGACCTTGATCGAGGCCGGCATCGAACCTGATCCGACCCTGGTCTTCTCCACTGCTGACAACGAAGAGGAGTTCGGCGTGCAAGCGGGCCAGGCCATGCTCGCCGACGGGATGCGGTCGACCGCTGTGATGGTCGCGACTGACGTGAATGCGATGGGCGTCATGTCGGCACTATCCGCGGCCGGCCTCGAGTTGCCGCGTGATCAAGCCATCATCGGATTCGACGACGTCGACGCGGCCACGTTCGTGAAGCCGGCGCTGTCGAGCATCCGCCAGGACTTCGGTGCACTTGGCCGCCTGGCTGCACAGCTGCTGCTCGACAAGCTGGCCGGAATCGATGTTCCCGATGGGCGGCACGAGGCGCCGACGTTGTTTGTGGTGCGCGAATCGTGTGGTTGCGCCGGCGACATCAGCGATTCCGCGGCGCGCGATCACGTGCGACGGACCGCTGCGGCTCGCCGCCGCTGGTTGGAGGAGCAGCTCGACCGCACACTGACCGCCGACACGGGGGCATCCAACCGGCCGGCCACCATCGCGGCGGCCGCATCGTCCATCACCCAACTGCTCGAAGGTGCGTTGAAGGGCAATGCCCTCCCGCCGGAGACGAAGCTGCGCGGTGACCTCGAGGCGTTGTACCAGCGCAGCCCTCGCAACCAAACGATCCGCGGGATCATGGCAGCGGCGCGTGACTGCGGCGCCGACCTCGTGGCAGCACAGGCGACCGACGGTGGTGGCGACGGCGCTCGGCGGGTCGCCGACCAGATCGTGCGACTGATGTTGATGCTGTCGGCGATCCACTCGCAGGATCAGTACAACGAGAGCGCCTATTTCCAGAATGCACTTGGCACGCAATATGCGGTCGCCATGGACCTGCTGCGCAGCCACGAAGAGGACCCGCGTTCGCTGCAGTGGCTCGAGCGCACGTCGGTTCGGGCCGGCTGCCTTGGCCTGTGGTCGGAGGCGCCGGGTGAGCTTGGGGCCGGCGCCGATCCGACTCTTGCCGTCGTCGGCGCCTTCGACCGTGACATTACGTCTGGTCGGCGGCCGCCAGGTCTCGATGAGACTGTCGCAGCCACCGTTTTTCCGCCGATGCAACTGCTCGAGCTTGCCGACGACGACCTCGACGATGTCGTGTTCGTGCTGCCGGTGAAGGTTCGGTCAAGCGACTGGGGCTTGCTCAGCATCGTCGGCCAGATCGACAGCAAGGTCGCCTCCGGTCGCGAGACGTTGAACCAGTGGGCAGCCTTGCTGACGGTTGCTCTCGACCACCAGGCGAACCTGGCGTCGCTTGAAGAGCAGCGCGAGAAGGTCGAGCGGTCGTTTGAACGCGAGCGTGGACTCGTCGAGGAGATCCGACTCAGCGAGGAGCGGTACGCGCTCGCGGCCCAGGCGGCGAGCGGCGGCCTGTGGGACTGGGATCTCGTCAAGGACGAGGTGTTCTACTCCGCGCGCTGGATGGAGCTTGTCGACTGCCCAGCCAATGTGGTCGGCAATACGAGCAACGACTGGTTCGGCCGCGTTCACGAGGACGATCTGCAGGCGCTCCTCCTCGCAATCGAAGAACACGTCGAGGGCCGATCCTCTGGGGTAGAGCTCGAGCACCGCATCCGTCGCGGCGACGGCAGTTACCTGTGGGTGCTGGCGCGTGCACTGGTGATCCGCGGTGCGGACGGCGTGCCCACCCGCATGGTCGGTTCGCTGACCGACGTCCATGAACGCAAGGAGCTGGAAAGCCAACTCCGTCATGCCGCGCTCTACGACCCGTTGACCGGATTGCCGAACCGCACGCTGTTCCTCGACCGCCTGCGGGTCACGATGGCTCGAGCGAACCGGCACGCAGACCAGCACTTCGCTGTGTTGTTCCTCGATCTCGACGGCTTCAAGCTCGTAAACGACAGCCTGGGTCACCTGCTCGGCGACTCGTTGCTCTCGAGTGTTGCCGAACGGATCTCCTCTGACCTGCGGCCGTCCGACACCGCTTCGCGCTTCGGCGGCGATGAGTTCGCGATTCTGCTCGACGACCTGACCGCGCCACACAATCCGGTCGCGGTCGCGGAACGGCTGCAGGAGCGGCTGGCGCGACCGTTTCATGTCGGCGGGCACGAGATCTTCGTGACGGCAAGCATCGGCATCGCCTCGAGTTCAACCGGCTACCAGTCGGCCGAAGACGTGCTGCGCGACGCCGACACCGCGATGTATCAAGCGAAGGCCGACGAGAAAGGCACGCACGCGACGTTCGACGCGGGCATGCACACGCACGCCGTCAGTCGTTTGCGCGTCGAGGCCGAGCTTCGACAAGCGATCGATGGCGGCCAGCTGCGCCTGTACTACCAGCCGATCGTCGCTATCCGCACCGGTCGCACGCTCGCGTTCGAGGCACTCGTTCGCTGGGAGCATCCGACTCGCGGGCTGCTCGCACCCGCAGACTTCTTGCCGGTCGCCGAGGAGACCGGGCTCATCGTGCCGATGGGCCGCTGGATTCTGCGCGAGACATGCCGGCAGATTGCGGCCTGGAAACTCGCGGGCGCGCCCGACGACCTGCGCGTCAGCGTCAACGTGTCGAACAGGCAGTTCTGGCACGGCGGCCTGCTGCAGGACCTCCAGGGCTACCTACGCGAAGTAAATCTCGAACCGCGCAATATCGTGCTCGAGATCACCGAGACCGTCGTCATGTACAACGCCGACCTCGCCGAGCGGATGCTGCTCGAGCTGCACGAGAACGGCTTCGCGCTGCACATCGATGACTTCGGTACCGGGTACTCGTCGCTGCAGGCCTTGCACCGGTTCCCCATTGAGGCGCTGAAGGTCGACCGGTCCTTCGTCTGGGGGCTGGGTACCGACCCGCGCAGCACCGAGCTGGTTCGCACCATCGCGATGATGGCGCGCAACCTGGGCGTCGACGTGATCGCGGAGGGCATCGAGACCAGCGACCAACGCCGGCGCGTCGAGCGGCTCGGGTGCGCGTACGGCCAGGGCTACCTGTTCTCTCGACCGGTGCCTGGCGACATTGCCGGCGGATTCGTGTGCGGCGAGCAACAGGACGCCGTCATCTCCATCGCCTGACCTGGCGCGCGCTGTGCCAGCCGCTCCGACCTTCCGGCGCCGTGCGATCCGCGATTCCGCAGAGATGCAGGTGCGCTCCTCACAGATGCAGCCTCGGAGCCCGAAGGCCTGAATGTGTGAGGAACGGACGCACGGTATCGCCGCGAAACCTGAATGTGTGAGGAGCCGGCGGTGCGCGAAAGCCGGTTGACTATGCTCCCGCGCATGGCTGAGTTCGACCTCCCGCTCGAACAACTGCGCACCTATCGGCCCGCCCTTGCCGAGCCGAGCGACTTCGATCGCTTCTGGGACGACACGTTGGCCGCATCGCCGCCCGGCGCGGCCAGCTTCGAGCCCTTCGACGCAGGATTGCGCGCGATCGAATCGTTCGACGTGACGTTTCCTGGGTTCGGTGGCCAGCCGGTGCGCGGGTGGCTGCACGTACCCGTCGTTCGAGACGGTCCGTTGCCGTGTGTGGTCGAGTACATCGGCTACGGCGGCGGGCGTGGCCTGGCGCATGAGCGCACGCTGTGGGCAGTTGCTGGATACGCACATTTCGTGATGGACACCCGCGGCCAGGGCAGTAGCTGGTCGGTCGGAGACACCCCAGATCCGGACGGCGGGTTGCCGGCCGAACCGGGATTCATGACCCGCGGCGTCGGCGCGGCGGAGACGTACTACTACCGCCGGGTGTTTGTTGATGCCGTGCGGGCAGTCGACGCTGCCCGCTCGCACCCCTTGATCGATCCCGCTCGTATTGCGGTCGCGGGTGGCAGCCAGGGTGGCGGCATTACGATCGCTGCTGCTGCGTTGTGCCATGACCTCGTCGCGGCGATGCCCGACGTCCCATTCCTGTGCAACTTCCGGCGTGCCGTGTCGGTGACCGACGGCAATCCGTACGGCGAGTTGGTGCGGTACTTGCATACGCACCGCGACCGCATCGAGCAGGTCTTTGCTGTGCTGTCGTACTTCGACGGCGTATCTATGGCGGCGCGGGCGTCTGCATCAGGGTTGTTCTCGGTCGCGCTGCGCGATCCGATCTGCCCGCCGTCAACGGTGTTCGCGGCGTACAACGCCTACGCCGGCCCGAAGCGCATCGAGGTGTACGACTTCAACGAGCACGAAGGCGGCGGCGCCTTCCACCAGCGCACTCAACTGAACTTCGCCCGAGAAGTCTTCGCCTAGCTGCGGGAGCGCCACTCGCGGCGAGGGCTTAGCGGACCCGCGCCCAGGGATGTTCTCCACTTCGACACCGGTTCCGGAGCGGCCGCTACAGCACGAGTTGTGACCATCTCGAGAGCGATGACAACGGCGGCCAGCTCATCGTCGTCCGGGCGGCCTCTTGTAACGCGCACAGGTTCAGTCACAGCGGAATGTTTCCGTGCTTCTTCGGCGGCAACTGATCGCGCTTGGTACGCAACAATCGCAGCGCGCGGGTGACCTCGAGCCTGGTGTGCGACGGCGCGATCACCGCGTCGACATACCCGCGATCCGCTGCGATGTAGGGATTAGCGAGATGGTCTTCGTACTCGGTTGCGTACGCGACGCGGTCTGCCTCCGGTGAAGCAGACGAAGCTAATTCCTTGCGGTACAAGATGTGCACGGCACCTTGCGCTCCCATGACCGCGATCTGCGCCGTCGGCCAGGCGAGGTTCACGTCGGCGCGCAGATGCTTGCTGCCCATGACGTCGTAAGCGCCGCCGTAAGCCTTGCGGGTGATGACCGTCACCTTCGGAACGGTCGCCTCTGCGTAGGCGAACAGCAGTTTCGCGCCGCGCCGGATGATGCCATTCCATTCTTGTCCCGTGCCCGGCAAGAACCCCGGCACATCGACGAACGTCAGAATCGGGATGTTGAACGCGTCGCACGTACGCACGAAGCGCGCGGCCTTCTCCGACGCATCGATGTCGAGACACCCGGCGTAGTGCATCGGCTGGTTGGCCACCACGCCTACTGACCGGCCATCCACCCGGCCGAGACCGCAGACGATGTTCGGCGCGAACAGCGCCTGTGT
This sequence comes from Acidothermaceae bacterium, assembly GCA_036509315.1. GTDB lineage: Bacteria > Actinomycetota > Actinomycetes > Acidothermales > Acidothermaceae > PALSA-607. The sequence continues at coordinate 11,030 of DATCFU010000244.1, forward strand.
CTCGAGAAACTCGCCATCATCGAGCACGGCCGCAATGACCGTGTGGATGTCGTAGGGCTGGTTGGCGGCGTCGGGTACCAGTATGTCGAGCGCGAGATCGGCGTCGGTGATATCCGAGGCCGACGAGGAAGGAAACACCGGCGCGTCATCGACGTTGTTCGACGGGAAGTACGACAGGAGAGCTTTCGCGAAGTCGAGCGCATCGGTCTCGTCCGAGGCCATGTAGTGCGCCACACCCGACCGCGAGTTGTGCGTACGCGCGCCACCGAGTTCTTCGAACTCGACGTCCTCGCCGGTGACGGTCTTGATGACGTCAGGGCCGGTGATGAACATGTGCGACGTCTTGTCGACCATGATGATGAAGTCGGTGATGGCGGGCGAGTAGACGGCGCCGCCCGCACATGGTCCGAGCACCAAAGACACCTGCGGGATCACGCCAGACGCGATCGTGTTGCGGTAGAAGATTTCGGCATACAACCCCAGCGATACGACACCCTCTTGAATGCGCGCGCCGCCTGAGTCGTTGATGCCGATGACCGGGCAACCGACCTTCATCGCGAGGTCCATGATCTTCACGATCTTCTCGCCGAACACCTCGCCGAGGCTGCCGCCGAACACGGTGAAGTCTTGGGAGAAGACGCACACTTGGCGACCGTCGATGGTGCCGTAGCCGGTGATGACACCGTCGCCGTACGGACGGTTCGACGCCTGGTCGAAAGCGACCGAGCGATGCCGCGCCAGGCGATCGAGTTCGACGAACGAGTCGGGGTCGAGCAGGGCATCGATGCGTTCGCGCGCGGTCCCCTTGCCCTTCGCGTGCTGGCGCTCGACGGCGGCCGCCGATCCTGCGTGCACCGCCTCGACGTCGCGGCCTAGTAGGTCGGCGAGCTTGCCCGCGGTGGTGTGCGGGTCGACCCCGTCGACGCTCATGCAGTCCTCCTGTGCAGGGCTCGTCCATCTAGGGGCTGGTCCGTCTGGGGCGACAGTACGCCGCCAGTACGCTGTGCCCGTGTCGGTGCCGCAGTCTGCGAACGAGTCGGGCTCGCTGCCGCCGGAACCTGTCGCCCGGGAGCGTGCCCGGCTCGAGATGCCCGAGTCCTTGCGCCGCGACGTCCGATTACTCGGCGAGCTGCTCGGTCAGGTTCTGCGCGAGTACGGCGGCGACGATCTTCTAGCGGACGTCGAGGAGCTGAGGCACGCGGTTATCGACGCGCGGACCGGGGCCGGGCCTCCCGAGAACGTGGTGGCCCTCGTGCGGAGCTGGTCGCTCGCCCGGGCCGAAGAGGTGGCTCGCGCGTTCACGGTCTACTTCCACCTGGCCAACCTCGCCGAGGAACATCACCGCGTGCGCGTTCTGCGGTCGCGCGATGTGGGGGAGGGCCGCGCCGGAGACTCGCTGGCTTCATCGGTGGCCGAGGTCCGCCGCCTCCACAGTGAAGAGCGAGTCGTCAGCATCGTCGATGGCTTGCTGCTCCACCCGGTCTTGACCGCGCACCCGACCGAGGCTCGCCGGCGTGCGGTGGTGACCGCGATCTCGCGGGCAGGCGAGCAGCTCGATCGGATCGACGACCCTCGGGGCGGCGCCGGCGAGCAGGCCGACGCCCGCCGCCGGCTGCTGGAGGAAATCGACATCCTCTGGCGCACCGCACACTTGCGTGCCACCGCCGTCGACCCGCTCGACGAGGTGCGCACCGCGATGGCCGTCTTCGACGAGACGCTGTTCCGCGTCGTCCCCACTCTTTATCGCGGACTCGACCACGTGCTGCTCGGCGACCGCTCGGGCACCGTGACCCCCGCCGCCCATCCGTTCTTTCGCCTCGGCAGCTGGATCGGCGGCGACCGCGACGGAAACCCGAATGTGACCGCACAGATCACCCGCGAGGCGTTGGAGATCCAGTCAGGTCACGTGCTGCTGGCTCTCGAGCGGGCCGCTACCCGCATCGGTCGCACGCTCACTGCCGAGGCCGCGACGACACCACCAAGCGTGCAGTTGAGTGCGGCGATCGACGATGCTCGGCGCGACCATCCCGAGTTGATCGGCGGCCTCGCGTTGCGCGCGCCCGACGAACCGCACCGGCTCTTCGTGCTCTACACGGCAGCCCGTCTCGAGGCGCGGCGTCTTGGCGAGGCCGGCGGCTACCGGCGTCCCGATGAATTGATTGAGCAGCTCGTGCTTGTGCAGGAGTCGCTTGCACAGGCCGGCGCGCACCGGTTGGCGTTCGGTGAGCTGCAGCACTTGATCTGGCAGGCGCGCACCTTTGGGTTCCACCTCGCCGAGCTCGAGGTGCGTCAGCACAGCGGCGTGCACGCTCGTGCGTTAGAGGAGCTACACGCTGGCGGCGATATATCGGCAATGACGGACGAGGTGCTTGAAACCATCCGTGCGGTGGCGTGGCTGCAAGACGAGTACGGCGTTGACGCGTGCCGTCGCTACGTCATTAGTTTCACGACATCGGCGGCCGACATCGCGGCCGTGTTCGAGCTTGCGTCGATCGCGACGCAGGGCGAGCCACCGGTGCTCGACGTCGTCCCGCTGTTCGAGACCCAGGACGACCTGCAGCGATGCGTCGACGTGCTCGACGAGGCGTTGCAACTTGCGCCCGTGCAGGCCCGGCTGGCCGCTAATGGTCGCCGGCTCGAGGTGATGCTCGGCTACTCCGACTCTGCGAAGGACGTCGGGCCGGTGTCCGCGACCCTGGCTTTGTACGACGCGCAAGGAGCGCTCGCGGCGTGGGCGAAGCGGCGCAGCATCACGTTGACGCTGTTCCACGGACGAGGTGGCGCACTGGGTCGCGGCGGCGGGCCGGCCAACCGTGCGGTGCTGAGCCAAGCTCCCGGATCGGTCGACGGCCGTTTCAAGGTGACCGAGCAGGGCGAGGTGATCTTCGCTCGCTACGGGCACCCGGTGATCGCGCACCGACACCTCGACCAGGTCGCGGCCGCCGTCGTGCTGGCCTCGACGCCGGCGGTCGAAGAACTCGTGGCTGCTGCGGCGACAAAGCACCGGTCCACCTTCGAACAAGTCAGCGATGCGGCTCGCACCGCCTATCGCGACCTGGTCGGCACCGACCGGTTCGCCGAATTCTTCGCCGCCGTCAGCCCTCTTGCTGAGATCGGCTCGCTGCGCATCGGCTCGCGGCCTTCGAGGCGGACGGCGGGCAGCGGACTCTCCGATCTGCGTGCGATCCCGTGGGTGTTCGCGTGGTCGCAGACCCGCGCGACACTGCCCGGTTGGTACGGCCTCGGCAGTGGGCTCGAAGCGGTTGGCGACGTCTCAGTTTTGCGGGCCGCCTATGACGAGTGGCCGCTGTTCACGACGATGCTCGACAACGTCGAGATGTCGCTGGCCAAAGCCGACCGTGACATTGCCCAACGCCACCTTGTGTTGGGCGGTCGCCCGGACCTTGCCGAGACGATTCTGGCCGAGTTCGACCGCACGACCTCATGGCTGCTACGTGTGCTCGGCCAGGAGAAGCTTCTCGAGAAGCACAGCGTGCTGGGCCGCGCGGTCGAACTGCGAAACCCTTACGTCGATGCACTTTCGCACCTTCAACTGCGCGCCCTCGAGGCGTTACGGGCCGGCATCGACGACGACGACGAACGTGAGCGCACGCAGCGGCTGCTGCTGCTCGCGGTCAACGGGGTTGCGGCCGGTCTGCAGAACACGGGCTGAGTTGTGACGTCGCCCTGGACCGACCTCGAACGGCCACCCCTGTCGGTTCGGGCGCTGTCGCGCGGGCTCGTCGACTACGGCATCTGGCGTGAGATCAGGGTCGTCGAAGAGACCGGTTCGACCAACGCGGACGTCGTGGGGTTGGCGCGGTCGGGAGCTGCGGCTGGTCTCGTACTGATCGCAGAGCACCAGACCGCCGCGCGAGGGCGGCTGGATCGCGGATGGTCCGCGCCGGCGCGGTCGGGCCTGACGTTCTCGATGTTGCTGCGACCCTCCGATGTGACGCCCGACGTGATGCCAGACCTGCAAGTCGGGTTGCCACCGCTGGCGTCAGTTGCGGTGCCCCCTGCTCGGTGGAGCCTGTTGCCATTGGTCGTCGGCGTCGGCATTGCATCGGCGTTGCGGCGAGTGGCCGAGGTCGACATCGAGCTGAAGTGGCCGAACGATCTGATGATCGGAGACCGCAAACTCGCCGGGATTCTCGCCGAGGTCGTCGACGACGCGGTGGTCGTCGGCGTCGGACTCAACGTCACCCTGCGCGAGGCCGAATTGCCAGTGCCTACAGCGATTTCTCTCGCACTGGCCGGTGCGAGCACGACCGATCGTGACACGTTGCTGCGGGCGGCGTTGCGGGGGATCGGTGACGAGTACCTCGCGTGGCGCCGCGTCGAGGGCGATGGTGAGCTCAGCGTGCTGCCGCGGTACCGCCAGCTGTGCGTGACGCTAGGGCGCGACGTCCGCGTCGACCTCGGCGGCGATTCGCTCGAGGGTCGCGCGGTCGACATCAACGCTGACGGGTCGCTCGTCGTCGAGAGCTCAGCGGGACGCCGATCAGTGAGCGCCGGCGACGTAATCCACGTCAGGTAGAGCACCGAAGTGGGCGGGTTGCCGCCTAGGTCAGGTCGGGCGGCATCCACCCACGAGGCTCGGCTGGTTGATCGGGCGGATCGGTGAAGGTGAGTTGCCACCACCCGACGTCCCGCCATTTCTTGTGCTTGAAGCCGACGTTGCGAAAGACGCCAACTGGCGTGAGTCCGAACACCTCGTGGAAGCCCACGCTCGCGTCGTTCGGGAGGGTGATGCCGGCGAACACGCTGACGTAGCCGAGGTCGCGGACCAGGGGCAGCAACGAGCCGTACAACAGCCGGCCGACGCCGCGGCCGCGCTCGCTCGGCGCGACGTAGACCGAGACGTCGGCCGACCAGCGGTAGGACGCCCGGGTCTTGTGGAGCGAGGCGTAGCAGTAGCCGACCACGGCGCCTTCGCGGACGGCGACGAGCCACGGCAGCCGCGGAGTCGCGAGCATCCGCGCCTCGAAGTCGGCGGCCGTTGGCGGAGTCTCCTCGAAGGAGATGGCGGTGTCCAGCACGTAGGGCCGGTAAATGCCGGCGATGGCGGCAGCGTCGGCGGTCGTCGCCGCCCGAACGGTCACAGGGTCAGGCATGGGGAGATTTTGTCGGCCCTGCGGCGGGAAGGCGAGCGCAATTCGCGCCGACATGGAACGATGCGGGGCATGGCGATGAATCTGTCGGACGGCGAAGAAGTTGTCCTCGACCTCCACCCGCACTGGGGCCGGCTTTTCCTGCCGGTTTTGGTGCTCTTGCTGGCCTGCCTGTTAGCCGGGTTCGGCGTTGCGCTGATCCCCAAGGGCGGCGGCCAGCAGATCGAGCGATGGATCCTCATCGCCATCGCCGCCGTGGTGGTGATCTGGCGGACAATCCTGCCGTACCTGCGCTGGTTGACGACGAAATACGTGCTCACGACCGACCGGCTCGTCATCCGTAGCGGCATCATGGCGCGCCACGGCCGCGACATCCCGCTGAACCGGATCAACGACGTGTCGTTCTCCGAGACGGTGCTCGAACGAATGCTGCGCAGCGGCACCCTGGTTGTCGAGTCGGCGGGTGACAACGGGCAGATCTCGCTGACCGACGTGCCGAAGGTCGAGCACGTGCAGCGTGAGGTGTACCGCATGGTCGACCAGAACCTCGGTCGGACCGGTGGAACAAGCATGGCGGACGGCGGGCGGGCTGGGCGCAGTCTTGCTGCTGACCCGAAGGCGGCCGACGAGGCTCCTGGGCAACACTGAACTGCGGCGTACTGTCGATCGTATGAGCTCTGTTTCAACGCCTGACGCCGGGCAGTCCGGCGTATTGATGTGGCGGCCCACAGAACACATCGTCGAACTCACCCTCGACCGGCCGGGCGCGTTGAACGCGGTCTCGACTGAGCTCGCTTCACACCTCGGCGGGGCGCTGCGCGCGCTCGCCGCGGACGCCGCCGTCCGCGCTGTCGTTCTGTCATCCTCTCAAGAGCGAGCGTTCTGCGTCGGCGCCGACCTGAAAGAGCGCGCCGGATTCAGCAACGAGCAACTGCTCGCCCAACGCCCGGTCATCAGGGGGATGTTCGCGGCGCTGCTCGATCTTCCGATGCCGGTAATTGCCGCTGTGGGCGGGTTCGCGTTGGGTGGCGGCTTCGAGCTCGCGCTGTCGTGTGACCTGATCGTCGCCGACGAGACTGCGGTCTTTGGCCTCACGGAAGTCACCGTCGGGTTGGTGCCCGGCGGCGGTGGTACTCAGTTGCTGGCCCGTCGTATCGGCGCCGGGCGGGCAGCCGACTTGGTGCTGACCGGTCGCAAGGTCGATGCGCCGGAGGCGTATCGACTCGGCATCGTCGACCGTCCCGCGACAGACGTGCACGTCAGGCAACTGGCGTTGGACGTGGCCGCCACGATCGCAGCAAACTCACCTCTCGCCGTCCGGTATGCGAAGCACGCATTGCGCAACGGGCTCGACATTCCGTTGCACGATGGCCTCGAAATCGAGGACGCCGCGTGGCGGGCCGCGGCGATGTCGGCGGACCGTCGTGAGGGGATCAACGCCTTTACCGAAAAGCGTGCGCCGAGGTGGACGGGGCAATGAGCGATCTTCCTTCGCGCATCAGCCTTCGCGAGGTCGGTCCGCGCGACGGTCTACAGAACGAAGCGCCGGTATCGACTGCGGCGAAGGTGGAGTTGGTTGATGCTTTGTCAAGCACGGGCGTGGGCCGCATCGAGACCGTGAGCTTTGTTTCGCCGCGCGCGATTCCGCAAATGGCAGACGCCGATGAGGTGTGGGCGTCGATCTCGCGTTCGGCCTCGATCACGTACTCCGCACTGGTGCCGAATCTGCGGGGGGCGGTGCGCGCGCTCGACGCCGGATGTCGGGTCATCGAGATCGTGGTGTCTGCCTCGAACACACACAATCTCGCGAACGTGAATCGCTCGACAGAGGAATCGCTCGACGACATCGCTCGAGTGATTTCCCTTGCGCACGAGCAGGGTGCGGCCTGCCATGTGACGGTCGCGACGGCGTGGGGGTGCCCGTACGAGGGCGACGTACCGGTTAGCCGGGTCGTTTCGGTGGCTAGCCGCGCGGTTGCCGATGGTGCCGACGGGCTTTCGTTCGGAGACACCACCGGCATGGCGACGCCGACGCGGGTCACCGAGCTCGTTGGTTCGATGCGGATGGCGGTCGCGGACATTCCGATGAACCTGCACTTCCACAACACGCGGGGGACTGCCTTGGCGAACGTGTTAGCGGCGTTGGAACTCGGCGTCGCCGACTTCGACGCGAGCGTCGGCGGACTTGGCGGATGTCCTTACGCACCAGGGGCTTCTGGCAATCTGGCGACTGAGGAACTGGTCTACATGGTCGAAGACATGGGGGTGGCGACCGGCGTTGATCTCGAAGCGCTCATCGATGTTGCAGCGCAGGCGGAACGTATCGTCGGTCGTGAGTTGCCGTCGCAGGTTCTGCGAGCGGGGCCGCGCACGCGCCGCTCGACGTTCTCGCCCGGCTAGCCCCAATACCGTTCAGTTAAGGTTACACGGGTGTAGTTTGGGGGCATGCCTCGTGCTGGTTGGAAGAAGCCGGAGTCGGATCGTCGGCTGTCGGATCTGGTGTCGGTAGGGGTCCTGACGCGGGTGTTCCCGCCGGG
>DATCFU010000245.1:0-5526 GCA_036509315.1 Acidothermaceae bacterium
AGACCACGCTCGGCGCGGCGCGTCCTGATGGCAAGGTGCTCAACGATGCGGTCCTTCACGTCGTCCAAGCCCTCGTGGTCGGCGTCGAGGATCGCACGGGCAGCGGTGATGTCGGTGCTGTCCTGCGTGCGGGTGTTCCACGGCAGCTCGAGCACGGTGTCGAGCCACGTGCGGATCCAGCCCGCTTCGGGGCTCTGATCGCTGCCACGTTCAAGCTTGCCGACCTCACGCAGTGCGGCCTCGCGAACCTTCTCAGGCAACTCGGCCTTCTCGACCCGTGCCCGGTAGTCCTCCGCGCCATCGGGTTCGTCTTCACCGAGTTCCTTGCGGATCGCGGCAAGCTGCTGGCGCAGCAAGAACTCGCGCTGCGTCTTCTCCATGCCCTCGCGAACCTCGTCGCGGATCCGGCCGCTGACCTCGAGTTCGGCGAGCTGTGCCCGCGCCCACTCAGAAAGCTTTTCGAGCCGGACGTCGACATCAGCGGTCTCGAGCAACCACAGCTTCTGCTCGGTGTCGAGATAGGACGCGTAGCCGGCGAGATCTGACAGCGTCGCAGCATCGTTGACCCGCTGGACCGTGTCGATCACTTGGTAGGCGCCGCGCAACTGCAGGATCGAGATCACGAGCGCGCGATAGTCGGCGGCGAGCTCAGCGGTTCGCGGCGTCGACTCTGAATCCTCGACCAGCGTGGCCTGCACCCACAGTGCGGCGCCGGCGCCAGAGACGCCCGCGCCGATCCTTGCGCGCTGCACCCCACGGACGACGACAGCCTGGCCACCCTGCGGCAGCCGGCCAACCTGCTCGATGACGGCGAGAACGCCGTGGCTCGCGTACGCCCCCTCATTGCGGGGGACGATGAGCAGCCGCGAATCGGCTGCATTCCTCGCGGCGTCGACGGCTGCCTGCGTCCCTGCGTCGAGGGCGATCGGGGCCACCATGCCGGGCAGGATGACCTCGTCGTCCAACCAGAGCACGGGGAGTTCGACGACCTCGTGGGCCGCTGAATTTGAAGAATTGTTCGGCATCTGCCGCCTCCTTGAGTTTCCTACGCTCAACTCACGGGGGACCGCGATGCTTCCCGGCCAGGCGTTCGCCCACAGCGTGGTGGCAAGATCGCCCGTCATGTCGAGGTTCCCAACCCCCGGATCGGCTGATTTCGGGGTCGTCGTGCCCGCTCCAGCGCCCGGCCCCGGCAACTGGGCCGGGGCGTCAAGCGCGGCGATCGACAACGATGGCAGCTTCGTGATCGCCTACCGCGTCAGGACGGCGAGGGAGCGGGGGTCGCACCTCGTCATCGCCCGAAGCAGGGACGGCGTGGGGCTGAGCACCGTAGGCCAGCTGGACAAGCTGCAGTTCGGCGCCGAGTCGCTCGAGCGCCCAGCGATCGTGCGGACTGAGACCGGCCGGTGGCGGCTCTACGTCTCGTGTGCCACGCCCGGCACCAAGCACTGGCGGATCGACGCGGTCGAGGCGGACGATCCCGCGGGGTTCCTGGACGCCCGGATCCGACCGGTCTTCCCCGGCGACGAGCTCACCGGGGTGAAGGATCCGGTGATCCGGCGCGTCGGGTCGCGTTGGCGGGCCTGGATCTGTTGCCACCCGTTGGACCTGCCCGGCGAGGAAGACCGGATGTACACCCGGTACGCGACGAGCACCGACGGCCTGACGTGGCCCTGGGGCCGGATCGCGCTGGCCGGTCGTGAGGGCACCTGGGACGCGCGCGGCGCCCGGATCACCGCGGTGCTCGCGGATGGGCGAGCCTCCTACGACGGGCGGGCCACGAAGGAGGAGAACTTCTCCGAGCGCACTGGCCTTGCAACACCGTCGACGCCGCCCGGCACCTTGGCGGCCGCTGGCGATGCTCCGGTCAGCAACGCCCGCTACCTCGACGTCGTCCCATTGCCAATGGGTGGCTACCGGATCTACTACGAAGCGCCACTGCTAGACGGCAGCCACGAGCTGCGAACCGAACTGGTCATGAACTAGTGCGACGGGTGCCGAGAGCCGCGCCCGCGTACCCAATCACCGACACCAGAACCGGAACGACCAGCAGCAACATCATGGCTGAACCCAAGTTGTCGTTGACGGCATAGGTGGCCAGGTCGTGCGAGCTGCTGGAAGCAAAGTCACGCACCAGTCCCGGATCGTAGGGGCGGCCCGCGGTCAGCAAGGTGTTGGTGACCCAAATGAGGAAGACCGCGAATCCGGCGACGACAGCAGCAAGCAACGCAGCGACGCGCCCGGCTGCTGCGCTACGGCCCCGCCTCGCGCCAGCAACGCCCACCGCAGCCGACGCGGCGCCGAACACAAGCAGCATCGCCAACACTGTGATCCAACGTGCCGTCGGCAAAAAGAGAGCAAGGAGCGTCGGGAGCGCCGCGATGCCCACGCCACCGGGCAAGACGAGGCGCGTGACCACCTGCCGCGATGTGTTGGCGCGAACAAGAACAAGACTGGTGAGGACGTAGGCCGTTAGCACGAGTGCGAATGCCGTGAGGTCCAGCCAGGTGCCGGTACCCTGGCGAAGGCCGGGGTAACGAGCGAATGCAAACGCCACCAAACCCGCCGAGCTCATCGCGCCAACCGCCGTCGCGAGGACAATCAACTCCCCAGGGTCGCCGCGACGTCTCCCCACACGCACCGTCGCGGCGACGCACCCGAGCGTGAATCGCCATCTGACCCGCGAGCTCTCGAGCTGCTCAAGTTCGCGTAGCATCGCGCGGCCCCACTCGGCCCGATCGGCGGCCAACAGTCGTACCGCGGCCGCAAGCAAGGCGGCCGGCGCGTCATGGCCGGACGCCGAAACCGCGTCGCCGGTCGATTGCTGACGTCCTGCCAACGTCCGCAGCAGGTGGTAGGCACCGACGACCACGGCAATGCCTACCGCGACGCTCAGCTCGACACCCATCACGCACCACCCAGCTGTACGCGCCGAGCCGCGATTGCCCGTCGCCCAGCCTTCTCGATGGCAAGCGCGCTCGCCGCGTCGCGACCGGCCTCCGTTAGCCGATAGATATGGCGAGCCGGCTTACCGGCAGGTCCCGTCTCCCATTCGGCGACGAGCAGCCCACGTTCGGCGAGCCGGATCAGAATCGGGTACAGCGAGCCGGATTTCAGATTCAGTTCGGCACCCAGTTCGTAGCCGTAGCGCCACTGCAAGGGATCAGCCGCCAACGCGGCGAGCACGCTGACCGTTTGCGCCGACGGCATTCGAGTACGGGTCATAACACTAACTCTATCTATGTAGAGAAAGCTCGGCAAGAGGCGCGTCTTGACGTCAGTCCGCGTCGGGTTGATCGCGACGGTGCCGCGTCACTTGAGTGCGCGCGAACAGGTCGGCGTCCGGCGGATAGCGGACTTCTTCGAGCGTGAGCGCATGAGCGGCGGCAACGCGCGCGGCCGCCGATCGGTCCCTGCCGGCCAAAACGGCGGCCGGCCACTCGACGTCCCGCTTGCCGTCTCCGACTTCGAGCAAGGTGCCGATCAACGAACGCACCATCGAGTGGCAAAACGCGTCCGCTTCGACGCGCGCGATGGCAACTCCGACGTCGTCTCGTACCCACTCGAGCACGAGCAGCGTTCGTACCGTCGTTGCTCCCTCGCGGCGGCGACAGAACGCAGCGAAGTCGTGCTCGCCGAGCAGCAGCGCGGCGGCCGTGTTCATCGCGGCGATGTCGAGCGGATGCGGATGCGCGAGGGTGTCGTGGCGACGCGGCGGGAAGAACCAGTGATCGGCGACGCGGTACGAGTAGCGCCTGCTCAACGCCGCGAACCGCGCGTGAAAACCGCTGGGTGCGACGGTCACCGATCGCACGCGGACGTCGAGCCCCAGGACGCCGTTGAGGCGACGTGCCACGGCGTCCGGCCCGGCATCGCCAGCGAGCATCTCGCGTAGCGGCTCAACGTCTGCCGGGACGTCGACGTGCGCAACCTGGGCGCGCGCGTGCACACCGGCATCGGTGCGACCGGCGATCATGACGAGCGGAGGCGTGGGCAGGCGCAACACGGTGGCGAAAGCCGGCTCGAGGACGCCCTGCACAGTTCGCAGGCCGGGTTGACGAGCCCAGCCGAAGAAGGCCGTGCCGTCGTAACCGAAGTCGACCCTCAGTCGCACGAGCCGAACGAGCCCGGTCCTCCCGTGGTCGGGATGGCCGGGCTCGTTGATGTCTTGCGGGCTGTCGATGCTGCTCAGACGTCGCCCTCGTCGACAGTGCCCGCGGCCTTCTTGGCGGCGTCTGCGGCCTCGTCGGCGATCTCTTCAAACGCGATGGCGTCGCCGGCGATTTCGGCCGACGCATCGTCGCCGATCTCCCCAGCTAGCTCCTCGGCCTGTGCCGCCGCCTCGTCTGCCTCCGCCGCCGCGAGGCTGGCACCTTCGACGTCACCCTCAGCCTCGGCGTCCTCAGCCGCTTCGGCAGCCTCTTGAGCCTTGGCGTCGAGCGCCTCGAGTTCGGCAACCTTGCTTACTGGCGCGGCGGCTGCCGTCTTCGTCGCACGGTCCTTGGCGCCGCGCCGGGTTGCCCCGGTCGCCTCAGCAACGACCTGCTCCGCCAAGGGCTCGACCAGTTCGATGACCGCCATCGGAGCGTTGTCGCCCTTGCGCGGCCCGAGTTTCACGATGCGCGTGTAGCCACCAGGGCGGTTGGAGTAGCGCGGGCCGATGTCGGTGAACAGACCGTGCACGACCGTCTTGTCGCGCACGACCGTCATCACCTGGCGACGCGAGTGCAGGTCGCCCCGCTTGGCCTTGGTGACCAGGCGCTCGGCCACCGGACGCAGCCGCTTGGCCTTCGCCAGCGTCGTCGTGATGTGGCCGTGCTCGAACAACGCGGTCGCGAGGTTCGCGAGAATAATCCGCTCGTGCGACGAGCCACCGCCGAGGCGGGGTCCCTTCGTGGGCGTCGGCATTTCCTGGCCTTCCTAGGTCAACTGTTCGTCGTTACACGGGTAACCGGTCGAGCAAATCAGAGCTGTTCGGTCTCCGCGTAGTTCTGGTCCTGGTCGTCGAAGTCGTCATCGTCGCCGGCATAGACAACGCTGCTCGGGTCGAATCCGGGAGGCGCGTCCTTCAGGTTCAAGCCCATCTCGATGAGCTTGGCCTTGACCTCGTCGATCGACTTGGCACCGAAGTTGCGGATGTCGAGCAGGTCGGCTTCGCTGCGCGAGACCAGCTCGCCGACCGTGTGGATGCCTTCACGCTTGAGACAGTTGTACGACCGCACGGTGAGGTTCAGGTCTTCGATCGGCAGCGCCAAATCGGCGGCGAGCGCGGCGTCGGTCGGTGAAGGACCGATGTCGATGCCCTCGGCGTCGATGTTCAGCTCGCGAGCAAGACCGAACAACTCAACGAGGGTCTTGCCGGCACTGGCAACGGCGTCGCGCGGACGCATGCACGGCTTGGTTTCGACGTCCACGATGAGCTTGTCGAAGTCCGTACGCTGCTCGACTCGGGTCGCCTCGACCTTGAAGGTCACCTTCAGGACCGGGGAGTAGATCGAGTCGATCGGGATGCGACCGATCTCGTGG
>DATCFU010000246.1:0-40228 GCA_036509315.1 Acidothermaceae bacterium
AGGTCGTCGCGCACTCCACCAAGAAAATCAAGATCCCTAACGTGTGCCTCGGCATGAGCGTGAAGTGCATGAATCCCTTCGAAATGCTCCGGGCCGAGCGAGCAAGGTTCGTGATCGGAAGGTGAACAGCATCGAACCTGATCCGGCGGCTCGACCTGCCCGAGGTGGCCAAAGCGAATAAGAATGATCTTGTGGTGGGCACGTGGTGGGCACGGACGTCTTGGGAAAGGGTGTCAGCGGACGAATCCTGCCGAACGCGATCATGGCGCTGACCTGCGCAGATGGCATTTGGCGCTACTCGAAATCAGCCCCCGATATGGGGTTTTCCCGTCTTTTAATCCGCGGGTTCCGGGTTCGACCCCCGGGCGGCCCACCCACTGGTTGTAGTAATCCGGCTGATGGTTGACAGCTACTTCGGCTGATCCTTGACACTCCCTCGCCATGAGGAGCTTTCTGTGGTTGAGCAGCGGTATCAAGCGGTGCTCGCGGTCATTGCCGACGGGCGCACGGTGTCTGAGGTCGCGGGCCAGTGGCCGCGCCGAATGGCCCGGTGGAGGTGCGAATGTCGTTCCAGCGCGGCGCTGGGACTGCGGCCGCCCAATAGAGTGAATTGAGCGGCCAGCGCATCAAAGTAGGAGCCTTATGTCAGATGGGCCAAGAACCCGTGTGCCGGTATGGACGATCGGAACCGAACCCGCGCAGGCCGAGCGCCTCGGACCGCTGCTCGGCAGCAGCTCCCAGCTGACGCCACGTCGCCTCGCAGAGTTGCGAAATGCTCTCGCCGCCTTCGACGCTGCACTTCGCTGCGATGGGCCGCTGGGCTGTGTGCGTCGGCGGCTGCGTTCCGCGGTCACGAGTTGTACGTCGACGCGGTCGATAAGGCTGCGGTGCTCGTGTGCCGGCTCGCTTGGAACCTAGAAGGGCAGCGGGACGGCGACCATCCAATCGGATTGGCAGTGTGGAGCGAGCGGCGGATGTACGGCGAGGACTCGCCACAACTGCTAGAGCGAGCTGGCCGCGGCATTGAGCGTCTGAGTGATGTCCTCCGCTTGCGGATGGTTGAGCACGGCTGCGGTCATCATGAGGACGTCGCCATTTACATGCGCCCGTCGCGTCGAAAGCGCCTGTGCTGTCGCTGACGGCAGCAAGACCCCCTGTATGACGGCGTAGTCGTCCGCGCCGAGGAGTACAAGCGCGACTTTCCCGATGGACCAAGACCGGAACGGAGACGTCTGCAGCTGCCCGGGCCGTCGTGGACTCGTCACGACCCGGGTCTTAACTTGGATCGTCGTACCGTCGGGCAGGACGCCATCGTGGCCCTTGACCGACGGGTCTACGAGTTCCCCGCACAGCGCGGTCTTCACAAGCAGCTCGGCGTAATCGCCAGCCGGAGGATTAGCGGTTCGGACAACGCCGCGGTCTCGCAACTCATCAAGGATCGCGGCGTAGTCGGCCAGCAGAACCGAGGTCGTGCGTCTAGTGAGATCCACCGGTTCCATATCAACGAGTATGGGCCCCCGCTTCAATTCATGCAGATCGACTTCCAAGCCAGAGGCGGTCGCGGGCTCGCGTCATCGCAACGAAGAGTTGTCGGCGTTGCAGCTCGGCGCGTTCGCGGTAGGCGTCGTCCGTTTCGGTTGCGGTGCGAGACGGGACTGCCTTGTCGTGGTCGGGGATGAACACGCACTTGAACTCAAGTCCCTTCGCCCGCTGGTAAGTGCCTACCTTCACCGCGTCCGACGTCGTCCCGCGATAGTCGACCAGCAACTCGGCGGCTACCCCGCTGCTCGACAGCGCAGCAGCCCACTGGTCAGCTTGCCGGTTGTCTGGAACCAGGACGGCCATGTCCCCGACCCGCGTGTCGTCGGCGGCCGCGGAACGCAGCGCGTGAATCAGGTCCGCGCGTTGCTCGGTCGCATCGCCTGCGTGCTTGCGCGCAACCTTGCCGCCCAGCCGCTCAATTTCGACTTCGCGTACCCCGGCGACGCGGTCGGCGTCCAGGTCGTCGAAGAGGTCACTGCTCACGACTTCGAACGCGGCTTTCATGATCTCGGAGGCGTTGCGGTAGTTGCGGTTGAGAACAGTCGCTCGGCCAGTGACGGCAACGCCCGTCTCGGCGAGGGTGAACCCGCCTGGGTAGACCGACTGCTGGCCGTCGCCGACCAGCAGGAGTCCGTCAGGTGCGTCGCCCACCAGCGCGTGCAGCAGCCGCAAGCCCATGCATGTGAGGTCTTGAACTTCGTCGACGATCACTGCCGTATACGCAGGCTCGATCGGTACCCGCGTGATGCTCCCGAGCGCCAGCAGCACGACGTCTGACCAGTCGCACTCGCCGTTGTCGTGAAGTCGTCGTTGGTAATCCTGGTAGAGGTTCCACACGGCTCGGCGTTGCTCTTCGCGCAGGGGCGTTCGGCGGCCCACCCGCACGAGCGCGAGGTAGTCGTCAAGCTCGACAAGCCCACGACCTTTGATGACATGCTCAATCTCGTCGCGCCAGTACTGTCGCGGCAGACTTGACGAGCTGAGCATGCCTGTGGCGTGCCACGCTTGATCGAAGAGGTCTTGGCCACCGTTCACCGCGAGTGCCGGAGCACACTTGCGCGATTTCAGCAACCCGAATGCCCAACTGTGCAACCCGCGGAATTCAACTCTGCGGCCGAGATCTGGTGCGAGTCTGACGAAGAGCGATCGCTGCACATCGGGAAGCGTCCTTACGAAAGACGTCACAAGCACGCGTGACTGCGGGTGCTTCGCAAGCTCACGTGCGCGATGCAGGGCGACGACTGTCTTGCCTGTCCCGGCCGCGCCGCGGACCTGTGCTGGACCTGAGTACCGCCGTGTCACCAGATGCGCTTGGGCGGGATGCAGCCAGGTCATCCACGCTTCGATCGGCTCGCGTGCCGCAACCTCGATCGCGGCGTCCAAGATGTCCTGGACGTCGATCAGTGCCGCGGCCTCGACAGGTGGCATCGTAGATTCGGAGGTACGAGCCGCGTGGGTGTGGCCAGCCGAGGCCATCTTGGACGCCGGTGGGCAGAGTTCGTCGATGGCCGCGACTAGCGCTGCGACCTGTGCGGAGTTCAGCCTCGGGCCTATCCGCATCAGTTCTCGTGGCAGGGCGAGCTCTCCGACGACCGTGACCCCACCGACATCGACAGCAGCGGACATTCGGCCAACGAGGACGAAGATCGGCCGGATGGCGGCCGGCGCGAGCCCAACGTCCGCGAGCACGTCAGCGACGGCCTCGGCCGCACGCAGCGCCGCGTCGATTTCGTCGTCCACGTTCAGCTGGCCACGCCACAGCGATCCGCCTTCGACCCTCGGCTCCGCCCAGCTCTTCGCGTCGAGCAGCAGGACGCCAGGTGGCCCGACGAGGATGAGATCGAGGTTCGCGTTCCGCGTGCCGGGCCAACGGCGGTCAGCCAGCAGGTGCCAGTCGCATGACCCGAAATCGACCAACACCTGTTGCACGCGCATGGCCGTCTGGTATTCGCCCTCGCCACCGACGCGATAGTCGCCCTGGCGCTTTCGTAAGGCCGTCAGTGCATCACGCAGGCTCGCAATCTGGCGCTCGGTGCTGCCGATCAGCGGTTCGAGCAGGTCAGCATGCTCGCGCGCTGAGGCGCCGGCGTAGATAAGGCTGTCGTGGATCGGAACACTCGACGTCACCTTGACCCCATCGGTGCTGGCCGCCCCGTGCTGTAGCCGGCGCCGACCTGTTCGGCGGTTCCGCGGTGCTGAGCGCTTGCGTGCAAAAATGCGGCTGGTTCAAAAGTCAGCTCAGTTAAGGTCTCGCCCACACGCTGGTGATGACTCGCGTCCGCGGAGTCTGACCCACGAAAAGCTTGGTCGTTCTCTTCGGGTTGCTGATATTTGCCGAACCGCTTGCACACGCAACTGAGAGCGCTACGAGGGTCGCCGTGTCCAGCGCGGTTCCGGCATCCAAGCCATCGGCAGGCACGTCCTGCACGACGCCTGGCGCAAAGTCGGTCGACGCGGCCAACACATCGATCATCTGCGGGCCAACCAAAGCAGACTCGACCGATCTCACATGGCAGCGCCCGTAGGTGACTTACGTGAGATTGCGGCATGATCTCGATCATGAAGGCCTACGTCGGAGTGACGGATGGCGACTGGTATCGCTTCCTCGCGGAGCGGCCTGATCTCACCGAGGTCAACTTCTGGCGACCAGCGGGCGATCGCGAGTTTAAGGCGCTTACTCTCGGCGAGCCGTTCTTCTTCAAGACGCACATGCCTCACAACAGCGTTGTCGGCGGCGGCTTCTTCAGCGGGTTTGCCCCGCTGCGACTCTCGGAGGCGTGGAGCTTCTATGGGGAAGCGAACGGTACAGCGAGTCTCGCTGAGATGCGCGCTCGCGTTGGCCACTATCGACGCCAGTCGATCGGAGAAGGCGCGGATCCGTCGATCGGATGCGTCTTCATCCGCGACGTGATGTTCTTTCCCGCTGAGGGCGTTGCTGAGCCGCCGCCGGATTTCGCTGCCAACATCGTTCAAGGCAAGGGCTACGACCTTGCCGTCCAGCCGGCGCGGGACTACTTCGAGGAGTTGCTGCGGCGGCTTCTCGGCAGCCAGCTCGATTCTCAGTCAGGCACTTGGCATCGGCCGGGACCGCTATATGGCGATCCTCGGCTAGTCGCTCCGCGACTCGGTCAGCGGGCGTTCCAGGCGGTGGTTCTCGACGCCTACTCTCGCAAGTGTGCGATTACGGGCGACAAGATCGTGCCCGTATTGCAAGCGGCACACATTCGACCACTTCCTGCGGGCGGAGAACACCGTCTGGACAACGGGCTCCTTCTGAGGTCGGACGTGCACACCCTCTACGACCGCGGCTACCTCGGCGTCGATCCGAAACACCGACTACTTGTGAGCCCAAGACTGCGCGACCAGTTTGGAAACGGCGAGGAGTTTTACTCGCGGGCTGGCCAACCAATCGTGGTGCCCGAGCGGCGGGCCGACCGACCAAACTCTGAGTACCTCGAGTGGCATTTGGACGAGGTGTTCCTCGCGTCTTAGGGCCCGGGAAGCAGGCTGCTCATGAGGGGTCACGAATCGACGGTGCACGCGTTGCCGATGGGGTATGGACTGCATGCGTGTGCGGTAGAAGGGCACGCGTCGCGACCTACGTGAAGGATGGACACCCGTGAGGTTCGCCACGCCGCCTGGCTGGCCGCAACCACCTGCGGGCTGGCAGCCTCCGCCTGGTTGGCAGCCTGACCCGAGCTGGCCGCCGCCGCCATACGGCTGGCAGTTCTGGCGCGAGCCGACGCCACCCCATCGCCGCAAAGGCTTTCGCGGATGGGCAGCCTCGATGCTGCCGCCCGCTCCGCCCAGCACTCGACGTCCGACCATCTCTGTTTCGGCTCGTCGGGCTTGGACCGAGGTGCTTGGCGTTTTCTCGATGTTCTTCCTTGCGGGCGTTCTCGCGGCGGTGTTCTATGACGCGCACCAGCCGATCAACCACAACTCGATCTCGGTGTCTGAGGGCGTGCTCTCTGGTGTCTCTGATCTCGCCATCGCGGCGATGGCGGTCGTCGTGGTCGGCTCGTTGACCCGACTACGCGGGCTCAGCCTGTCTGACATCGGCTGGGCACCGAAGTGGGCCAAGCACCACGGATACGGCTGGCAGGCATTCGGTGCGTCCATGATGTTTGTCGCCGCAGTGCTGGCGTCGGGAGGGTTGCTGGGCCTCGTGAGTCCGCACGCGAAGTACCCATTTCTGCCCGCGAAAGCATGGCACTTGATTTACGAGATCCCGCAGTCGATCTCGGCCGGCATCGTCGAGGAACTCGTCGTCGTCGCGCTTCTCGTGACCGTGCTCGAGCAAGCGCGCACCAAGGTCTGGATCATCTACATCGTCGGAGTCACGCTTCGACTGAGCTACCACGTGTACTACGGCCCGGGCGTCATCGTCTTCTTGTTGTGGGCGGCCACCGCGATCTGGTTGTTCCGTCGCACCCGGCGCATCACGCCGCTCATCGTCGCGCACATGGTCTACGACTCGTTGGGCGCGTTCTACCACGAGATACCGCATCCACCCGTGGCGATCGATGCAATCATCGGCTGGGCGATATTCGGGCTCATCATCACCGTGATCGTGCGCGCAATCCAAATCGCCACGCGCGGGCACCGAGTAGCTGGGTACTAAGTCGCCGATCTCCGACCGGGACGACCGACGGTCAGGAGGACAAGCCCGACGGCGGCGAGTCCGATCGCCGAGATGTAGCAGGAGCGGTAGCCGAACTTCGCGCCAAGGCCCAGCAGCGGGCTGGCGAGGATCGCGCCGCAGGCGAATGTATTGCTGTAAAGCGTCGAGGCGCGGCCGGGATACAACGGCATGAGTTTCTAGCGGCCGGGATACAACGGCATGAGTTCTTGTACGTAACTGATTGCCAGGCCCTGGACTACCGCTATGCAGCAGGCGTTCAGCACCTGCGCGGCGCCTAGCTGCCACACCTGCTGGGCGACAGAGGCGATGGCGTAGTAGGCCATAGCGAAGAACGGACCCGTCAATACGAGCCGCTGTAGCGGCACCCGCTTGGACAGGACGCCAGCGCCTAGCATGATCGGAATCTCGAGAGCTGCGCAGATGCCCAAAATGACGCCCGCAGCGCCTACGCCGGAGTGCAGGTTGTGGCGCACGAGCAGTGGCAATGCTTGAACGTTCAGTCCACTGGAGCTCTGTAGCAGAACCAGCCCGGCGAGGGTGAACCATAGCGACCGTCGAGCACCGCTGATCGGCAAGTGGACGTCGGTCTGCTCACCGTCGGTTGATGGTTTCGCAACGGCGGGCGGTTCGACGATCCAGCGCGCGACCACGATGAAGACGAAGGCGAAGAGCCCGCTCGAGCAGGCGTAGAGGATGGTGAAAGCCGCCCGCGTTTAGAAGCAGTGAGGCGAGCGGTGGGCCGGCCACCCAGGAGAGCGAGAAGAACGTCCGAAGGGTGGCGGTGATCATTGGCGCCGTCGGCTCGCCCGCAAGGAATGCGCGTGCGTACCCGAACCCCTGCGGCAGCAGCGCGCTGCCCATCGCGGTCACGGTGCAGGCCAGCGCGAGCAGCGGCCAGTAGTTGCGCAGTACGGAGAACAGCGCGGCACTGGTACAGCCGCCCGCCGCGGCCACCATCAGTACCCGCCGCCGGGCCACCCGACCGTCCGAAAGCCGCCCGAGGACGGTGGACACCACAACGGCCGACAGGGGTTGGGCCAGGAGGAACACTGACAACTCGATCGGCCCCGCGTGCACGGCGCTGGTGAGGAACAGCGACAGGAACGGGTACGACAGCGCGGTCGACAGTCCAACCGCCAAGAACACGACAACGAGTGGACCGAGCGTGCGTGACCGAATCCGTAGCGGTGTCCCGCTGGTCGCCACCGCCGTCACAGCTTCACGCTAACCCGTCGGTCGGACACCGGGCCGCGAATATCGGACGAGGGTCAGCGGGTCGTCATCAGGCGATGCCAGTCCGTCCTGCGACTCGTGCGGTGAACACGCGGGTCTACTCAGCGTTGTGACAGACAGCTTCGACGTTGTTTCCATCAGGATCGCGAACGAATGCACCGTAGTAGGTCGGGTGGTATTCCGGCCACAGCCGCGGCTCGTGGAGCACTTGCGCGCCCTCCATTACCGCCGCGTCGAAGAATGCGACGACAGCTGCCCTGGTAGGGGCAGAAAATGCGATGTGGATTTCGCGGAATCCGTCGCCAGTGGCACGAGGCCCGATCCAGAAGACAGGTTTGCCTGCCGCGCCGAACCCAATCACGTCCCCGAAGTCCATTGCCCGCCCCGCACCGACCGTTGTGAGCACCGCGTCATAAAACCGCGTGCTGGCTGCAACGTCGTCACATTGAATGGTCAGGTGATCGATCACTCCAACGTCCTCTCTTTCGCAGTTGCGACGATGTACCCATCACGGTCGAACACCAGAGGGGTCAGGCGGGTCAGCGCCGGTGCGCACTGACGGTAGTGGTGTTCGCACATCAGGACGTCGACCGCATGGCGTGCCAAGGACTTGCTCGCGATGATGACCGTGAACGCGGGGGGTGCCGAGCAATAGCAGCAGGAGCGACCCGCCGCGTGCGGATGCGCGGCTTGCGCGTCCTTGAGCTGACTCATGTGGATGCGCCTTTCAGGCTCGCCAACACTGTGATTCGACACCTGTGGCGGCTCGAGACCGAACGGTCTTAGGTCCCGTCGTACCCGTGCTTGCGTCCCGAGTGCGGTCGCGGGCTCGTTTCACTACAGCGCGGTGGAACAGGCGTGCTAGCGGGAAGCGCTGCCGCCAACCTCGGTCGGGACGAGGCAGTGGCCATATCGTATGGTAGTCAAGATGGACTACCATGTCGTTCGTGTCGGCGACCCGTCTCCTCGTCCTTGGCGTGATCCGGATCATGCAGCCCGTGCACGGGTACGACGTCCGCCGCGAGCTCGTGAGTTGGCGCGTCGAAGAGCTGGCGAACGTGAAGCCGGGGTCGATCTACTCCGCGATCCGCACGCTCGAACGCGACGGCTGCATCGCCGTCCATTCTCGGGCTAGTGAAGACAGCAGACCTGAGCGCACGTCGTACGTGATGACCGGCGAGGGCGAGCAGGAGTTTCAGACCCTGCTCCAGCAGACGTGGTGGAACGTCACCATGGCCACCGAACCGCTCGCTCCAGGCCTGTGCCTTATGCCTTTTATGAGTCGTGCCGAGCTGGCCGCTGCGCTGAAGTCGCGCATTTCGCAACTCCAAGCCACGCTCGTCTCGAACTCGTTCATCCGTGGCACGATCCGCGACGGTGCCACTGGCGCCGACGGTCAGATCCCCGAGCACGTTCGCGAGATTCTCGATTTCGTCTCCGCGCGCACGAAGGCCGAGCTCGACTGGACGCGCACACTGCAGCGCCGGCTGCGTGAGGGCGCCTATTGCTTCGCCGGTGAAGAGGGCTTCCCGGATGCGCCCCATCAGGCGCCCGAACGCAAGCACAAGACCGCCCCTGAGCTCAAGGCGGTGCCCACGCGCGGCGCCTGACGATTAATCAAGCTTGACTACCTCGATGGTCTCTGAAACTCTGCTTGAGGAGAGGAGCCACCATGATCAACGCCCGCGGCCTGGCCCGCAGTTTCAAGACGAAGAGTGGTCCAGTCGACGCGGTTCGTGGCATCGACCTCGATGTTTCAGAGGGCGAGATCGTCGGCCTGCTCGGCCCGAATGGCGCCGGCAAGACGACGACGCTGCGCATGCTCACGACCTTGCTGATGCCGAGCGCTGGCACCGCGACGGTCGCGGGGCACGACCTGGTGCGCGAGCCGCGCGAGGTGCGTCGCCGCATCGGCTATGTCGCGCAGGTCGGTGCCGCACCGAGCGCCGGCACGATCGTCGGTGAAGAGCTCATCACGCAGGCGCGCTTGCAAGGATTGTCGAAGTCCGACGCGAACGCGCGGTTGGCGGTCGTCGCACCTCGGCTCGATCTCGGCGGCCTCGAAAGTCGCGCGCTGCAAGAACTTTCCGGTGGCCAGCGCCGCCGGTTCGACATCGCGCTCGGCCTCATGCATTCGCCTCGACTCGTCTTCCTCGACGAGCCGACCGCAGGCCTCGACCCGCAGAGCCGCGCGAACCTTTGGGAGCACATCCGCAGCCTGCGCGACGAGACTGGCGTCACGATCGTGCTGACCACGCACTATCTCGACGAGGCCGACGCCCTCGCCGATCGCATCATGGTGATGGACGGCGGCCTGATCGTCGCCGACGACACCCCCGAAGCGCTCAAGGCGCGCATTGCCGGCGACGTCATCACCCTCGGCTTGGAACGTGAAGTTGACGCGACGAGTGCGGGCCGCATCGCTCGCGAGGCAATCGACGTCCGCGACGTTGTCGTTGAAGGCGGTCGGCTGATCGTGACGGTTGATGCGGGTGCGATTGCCGTCGCGCCACTGCTTCGAGCGCTGGACGCCGAGGGGCTCGCGGTCTCGTCGGTGACCGTCACCCGGCCGTCACTTGACGACGTGTTCCTGACCTTGACCGGCCGCAGCCTGCGCGAGGGTTCCGACGAACTCGTCCCGAGCGCTTGAGGAGATTGCCATGCCTACCGAGACTTTCCTTGTCTTCCAGCGCCAGATGCGCATCCTGTTGCGCAATCCGGTGTGGGTCTTCTTCGGCCTCACGCAGCCGATCATCTATCTCGTGCTGTTCGGCCCGCTGCTCAAAGGCGTTAGCGGCGGCGGCCTCGGCGGCAACGCGTCGTGGAAGATTTTCGTGCCTGGTCTGCTGTTGCAGCTTGCGGTATTCGGGGCCGGCTTCGCAGGATTTGGCATCATCCAAGAACTGCGCGAGGGCGTCATTGATCGTCAGCGCGTGACGCCGGCGCGCCGAGCTTCGCTGATCCTCGGCCGCACGCTGGGCAACGTCGTCACGATCGGTGTGCAGGGCGCGGTACTGATTCTCGTCGCGCTTCCGTTCGGCCTGCGCGCTTCGGTGGAGGGCATCGTCTCGTCGGTCGTCATCGTCTGCGTGCTTGCGTTGGGTGTGTCGGCGGCGTCGTACGCGATGGGGCTGATCCTCAAAGACGAGGACGCGTTCGCGCCGTTCATTCAAGGTGTGTCGCTGCCTTTGCTGCTGCTGTCCGGAGTGTTGTTGCCGATGTCCCTTGCGCCGGGCTGGCTGCGGCACCTGTCGCAGGTCAATCCGCTCACGCACGTGGTCGACGCCACTCGGGCGCTCTTTCGTGGCGACTTCGGAAACGGTGACGTGTTGTGGGGGATCGGGGTGACGATCGCGTTGGCGGCGCTGCTCGCGGCCTGGGGTACGAGGACCTTCCAGCGCCAAAGCGCCTAGGTTGCGTCGGCTGCGGCACGTTCGCACCGACCGCCACCGCCCCGGCGTCCAGCCGAAGCATTGAAGTCCAGCGCACGCAAGAACGCGCGCTGGACTTCAACGCTTCCGGCAGCGGCCTCCAAACGTGCATGCTCCGACGGTCAGTCGATGATCGGTACCGGCTGCGGCATTTACGCCGAGGATCCTTTTCGGGTATGTATGACTCGACGACGAAGATCACCACGAGGAGGTCAGCGACGATGCGAGCCACGCCCGCGACACGCAACCACACGTCATCGGCGAGAAGGATCGTCGACGTCGGCGTTGTGAGCGTGGTCGCTGCGTGTCTCGTCGCGGTCTTTGCCGCCGCGCCAGCCGTGGCCGCGCCTGCTGGTGGCCCGGTGCCGTCGGGCTTCGAGCCGGCGTCGGTCAGTTTCATCTCCGCAGACGACGGCTGGGTTCTGGGTTCGGCGCCGTGCTCCAACCCGGTGTGCACGTCGATAGTGCGGACGACGGACGGTGGCCGCACGTGGGCCGGCGTACCCGCGCCCACCGAGAAGCTCTCGACTGATGGCCGCGACGGATTGGACGGGTTGCGGTTTGCCGACGCGAACGACGGCTATGCCTTCGGCGACGCGCTGTGGGTGACGCATGATGGTGGCGCGACGTGGCAGCAGTCGACACTTCCCGGCACCGGTTCGCGCTTCGCGGTGCAGCTGGCTGCGTACAACGGCTTCGTGTATGCGCTGATCGCACCGACAGCTCCGATTGCGAGCAGCGGCCAGCTCTATCGCTCACCTGTGGGCAGTGAGACCTGGACCTCCGTGCTGACCGTTGCCTCCGCCGTCCCCGCAAATCTCGGCCTCGACGTGCAGGGTGATGACGTGTGGGTGCTCGCCCCCGGTCCGTCGAGCACGCTGTACCATAGCGCGGACGACGGAGCGACGTGGAGCCACTCGACCGAACCTTGCGCGGGCGATTTCGCAGTTGGCCCGTCGGCGTCATATACCGCGCTTGGCTGCGCGAGCGATCCCGGTGCCGGCAGCGCGACCAAGACTGTCTCCGTCTCGACGGACGGTGGGCAGACGTTCGCGGCGACGGCGGCGAGTCCGCCTCGTGGTGGTGTCTCGCTTTCGTTGGCCGTCGCCCAGCCGGGCACCCTCGTGGTGGCTTCGGCGTCCGGCGCCTCGTTCTTGTACGCCACCTTCGACGGCGGCGCCACCTGGCAGACGGTGCTCGATTCCACTACCGGTGGCCAGGCTTGGCATGACCTCGGGTTCACGACGGCGCAGCAAGGCGTCGCGATTGAGGGTGATCCGGCGACACCGCCTTCGCAGTTGTGGATGACGCGCGACGGTGGGCACTTCTGGCAGCCGATCACCTTCGCGACCGGTCCCGCCGTCCGGCTGGCTGGCTCCGATCGCTACGGCACTGCCGTTGCGACTTCGCAAGCCGAGTTCCCGTCTGGCGGCGCGGGTGCAGTCGTGCTGGCGCGCGGTGACCAATACGCGGACGCACTCGTTGGTGCTCCGCTCGCCGCGTCGAAGAATGCGCCGCTGTTACTTACGACGGGCTCACAACTGCCGGCCGTCACGAAGGCCGAACTCCAACGCGTGCTCGCGACCGGCAGCACGGTCTACGTGCTGGGTGGCACGTCCGCCGTTCCTGCCAGCGTCGCGACGCAGCTCACCGGGCTCGGATACACCGTCGTCCGGTATGGCGGCGCGACCCGGTACGCCACGGCCGTCGACGTCGCCGACGCGCTGGGCGACCCGACCACAGTACTGCTCGCCACCGGCGATAACTTCCCTGACGCGCTGGCCGCCGGGCCGGCCGCTGCGAAGTCTGGCGGCGTCGTGCTGCTCACCGCAGGCTTGGCGATGGCCGCCGAGACGAGCGCCTACCTGAACGTCCACGGCACGACGGTCTACGCGATCGGAGGGCCGGCCGCGACCGCCGATCCGGCCGCGGTGGCACTCGTTGGGTCCGATCGGTACGCGACCGCAGTCACGGTCGCGGCGAAGTTCTTCAGCGCGCCGACGACCGTCGGTGTCGCCACTGGCGAGAACTTCCCCGATGCGCTGTCGGGTGGCGCGTTCTTAGCCCACCTGGGCGCACCGCTCGTACTCGCCGACACGAATGCGGTGCCGACGAACACGGCGAGCTACCTGCAATCGGCGGCTTCAAGTCTCACGGCAGCCGACCTCTTCGGTGGTTCCGCAGTGTTGAGCGCGGGCGTGCAAACCGCTATCGGCGCAGCGATCGGCTGATTTGAACTCAATCCGCGGCGCACCGGGCGGAAGTTCGGGTTCGCTACGTCGCATGTCGACGTCATCCCGCATGTGCCGCAGCGCCGCTCGAGCAAACGCGATGCCGGACGCCGGCGGCACCTCTGGCGCCTGCTTGTACCGAACTTCGGGCACCGCACGAATGCGTTCCAGGAGGTTGAGCGTGTTTCGCATCGCTCTGAACACGCTCCACTCGTCGATCGGTTCGCCCTCTTCTACCGAGCGCCAACCAAGCCGCACCATGTACGGAGTCACAAAGTCGCGATGCTCGTTATGCGTGATCGGCTCGCCGGCCGCGACCGCGAGCAGCAGCAACCCGCCGGCGTCCAGTTCAACGTCTGCCGCCCGATCGTTCAGGTGAGTGGCGAGGTGCCACCACAGCTGCTCGGCGTTGCCCCGAAGCGCGCGCCCGGCCGGCGTGAGTACGAGCGTGCCGCGCAGTTTTCGCACTAGCCGCAAACGCATCGCCGACTCGCGCAGCCCGAACACCGATGAGGTGTGTTCTTCGCGGGTGTGTTTGCCGTAGCAGTCGGCGAGCTGCGCCTCCGCCATGGCCGCTACAACGACGGCCGGCGGCAGGTAGCCGGCGGTCGTGAGCTTGATGCCCGTGTCGCCGACTCGGTCGAGCAGCCAGCTGTACGACGCGACCATCGACGCCGCAGCTTGCTCGTCGATCTCGATGTGCTGGTCGAGCGCAGCGCGCTCGAGTAACTCACGTGCCTCCGGCACCGAGTCGGTCGAGTCGCTGCATCAGGTTCATGACTCAAAGTCTGCCCGACGCACGGTGCGCGCCAACCAGCCTGGGGCCGCGCTGGTCGAGCGTTGGTCCTGAACGGTCGCAAGAACGACCGCTGAGGACCCGAACCCCGGCGACCGCGGATCGCGAGCTGCCGCCCTAGAGTATTCGGCATCTCTAGAACCAGTGTGATGGTCTTCACCCGCGATCTGCGGGTGCATGACAACCCGGCGCTTACGGCTGCGATCGCGCACAGCAAGTTCGTGCTTCCGCTCTTCGTGCTGGACGACGAGTTGCTGCGTAGTCGCGTCGCCGCACCACCGCAGCGGCTCGCCTTTCTCGCCGGCAGCCTTGCCGATCTCGATTCGTCGCTGCGGGTGCGTGGCGGCGGGTTGATCGTTCGGCGCGGTCAGTGGACGCACGAGGTCATGCGCGCCGCGGTGTCGGTGGGCGCGACGGACATTTATCTCGTAGACGATGTCACGCCGTTTTCCCAGCGCCGGCTGGGTTTATTGCAGGTCGCGGCTGACGCCGCGGGTATCACCTTGCATCGTGAGGTCGGGCTGACGGTCGTGCCACCCGGCGATCTCGTGCCCTCGGGCCGTGACTCCTATGCCGTTTTCACTCCGTACTGGCGGGCGTGGGAATCGCATCCGTGGCGGTCGGTACTGCCTGCGCCATCTCGGATTTCGCTGCCGCCTGAATTGGTCGACGAGATCGCCGGCGGCCCGTCGGTGATCGTGGCCGGGCTCGCGCCGACCGCTTCCGCCGCCGTTAACCCCGTGGCGGGGGAGAGCGGCGGGCGCGCTCGGGTGACCGCGTGGCGCGTAGTGGGCTTGCGCAGTTACGAAGCGCAGCATGACGATCTCGCCGCAGCTTCGACGTCTGGGTTGTCGGTGTACTTGCACTTTGGTTGCCTGTCCCCACTCGAGACCGCGACCCACTTGCGCGAACGGCCCGGCGGTGGACCGTTCGCGCGGCAACTTGCGTGGCGCGACTTCTTTCACCAGATTGTCGCGCCGCAGCCGGACGTGGTCTGGCGCAACTACCGGTCGAAGCCTGACCCGCGATGGGCTCCCGAACCTGGGCGTGCAGAGGAATTCTGGGACGCGTGGGTGCAGGGCCGCACGGGCTATCCGCTGGTCGATGCAGCGATGCGCCAGTTGGACGCCGACGGGTTCGTGCACAATCGCGCGCGGATGGTCGCCGCCTCGTTCCTGACCAAAGACCTCGGCTTGCCGTGGTGGGACGGCGCGCGGCACTACTTGCGCGGTTTGGTCGACGGCGACGTGGTGGTGAACAACATGAACTGGCAGTGGGTAACTGGCACCGGAACCGATACGAATCGGCATCGCGTCTTCAACCCGGTGCGGCAGGCCGAGCGCTTCGACGCTGATGCGGTCTACATCCGGCGGTATGTGCGGGAGCTTGCCTCTTTGCCGGGGGCGCACGCGCGCAATCCGGACGCCGAAACTCGGCGCAGCGTCGGATATTCGCCGCCGATCGTCGAGCCAGCTTCCAGTCGGCGCTAGGCCTCGCGCAGCAGCTGGACGACCGGCGGACCAGTCGTGCTAGGCCAGCCCGGCCGTGACGAGTGTCGTCGCCGCGACCGGCACCGCCGTCGTCCCGCCTATTGCAGTGACGGTCGACGCCGTGCCGCTGACGCTGTGGAGGTAGCTCGTCTGATCGGTGTTCAACGCGACCGCCAACGGATCGACCAGCAGCAACGACCAACCGTTGTGCGCTGCGTAGACAGCACCCGCTAACCCGTCGGGGAAGTTCGCGCCGGTGGCTAGCACGATGCCCGCAGTGCTCGGGGCCACCGAGTTCGCCACGAGTGCCGCGGTCGCATACCGGTTGCTGCCGACCAACGCCGTTGCGGTGGGATCAGCCGCTGCTGCCTGACCGCCGATCGCCGTGGCCGGTGCGCTGGTGTGCGCAGCGAGCCAGGTGTTCGTCGATCCGGGCATGATGGTGTCGGCGGTGAGTAGAACGACGCCGTTGTTGAGCCCCGCGGCGTCGGCTGCTGACAGCGCGTCAGCGAAGTTGAGCCCGGTGGCGACATAGACGTGCGCGACGGCGTGCTTGGTGGCGATCTTGTCGGCGATCAGCGTCGCAGTCGCGTAGCGGTCGACGCCACCGATGCGCTGCACCTGATAGCCGAGCTGTTGCAGCGTCGTGACGACCGAAGGACTGATCGCACTAGTCCCGCCGAGAACGATCGCCAATCCGCCAGGCACGAGCGCATGAACGATGGCCGCTTGAGTAGCGCTCGACAACGACGCGGTCGGGCTCAGCAAGAGCGGGCCATTGAACGCGTTGGCTAACGGCGAACCGGTCAGCCCGTCGGCATACAGATCATCACGAGCCAGCACGACGACACTTGCCGAACCTGCCAGCGGATACATCGTGGTCGCGACCATCGCCGCAGTGGCATCACGGTCAGCACCGCCGAGTTGGGTGAATACCGGTGCGGATGCGAAAACCGGCGCGACGTACGGCACCGAGAAGTTCTGCACGGTCGTGCCGCCTGCGGCCACACTCAGCGCATGAGTCACCGACGACATCTGCGCTGTGTAAGCGTCAGGGTTGGCGTTGGCGAATGAGTACGTGCCGTCGGAGGCCGTCGTCGTCGAAGCGACGACGGTGCCGAACGAGTCGAGTAGGTACACCACTCCGCCGGCGAGCGGGGCATCGGGTGCACCGCTGGGATAGGTCTGTGTTGCGGTGCCGCTGACCGTGCCCACGCAGCCTGCCATGTTCGCTTGGGTGATTGCTGCCGACAACGGCGTCGTGGTCGGCACGCCTGACGCAGTTGCCACGGTTGATCCGCCGAGTGCGACATCAGAGACGGCGACTGTCGCACCCGCTGAAACACCAGGAGCCAGTGCCGGGCAGTTGTGAATCGTGGTGAGGGTGAAGCACACCTGCGGTGCGTCGGACGTGTAGGTCACCGCCGCGCTGATCTCACTCGCGTCCGGCGACGATGCGCCGATGGCGGTGACCTCGAACGTTGGCTGCGTGCCCGATGTGGCGACGTCCA
Organism: Acidothermaceae bacterium; assembly: GCA_036509315.1. Lineage (GTDB taxonomy): Bacteria > Actinomycetota > Actinomycetes > Acidothermales > Acidothermaceae > PALSA-607. The sequence goes on from DATCFU010000246.1 coordinate 16,880, forward strand.
ACGCCGAGAGGTCGACTACTCCGCTGCTGTTCGGCGTCAGGGCGGTGTAGCCCGCGATCGCGACGCCGGAGGAGGCAAGAACTGTGAGCCGCAACGCCGTCACCGCGATCGCACCAGGTGGCGTGAGCGTGATGTCCTGCCAGTTGCGAATACGGCCAGCTTCGGTACAGCTCAGCCGCGGAACTACTGCGGTGTAAGGGATATCGACGATCGGGTCAGATCCCTGGCAACCCGGCTGACCCGTGTTTGCATCGAAGGGCGCAACCGAGCCGTTGTCGCCGTTCGACCACAGGCAGTTCGAGTTAGTCGCGTCGACCCTGATCGTGTAGCGAAGGCTCCCGATCGCGGTCGTGGTCTGGAAGCCGGCGCAGGCGGCATCGGTGGTCCAGTCGTAGCAGACTGGTGTGTTGGAAGTGCCAGTCCATCCTCCGGCGAACCAGTACTGCTTGGTCGCGCCGAAGGCGAACTGGCCCCAGCCGCCCTGCGCGATTGCTGCGGCGGGCGGGTTACTAGCGAGCAGCGCCGCGAAACCCGCGGGCGGCGTGACAGTGGCGCCGGTCAGCGTGAAGCAGTCACCGGCGGGCGCGATCATGCAGACACCCGTAAGGACGCCCGAGGTGTCGCGCATCGGCACGACGCCGGTCAGGTTCGCCGTGTTGTACGAGCCGACCGGCCAAGTCCCTAGTGTGCATGCCGTTCCGTCAGCCGCGTTCAAGCACCAGATCTTGTTCGCGGTGATGAAGACATAGGGTCCGACGGCCGTGGCGAAGGCCGGAATGTTACTGCCGGAGCTGCTGTAGGACGGCAACGCGTACGGCTGGCTGGCGCAGGCCGCGAGCGTCGAGATGTCGAAGCACACGACGTTGCCGTCGTTGAGCGGTGCGTAGATCCTGGTGCCGGATTGTTGCGCGGATCCGATGACGGAGTAGTCCGCTGTGACAGTCTTCAGTGGCACATAGCCGCATGAGGTGAACGGCAGCGCCGACACGTTGGTGCACAGCACGCCGACGGTGCCCGGCGAGATTTCCTTGACGATCGAGTAGACCTTGCCGGCATCGACGGTTCCGCTGCTAGCTCTCGAAGTTTGATATCCGGCGAGCGAATACACCGGGCCGCACGAGACGCCGGTAGCGACGAGGTGGCAGTCAAGGTTGTACGACGTGTCGTTGTGGTGCCACGCGTTCATCACGTATGGCCCTGAGGTGAATGCGTCCCAGCCGTCGCCGCCTGATGATGGCGCGAACACCGGCGCGGTCTTGAGGCTGCCGGTGCCGGTGGCGGTTGAGACCTGCAGGCCACTCGACGTCCCGTCACTGAAGACGGCACCGGTCGACTGCACCCCGCTCACGGTGGTGGGGTAGGTGGGCAGCGTGCTGCTCCACGTCGTCCCGTCCGTGGTGTAGGTCTTCGTCCAGCCCTGCGGAGTCACGATGGTTGACGGGTCGACCGTCGATTGCGCGGGGTTCCAGGTCTGGGTGATCGTCTGGGCGGTCGCGCCAGGGACCGTGATCGGTGCGGCCGCGGTGACGGCGAGCGTCGCGCCGACCCCCACGTTGGACGCCGGAGCGCCGACGCTGTTCAGCACGGTGACCGCCGGCCCACCGACCGAGGCGATGGACGGCGACGCAGCGGCGATCACGCCGCCGAGCCCGACGGCGACGACCGTCGCCGCTACACCGACCCGGCGCGCTGACCCTGCGAAGCGATGGCCGGTTGCGGGACGGAACGACCGTGCGTGCATGGGAACTCCTAGCTGGAGGCACCCACGCGGCATGAGCACTATCTGCCCCTTCGGCCGGCGAAACCGATTGCGAAGGGATTCGGGGACGGTCTTGTTGAAGGTCAGCGAATGCCGGACCTACGCAGGCGGGCACCTCGGCGCAGGGTATGGACGAGCAGGAACCCAGCCAGCACGACTCCGCTAATGGCGTGCCATCGGATGCGCGTGGGGTGCCCGAGGCGCCAATCCCATAATCCTGCCGCGAGCATGCCGACCGTCAGCGCCGTAAGAAGCGCGTCAGCAAGGGCGAGCCGCCCGGCCGGCAAACCCCAGCTGCGAACGCGAAGGAGTCGCCCGACAAGCGTGGCCGACACGCGTCGTCGCTGCGCCAGGTGAGCCACCACAAGCGCGACGAACACGAGTCCAACCATGATGTGAACCGTCAACACCGTCTCGAAGACCAAGGAGACGGACGCTGACACGATCAATCCGAGATGCACCAGCCACCGTGCTACGGCGCCCGGGGGACGACGCGCTGGGCGACCGTCCGCACCACCCTGCACATCGACTCCTTGACGCTGCTCATCCCGCGGTTTCATTCTTCGCGGCTGTACGGCTGAGCGCGTCAGGGATAACCCTGAGATGCACACCGATTCGGTCTGAACTCGCCGCCGAGCGCCTTCGTGGCTGGCCCAGCGCCAGACAGGCGTGTTGCGGACCTTGGTCCCTTCTATCCAGGACGTACGGACCTCTGATCATTTTGTGCACCCGTCGATACGCATGTATGGATGTGTCCCAGACTCTCGGCACTGTCGCGTCCGCACCACTACGCGTGCGACCGGGCCGGGTCCGGAGCCTGCGCTCGCGATGGCGCCGAGCATTCGCGTTGTTGGCGGCGGTCGTGATGCTCAGCGGCACGGCCAGCATTGTCGCGATTCAACTCATCGTCGACAGCTTCCGCAGCTCGGCGGTGGCGATCGAGCAGGAAACGACCTCAAGCGCGGACTTGCGTAACGAGATCGTCGCGGGTGCCATTACGTTCTCGAGTCCGATCAGCGCGACACAACAGACTCAGGAAAAGGCGGCCGTCGCAGCAATCGATGCCGACTACGCAGCCGACCTGCTGAAGATGAAGTCGGCAGCTGCTCGCACATTGCTCGCCGCATCGCTTACCAAATGGAACACGCTCATCGCCGCCGGCGGCACCGCTGCACATCCGACCGACTTGACCACTCGCGGCGACGCTGTCGCGGCGCAGGCGCCGGGTGTGTTGAGTCTGCTGGATCAGGCCGGTTCGGCGAATCGCGCCGCGATCCGCGTAGACCTTGCGCATGCATCGCAACTCGATCGCGAAGGCTTGGTGGCCCTGATCATCCTGGAGTTCCTGGCGATCGCCATCGCACTGCGATTGGCTCACCAGTTGTCGAATGAGGTTCTGCGACCGGTCGGAATCCTGCGCGACTCGGCGAATCGTCTGGCACGCGGAGATGTCGACCACCGTGTTGTTGTGGGCCGCGCCGATGAGGTCGGCGAACTCGCGTCGAGCTTCAACGCTATGGCCGATGCGATCTCGGACAGCCAACGGACTTTGACCGAGGAGGCAAATACCGACTCGCTGAGCGGCCTGGCGAATCGGGCGGCGTTCTACGCCAAGCTCGCCGCCATGCTTGGCGAGCCAGCAGGGGAGCAACAATGGCAAGCGCTGCTCTTCATCGACCTTGACGACTTCAAGGATGTCAACGACACCCTGGGCCACGCCGCGGGCGATGAACTCCTACGCGTTGTGGCGGCCCGGCTGCGCGCGATGGTTCGGGGGACCGATCTCGTGGCCCGCCTCGGTGGTGACGAGTTTGCGCTTCTGCTTGGTGACCTCGACAGCCCCGCCGACGCAATGAGGTTGGCCGAACGCGTCGTTGTCGCATTGGACGAGCCGGTTCACATCGCGACGCATGAGGTGCAGGTCGGGGCATGTGTCGGAATGGCCCTGCGACACCCCGACTCATCCGTCGAGGGCTGGGTCCGCGAGGCGGACATCGCGATGTATGCAGCGAAGACGCGCGGCAAGAATCGCGTCGAGCAATACGACGCACGACTCGATGACGCAGCTGTTGGCCGGCAACAACTCAAGGACGAAGTTGCGGGCGCGGCTGCTCGCGACGAACTCGTCCTGGAGTACCAGCCGGTGGTTGAGCTCGACACTGGCGAACTCGTCGGGCTCGAAGCACTGGTGCGCTGGCAGCATCCGACCCGCGGCCTGCTGCCCCCGACGTCCTTCATCGAACTCGCCGAGGAGACCGGCGCGATCATGTCGATAGGTGCGTGGGTGCTCGAGAAGGCAGCACACCAACTGCGCGACTGGCAGCGCAGTTGCGGACGCGAGGCGTTGTGGATGTCCGTCAACGTCTCGGTGTGCCAACTAGAAGCACCGAAGTATGCGACCACCATTTCCTCGATCCTGCGGGCGGCCGATGTTGACCCGTCCAGCGTCGTGGTCGAGGTGACCGAGTCGGTGCTCGCTGACCCGGACGGCGGTGCGACCGAGGTGCTTACCGCGCTGCGTGCCGCGGGAGTGCGGATCGCGCTCGACGACTTCGGGACCGGCTATTCATCGGTCGGCTATCTGCGGCAGTTGCCAGTCGACTTCTTGAAGATCGACCGCTCGTTCGTGGCGGGCACATCGCCTGAGACTCCCAATCCGCTGTTAGAGGCGATCATCGGCATGGCTCACCATCTCGGGCTGGAGGTCATCCCCGAAGGCATTGAACAGCCAGGCGAGCTCGCCCAGTTGCAGGCGCTTGGATGTCACCTCGGCCAAGGTTTCTTGATGTCGAGGCCCGTTGCGCCTGAGGTCATCGAGGGTCTCCTCGCGGCCCACATTCCGTTCCCGCTCGTCGAGTTCGGCACGAAGGTCCTCAGTTCGGCGATGTAGAGGCGCAGGCGGGCTGGCGACTCGGTTTTGCTGGGGCGTTACCTCGGCGTTACGGATTTCTGGTCTAATCCCGTGCGTGAACAGTCGTGGGGTAAGCCGGGCGCGGTTGGCCGTTTCGCTTCTCGCTGTGGCCGTGTTGGTCGCGGCATGCGGGGGCCATAGAACGGCGTCGCCACCGCCGTCCACCACTGCGAGTTCGACCGTCGCCATCCCCACGCTTAGCACTCCCGCTGTCAGTGCGACTCCAATTATTGGCGCGCCTACGACCGCCGCTCTCAAGACCTACGGCTACGGCGCCAACCCGACGGGCGCCGACTACCAACCGGGTGTCGTTGTTGTCGGTGGCGGTCCGGCATCGATCCGCTCGGCGAGCGGCAACGGGCTCGTGTGGACCATCGACAAGAACGCGCCCGGCGCCGAGAAGCTCCAGGTCGGGTCGGTGATGGTGCTGACTAGCATGGCGACCGGGCGAGTAGCGGCGATTCACGATAACGGCGATTCGCGCGTTGTCACACTCGCGCCGGTGAGCCTCACCGACGTGATCCGCAACGGTTCGATTGACGTCGACCAAGCGTTGCCTTCGTCTGCCATCAGCTATCGCGTCATTCCGCAGCTGGCGTGGGCACAACAGACTCCGCAAGGTGGCGATTTGCCGTCGGCCAACATCTCGGCGTCCGCCTACAACCGGACGAAGCCGTTCACCGCAGAGACGGCTGCGCTACCCAAAGCGGCAAGTGGCAACTCGATCTTCGAGTCGGATTCCAGCCTCGAGTTCAAGGTCGGCGACTGGACAGTGTCGCCGGACGTCAGCGACAACAAGCTCGAGCTCGGCGTTGAACGCGACGGCAATCTGAAGGTCGGCATCGACTTCGCGTTCGACACGAACAACCTGCACTTCCATGGCATCGACACCATCAAGAACGGCCAATCGACGCACAGCGGATTCGAGATCACCGGTATCACCGGGTTGCAGATCAGCTTGCAGGCGGGGGCCGCGGGCGGCTCGGCTGACAACGAGAAGATCAAGATCGAGGCGCCGATCGAAGCGAACCTTGAGATCCCGCCGTCGCCGGCCACTGCCGGTCTGCCGATGGATCTCAAGGTTGAATTCACGTTCAGCGTCGAGACCGCGATCACCGGCAACAACTCGACGCTGGTCGCGACCGGTATCTGGGGTTTGGACGGCCCGATCGGCTACGACGGGTCGAAGTTCGAGACGCCGACATTCACCGTGAAACAGAGCATCATCGACAGCATTACCGGCATCACGCTTGGCCCGAGCGGCATCGTGTTCGGCGTCGAGATGAAGTTCCAAGTCGGCGTCGGTGTCGCGTCACTGAGCGCCGGACCATTCGCTGGGGTCATCGTCGATCTTGGCGTGACGAACGGATCGTCGCTTGGCGCCGCGCTGGCCCGATGTAAGGGCGCAACACTCGACTTGCGCGGCAGTGCCGGAGTCGGAATTGAGCTTTCAGCTGAGGAAATTCCGATCCTCAAACACCTGATTCCTGGCGCCAAGTACGAGTACTCCCTGGGCACCAGCACGTCGTTGTTACACCGGTCGCAGGTCGTGCCCGACGTGCCTTTGTGCAACGCGGGTGCGTGATGCACAACAACGACAAGAGAGGGACGGCGCGCATGTGGCGAGGTGTCACCCCGGTGGTGGGTTTGGTTGGGGTAGCTATGGCGGTCAGCGCATGTGCGGGTTCAACCAAGACGGTGCCCGCAACCGTCACCGTGACGGCAACAGTTACTGAGACCGCCACCGCCCCGGCGTCCGCGCCTTCTGCTTCTGCTGCGCCGGGCAGCGCGGCCTCGAGCGAGGTTGCGTCGTTGCCGCCGGTCATCGATCCGTGTGCACTGCTCACGCAGGCTGAGGCGTCGACACTGGCGGGTGTGAAGCTGAACGCTGCGGTGTCGGCGGGCGCCGCCGGGACCAAGACCCTGTGCCAGTACACGAGCGATCCGAGCGGACCGACCGCGCAGGTCGAGATCATCGTCGGCGACGGCGCGAAGAAGGAACTCGACATCGATCGCGACACCCTCGGCCACACGTTCACATCGGTTCCCGGGATCGGCGACGAAGCCGATCAGGAAGATGGCAACATCTTCATCCGCAAGGGCGACAACTGGGTCGACATCAACCTGGTGAAGTTGAATGACCCCGCGCAGAACGCGCAGCCGATGCAAACCGCCGCCAAGATCGTCGCGTCGCGCCTTCCGTAGCGGGCAGAGCATTGGTCTTCAGCGCGCGCAAGAACGCGCGCTGAGGACCAACACTTGATTAATTGGGCGGGTAGCGCGAACTCAAAGCCGGCCGAGTGTGACTTTCGCTTGGTCCTGGATAGCGGTCACGGTCGGCGGGGTCTTGTTCAACACGAGATCGCCGATGGTGAAGAACTTCGCGCCGGAGAGCACATAGATGCCAGTGAAGGAGATCGTCTGCCCTTGGATTGCGCCCGATCCGGTGATAGTCGACGCCTGATCGCCAATGCCTTGCGTGTTGGTGGGGTTGAGCTTGACCGTAACCCCCGCCGGGAGATTGCCCGCGATCGTGGTCTGCGCATCGTTCAATCCCTTGGCATAGGCGGCCTGCGCCGTCGTGGGATCCGCCGCCTCCGCGACGATGATGTCCATAACGTTCAAGGTCTGATATCCGTAAACGCATTCCTTGCCCCCGCCCGTGCTCTCCTCTCTGCCGGGCCCAAACGTCGCACCGGCGAGTGTCGAGGCTTCGCTCTGAGTGACCAGCTGGCAGGGATCAAGGTTGGTGGGCTTCGCTGACCCGGTCGGCGATGCGGACGGCGATGCGGTCGGCGTGGGCGTCGGACTGGGGGACGGCGATGCAGGGGCCGACGTTGCCGCCGGCGGCGGGAGCGGCGTTGGCGTCGCGGACTCGCTGGTTGCCGGTGCGGGCGCCGCTGCCGTCGTTGCCGCAGCTGTCGCGGCCGCGGATACCTGCGGCTGCAGCGTTGTCACCTTGCTCTTATTTGAAGACTTGCATGAGCTGATGAGTAAAGCGGGAGTAATGACAACAAGGACGAGTGCGGCGCGTCGTTGCATTTCTGGGCTCTCCGTAAACGTCGTGCTGTACGGGCGGTCGCAACGATTGAAGATGAAATCGTCTCGTCGCACATCGGTAGCCCAGTACGTAGGTAGGCATCGCGCGCTGGGTCGGCCAATCGGCAATCGGAATTCAGCAGCTTCTTAGCGCTGTCTCATGCGGAATACAGCGGGCGGTCGGAAAGTGGATCCAGACACGATCGACCGAGGAGCCTGCCATGAGTGTTACCCCCGAGAACACGACACCTTCGAACACCGCGCCCGCGCCCGACCCGGCCGCCGTGGTGCTGCCGCGCCATCGCCGGCACCGCGGTCGCTCGACGGCCGTGCTCGCGGGCGTTGTCGCCGCAGCCGTCGCGGGTGCTGTCGGCGTCGGCCAGCTCGATAAGCCGGCAGCGGCGAAGACGCAGAACTCCGCCGCGACCGCCAGCACCCCGTCGTCCGGCATCTCGCCGTCCGGGACCTCGTCGGCTGGCCACTCGTCGTCTAGTGGATCGTCGATCAGCAATGCGGACTGGTCGCCCTATGGCGGTTACGGCTATGGCTGGGGCGGCTACGGCGATCCGTGGAGTTACGTGCCGAACTATGGATACGGCTACGGCCAAGGCTCGACTGGTTCGTCGAGTGGCTCGTCGAGCGGCACGACCTCGGGCAGTGGCTCGCCGTCCAATGTGTCCGCGATCGCGGCCGCTGTTGATCCCGGCCTTGTCGATATCAACTCGACGTTCGGCTACCAAGGCGCGTCGGGTGCGGGCACCGGGATCGTGCTCACGTCGACCGGTGAAATCCTGACCAACAACCACGTCATCGACGGCGCCACCGCGATCAGCGTCACCGACGTCGGCAACGGCAAGACGTACAAGGCGGCCGTCGTCGGATACGACGCCACGCAAGACATCGCCGTGCTGCAACTGCAGGGCGCGTCAGGGTTGAAGGTCGCGAATATCGGCGACTCCTCGACGGCGACCGTCGGCGAAGGCGTCGTCGCAATCGGCAACGCGGGCGGCACCGGCGGAACTCCAACTGCTGCAGGCGGTTCGATCATCGCGCTGAACCAGCCGATCACCGCAAGCGACGAACTCGGCGGCACCAGCGAGCAGTTGACCGGACTCATCGAGGTCAACGCCGATGTCCAGCCGGGCGACTCGGGCGGTTCGCTCGTCAACAGCGCCGGACAGGTCATCGGGATCGACACCGCGGCATCCGGATCCAACGGACAGCTCAACCCGTTCGCTGCTTACCAGTCGGGCGGCTCGGGGAATGAGGGCTTCGCGATTCCGATCAATGAAGCGTTGACCATCGCGCACCAGATGGTCGCGGGTACGTCATCGGCGACGGTGCACATCGGAGGCACCGCATTCCTCGGCGTCGAGCTCGCAGCTACCAACCCGTACTACGGCCAACCGACGGTCTCGGATGCCGCGATCGCCGGTGTAATTGATGGCGGGACGGCGGCGCAGGCGGGCCTCGCGGCAGGCGACGTGATCACCTCGCTCGGTGGGCACACCGTCGACTCGGCCACCACACTCTCGACGCTGATGGCGGGCTACCACCCCGGGACCAAGGTCGTGCTCGGCTGGACGGACACCAACGGCCAGTCCCACTCGGTGACGGTGACGCTGGGCAGCGGCCCCGCTGCGTAGTTCTGCACAGACCGAGATAGCGGACGTTTACCTCCCTCCCAGGGCGGTAAACGTCCGCTTTTCGTGGTGGGCCGTGACGCTAGGCCCGTTGGGCGTGCCGATTCGTGCACATGGGTGAATTATTTCCGCAAATGCCTCAGTATGTGCTATCTGTGTGACGATATGACTACTTAGCGTGTTGTTGGAGGGTCCGGACCCGTGCCCTCTTTTGCCGCTACTTCGTCAACTGGGCGGCATTCGAATGACACGGATCTCGATACGGCACGCGTCCACGACCTCTCTGCTCGCGATCTCGATGGCCGGGCTGTTGGTGATGGTCTCCGGTACCGCGCAGGCGGCTGCGACCACTGTCCCCCTCGGCACCGCGGGCACCTACGCGATCCTTGCCGGCTCGGGCATCACGAACACCGGTATCACGACAATCAATGGCGACGTCGGCTCATCGCCGACCGCATCGGAGACCGGCTTCGCCGCGTGTCCTGGCGCGGACTGCGTGACGCTGACTGGCGCCAACCACACGAGTCCGAACCCAAACGATGCGGTGACTCAGGGCGCGAAGGCGGCGCTGACGAACGCGTTCAACAACGCTGCTGGCCAGACGCCCGGTGTTGTTCTCACCGAGCTCGCAGGTCAGAACCTTGTCGCCGGCGTCTACACATCGGCGTCCGGCACCTTTGGTATGTCAGGGACGCTGACGCTCGACGGCGCGAACAACCCGAACTCGGTCTTCATTTTTCAGACCGCGAGCACGCTGATCACTGGCGGCACCGGCAACATCAACCTCATTCGTGGCGCGCAGGCATGCAACATTTTCTGGAAGGTCGGTAGCGCAGCGACTCTTGGTGCGGGATCGACGCTCGACGGCACGGTGATGGCGCACGACAGCATTTCGCTAGGTAGCGGCGTCACGGTCATTGGTCGGCTACTTGCTGGTGAGCAGGCGTCCGGCGCGGGTGCGGTCACGCTGATTCACGACACGATCATCCGGCCGACGTGCGCCGCGCCTGTTGTGCCGCCGAGTGCATCGGCGACGCCAAAGCCGAGTACTGCGGCTGCATCGGCGTCCGCTGCAGCAGCGTCGAAGGCAGCAGCCGCGGCAAAACTAGCCGCCGCGTCGAAGTCGGCAGCTGCGTTGAAGGCAGCCGCAGCAGGTGCCGGAGCTGGTGGCGGAATTGCGGCGCCTGGCGCGCCGCAGATCGCGCGCGTTCCGGTTGGCGCGGTGCACACCGGTGACGGCAGTTCGATCCGGCATGCAGGCAGCGTGCCACCGGTGGTCGTCATAGGCATCGCCACACTAGGACTTGCGGTTGCGGGTGCCAGCGTGACCGAGTCGGTGCTCGCTCACCGTCGACGTCGCCCACGATGAAAGCGCGCATCGCCGTCGGCACGGCAGTAACAGCCCTCGCGGCGGTGTTCGTCGCTGGCTGTGGAACGTCGCACTCGACGAAGTCGGCTGTCGCACCATCGGTTGCACCCGTACCCTCGTCGGCCGTCGCGTCCGTGCCGGCATCGTCTGCACCGGCATCGTCTGCACCGGCGTCCGCGCCCGTGTCGGATTCGCCGATGGATTCCGTCCTGCCGTCCGCACCCGACGTCCCGTCGTCTGTTGCGACTGCGGCCGAATTGGCGAACTTGCCGATCGCGAAGCCGATGAGCAAATCCATCCCGGTACGAGTGCAGGTTCCGTCGATCGGCGTTGACAGCACCCTGATGGACCTTGGACTGCTGGCCGATGGATCGCTCCAGGTTCCGCCAGCGGCGTTCCCCGCGGGCTGGTACACGGGTGCTCCGACTCCTGGTCAGCTCGGACCGGCCATCATCGTCGGCCACATTGACTGGGCAGGTGTCGACGGCGTGTTCTACCGCCTGCACTCACTATTGCCGGGCGCCGAAATCGACGTCACGCGTGCGGACGGCAGCACTGCTGTTTTCCGCGTACTCAGCGTGCATGAGTACGCCAAAGATGCGTTCCCGACGAAGCTCGTCTACGGCAACACCGCCTACTCCGCGTTGCGATTGATCACCTGTGGCGGCGCGTTCAACACCAAGGCGCATAGCTACGAAGACGACATCGTCGCCTACGCCGAACTCGTGGGGCCCGCAGTTACCTAGGCGCTGTGGGTAACTTTGTGGCGTCCACAACCACGCGTTCCGTCGCGTTGCGGGTGGTCAAGATGACACAGGCTTCGTCGCATGACGACAGATACGCAGGTCCGGGTCAAGCTTCGCTCGCCCGCCGACATCATCGACGCAGTCCCTTATCTGGTGGGGTTCGAGCCGCACGAGTCGCTCGTCGTGCTCTCGTTGCGCGGCCCGCGCAGTCGCCTCGGATTGACCGCGCGCGTCGATTTGCCTGCGGCGAAATCTGCGACCGCGTGCGCGCGCAACTTCGTCGGCTACCTCAAGCGCGACGGTGCGGCGCGGGCGATCATCGTGCTCTACCCGCCGTCCGATGGCATCGCCCATCCGTCGGTCAAGCCGCTCGCTGACGCACTCATCAAACACCTGACGCGCGCTCGCATCGAGGTCAGCGAGGTGCTGTGCGTCGGTGATGGCAGATGGTGGTCAATGCAATGTACGGACGTCGAGTGCTGCCCACCGTCGGGCACCTTGATCGAACGTGCCACGACCTCGGAACTTGCGGTCGCGATGACCGTCGAGGGTCGCGTTGTGTTGGGGTCTCGGGAAGAACTCGCCGCCATGCTGGATCCGGTCGGCGGCGTCGCGGCCGCTGTGATGGCGTACGCGATCCCGCGCATCCACGAGGAGTTCACCAGGCGGGTCCTCGCTGGTCAAAAGAGCGAGGTGGTCGGCGAATCGCTGGCACTGTTTCGTGCCGCCGTTCACGCGCGCGCTGCTGGCCCTGTTGGCGAACTCACGGTCGATGAGGCTGCACGGCTGATCGTGTCTCTCGACCTTTGGGGCGTGCGCGACGAACTCCTGACGTGGTTCGACGGCGACCGCGGCGAGGCGACCCGTTCCCTTCTTCTGGAGCTGGTCAGGCGCTCCGTCGAACCAGGTGAGGCGGCTGCGTTAACGGTGCTCGCGTGGATCTGTTACCTGCGGGGCGACGGCGTGCTCGCCGGGATCGCGATCGATCGGGCCCGCACGGCCGATCCGGAGTACAGCCTCGCGGAACTGCTCGATCAGGTGCTGTCGGGCGCCGTCGATCCGTCGATATTCCACGACACGATCGCCAGCCCAGAGTTTCGGCGAGGCCTGGAGGCTGGGTGATGACGGCTCTTATGGAGTGTTTCCGCCGGTCTTGAAATCCGGACAGTGCGGCCCATACCATCGGTGAAGTTCCAGCGAGTGCGTCCCCTGAGACCCCGGCTACATGCTGGAACTTGTGCCCGTAACGAGCAGTCGGCTGCGCCGGTGACTAGTTCAGGCCGCGCCAATCGAGGCAGACGGCAGTGGCGTCGTCCTGCAAGTCACCGGCCCGATGGGCGACCACCGCCGCCGTTACTTGCCGGACGGTTTCGACGGCCGACAGGCCGCCCATCTCGCGCAACATGGCATGCAGGGCGCTATCACCGAGGGGCTCGCCTCCCACGGGCTTGGCCTCCACGATCCCATCGCTGATCAAGACGAGGCGGTCGCCAGGGCGGAGCTGAAACCGCTCCGGGACGTAGAGGGTGTCCGCGAACATCCCGAGCGGCGGGGCTGCCTGGAGTTGCACCGTGCTGACCGCGCCATCACGCACCAAGATCGGCAGCGGATGGCCCGCGTTGACGACCGCCGCGGCCCCGGATGGCACGTCGATCTGCATGAGCGCGAGCGTCACGAATGATTCGCCGAAAAACTGTGCGGAGACATGAGCCGCCGCGCTTGTTGCCTGCTCCACCACACCATCACCTTGCCTGCGGACGTTTCGCATCGTCGTGACGGCCAGGCTCGCCAGCATTGCTGAGCGCAATCCGTGGCCCATCGCGTCGGACACCGAGATCGTGAGATCCGCTGGTGCGACGGCGTAGTCGAAGGTGTCGCCACCGATTTCATACGCCGGCTCGAGGCTGCCCGCGATGTCGTACTCGGCGCACCCGTAGGCGAGCACCGGCAGCATCTCCCACTGCATTTCCGCCGCGAGCTGCAAGTCTCGCCGCCGGCGGATTCGCTCGAACTGGTCGGTGTAGCGGCGGGCCGCCGCGATTATGTACGCCAGCACCCTGGCCACCTCGCCCAGCTGCTCGCGGGTGGTGCTCGTGCCGGACGGCAGCTGCACTTCGAGCACCCCGACCCGCTCCGCACGCTGCGTGATCGGAAAATACAGCGCCACCCCGCCGTCCGGCATCGCTACTTCGACGACCTGCTGTTCACGGTAGCAGCGGCCCGCCTCGCTGCCGTCGATCCGTTGCGCACCCAACGTCCGCGAGGGCACGGCGTCCGGCACCGGCTCGAGCGTGCGTTCTTCGTAATCGGCGAGCAGCACCGTTGCCGATTGCGCTCCGACTGTTGCGTTCAGGAACTCGTGCAGGACCGTGGCGAGCCGGTATGGCGGCGCGGCGTCGAGCGCGCGGATCAGCGAGCCGAGCAGCGTTGAGCCGATATCGATCTCGTCAGGCATGCCCGTCACCATACGGTGGTCACCTCACTCGACCCCGCAGCGCATTGAACGGGACGGCGGCGGCATCCGTAGTGGGAGCGAACACCCCCACTACGACGTCGGGAGCCCAAGATGCGCACATCCCCAGTGATCAAGGCGACAGTTTCGCTTGGAATCGTTGCACTGCTGGTAGCTGGATGTGCCAGCAGCAAGTCGTCTAATAGCGCCGCGGCTTCGAGTACGCCGCCAGCGACGACTGCAGCCGCAGCGGCGCCGGCCGCTACGAGTGCAGCAGGCTCGACCGTTGCGGCAACCGTGGCCACCAAGACGGGGCCGCTTGGTGCGTACCTCACAGACGCCAGTGGCAACACTCTTTACCTCTACACGCCCGACACCTCACCGACGTCGACGTGTTACGGGCAGTGCGTCGCGAACTGGCCGGCGCTACTGACCAACGGTGCGCCACAGGCTGGTACTGGTGTGACCGCGACGTTGCTCGGTACGAGTCCTCGCACCGACGGCTCTCAGCAAGTCACGTACAAAGGCCACCCGCTGTACCACTTCAAGGGCGACAAGGCAGCGGGCGACACGAGCGGAGAAGGCAAGGCCGGCACGTGGTTCTTGGTAGCACCGACGGGCGCACAGATCGGCGCCGCGAAGGCCGCCGCCTCCTCGCCGACATCGGCCAAGTACTGACGCGAACGGCTGACTGGTTCGCTATTGCGTTGCGGAGGTGATTTCGTCCACGATCACCGTTGCCGCAGAGTCGGGCAGGGCGCTGGTGCCTCCGAGGATCACGATGTTCAGCGTGGTCGCAGACACGTCGCGCAGGTACTGCGCCTCGGCACCGGTCACCGATGACGTTCCGGGATCCACGAGCAGCAAGCCCCAACCCTGCTGCGCGGCGTAGGCAGCACCAGCGAGCGCGTCAGGGAAGTTCAGGCCGGTCGCCAACAGCAGGCCAGTCGGCATTGGGAAGGTTGCGGCCGCGACTGCAGTCGCTGTCGCGTAACGATCGGCGCCGACCAACGGGGTCGCTCCGAGAGAAGCCTTCGCGGCCTGCCCGCCGACCGCGATGCGGGGCAGCGTGCTGTGCGCGGCGAGCCAGTTGGCCGTCTCGCTAGGCATGATCGTGTCAGCCGTCAGCAAGATGACGCCGCCTGTCGAGCCGGCTGCACTTGCAGCAGCAAGTGCGTCGGGGAAGTTGACGCCGGTCGCGAGGTAAATCTTCGTGACTGTCTCGGACGTCGAGAGCTTCGCCGCGATCAACGCCGCTGTCCCATAGCGGTCGGCACCGCCGATGCGCACGGTCACGAAGCCGAGTGCTCTGATCTGTGCGAGCACGTTGTCGCTGATGGCCGACGTTCCGCCGAGGATGTACACGGTTTCGCCGGGGTTCAGTACACGCACGATGCCGTCCTGGGCACTGGCTCCCAACGAGTTGCTCGGCGTAAGTAGCACCGGCCCGTCGAACACCTTCGACATCGGCGATCCAGCCAGCGCGTCGGCGAACACATTGTCACGCGCCAGGATCACGACCTTCGCGGAGTGCGCGGTCGGGTACATCGCCTGCGAGATCAGGTTTGCGGTCGCGTCGCGGTCAGGGCCGCCGATGCGGGTCACGGTTAGTCCGGTCGCAGCACCACCAAGCGCACCGCCACCGCCACCGCCACCGCCACCACCGCCACCGCCACCGCCGCCGCCGCCGCCGCCGCCGCCGCTACCGCCCAAGCCACCCGCTGGGACGTAGGTGAAGTTGCCCACCGATGTGGTGCTGCCGCCGAGGGTCGTCACGCTGACCGTCACCGTGCCCGTGCCGGCGGGTGACAGCGCGCTGATCTGCGTTGACGAATCGACGGTGTACGACGTCGCCGGTGTGCCGCCGAAGTTCACCACGGTTGCGCCGGTGAAGCCGGTGCCGGTGATGACCACGACTGTTCCGCCCGACTCAGGGCCACTGGCCGGAGCAAGACCCGAGATCGTCGGCACCGGCAAGTAGCTGTAGGTGCCGAACGACACTGCGGTGCCGTTCGACGTCGTCACGCTGATGTTTACCGCGCCGACGCCCGCGGGGCTGACAGCGGTGATCTGCGTCGCCGAGTCGACGACAAAGCTCGCTGCCGCCGTCCCGCCAAACTGCACTGCAGTTGCACCGGTGAAGGCGCTGCCAGTGATGACGACCGCGGTGCCACCGGCCTCGGGTCCGAAGGTGGGGACGAAGCCAGAAATGCTTGGCGCAGGCAGGTATCCGAAGGTGCCGGCCGAGGTTCCCGTTCCGTTCGGCGTCGTGATGCTTACGGTCACCGCACCGACGCCAGCGGGCGACGTTGCGGTGATCTGGGTCGCCGAGTCGACGGTGAAGCTCGAGGCGTTCGTGCTACCGAACTGCACAACGGTCGCGCCGGTGAAGCCGGTCCCGGTGATGACGACGGTCGTGCCACCGACCTCTGGTCCGGACGCCGGCACCAAGCCAGAGATCGTCGGCGGCGGCAGGTAGGTGAATGTCCCGAACGAGACGCCGGTGCCATTTGCCGTCGTGATGCTGAGGTTCACTGCACCGACACCCGCGGGGGTGACAGCGGTGAACTGCGTCGCCGAGTTCACCACGAAGCTCGCAGCTGCTGTGGCGCCGAAGAGCACACCGGTCGCACCCGTGAAGCTGATGCCGGTGATGACGACGCTGGTCCCACCACTTTGCGGGCCGGACGTCGGGACAAAGCTCGTGATACTCGGTGCGGGAACGTAGCTATAGGTGCCGGTTGACGTGCCCGTGCCGTTCGGTGTGGTCACACTGACTGTGACCGCACCGACACCGGCCGGGCTCACCGCGGTGATCTGCGTTGCCGAGTCCACGACATAGCTCGTGGCCGGCGTGCTGCCGAAGTTCACCGCCGTCGCACCGGTGAATCCGGTGCCAGTGATGACGACAGAGGTTGCGCCCGTCTCTGGTCCTGCGGTGGGCGCCAGACCGGAAACCGTGGGCGCAGGAAGGAAAGTGAACGTGCCAACCGACGTACCGGTGCCGTTCGGCGTCGTCACGGTCACCGTCACCGCGCCGGTGCGCGCCGGACTGACCGCAGTGATTTGCGTTGGCGAGTCGACGCTGTAGCTCGATGCCGCAACACCGCCGAATTGCACTGCGGTTGCGCCGTTGAAGCCGGTGCCGGTGATGACGATGGTGGTGCCACCGCTTTCAGGGCCTGACGTCGGCGCAAGGCCAGTGATAGCGGGCGGCGGAATGTAAGTGAACGTTCCGGCCGAAGTACCCGAACCGTAAGGGGTTGTGACGCCGACAGCCACAGCGCCCGACCCCACGGGCGAGACAGCAGTGATCTGCGTGTCGGAGTTGACAACGAAGCTCGCTGCCGCCGTCCCGCCGAATTGCACTGCGGTTGCACCGGTGAAGCCGGTGCCGGTGATGACGACGCTGGTTCCGCCAGCTGCGAGGCCCGACGCCGGTGCGAGGCCGGAGATGACGGGCGGCGCGACGTAAGTGAAGTTGCCGGCCGACACGCTGCCACCGACGGCGCCGACAGTCACAGCGGTTGGGCCCGCGGTTCCGGCCGGCGTGACGAACGTCAGGCTCGAGCCGTCCGGCGCCACGATGACGTTGGTGCCTGGCACGCCCCCTACGGTGACCGTCGCACCTTGCAAGTTGGTGCCGGTGATCGTGACAGTTGTACCGCCGACCGTGGTGCCGGACGTCGGTGACATCGTCGTGAATGTGGGCGGCCCGATGAACGTGAAGGTGCCTGCCGATGCAGTGCCGCCGCCGTAGGTCAGGTGCACCGTCGTAGCGCCGGCTGCGTGCGCGGGTGTCGTTGCGGTGATCGAAGTGTCAGAGTTGATCGTGTAGCTCGACGCTGCGGTCCCGCCGAAGTCGACGCCGGTCACCGACGTGAAGCCGCTGCCGCTGATGTTCACTGTCGTGAAGCCGGTCGTCGGGCCTTGCGCTGGCACGAGGCCGGTCTCAACAGGCGTCGTGTAGTACACGAAACCTGAGCCGTAGGCGGTACTTCCGGTGCCGTTCGTCGTCGTCACGTTGACTGCGGGTCCAGCGGCTCCGGGTGGAGTCGTGACGGTGATCTGAGTCGACGACACGTACGTGAAAGAGACTCCCGGATTGATGCCAAAGAGCACCGAAGTGGTAGTCGACGTGAAGTTCGTGCCGATAATCGTCACAACGGTGCCGCCGGACGTTGGGCCGCTGCCCGGAGTGATCGACGTGATCGTTGGCGCGTTCACGTTCCACGTGAAGGTGCCCGCGGTCACCGTGCTCGACAACACAACAGGTCCGCTGCCCGCGGAGTTCGGTGGTGAGTACAGCGTCAGTTGCGTGTTGGAGTCATGGCTGATTGACGTTGCCGCTCTCCCGCTGAACGTCACACCAGTCACGCCGTACATGTTCGCGCCGGTGATGACCACCGCCGTCCCGCCCGATGTCGATCCTTGGGTCGGCGCCATGGTTGTCACGGTGGTGGTTCCGTAGGTCACCGTCGTGTAGTCATTGCCGGACGCCGGGAGAGCATCCGCCGCACTGACCTGACCCTGGATGACATTCGCGTTGGTGCCGGCGGCCGCACCGGATTTCACCGTGAAGCCGACCTGGATCGCAGGCAGCGTTGTCCCCGCAGTTACAGGACTTCCGGCGGAGGCGGGATAGGTGCAACTGAATGTCTGACCAGTGACCTGGCAGTTGGTCCAGCCCGCGCCGCCCGTGATTGTCGTCGGCACCAGGCCGGTCGGGTAGGTACCGGCGACAGTGATCGGCTGCTGCTCGACGCCACTTTGTGCGCTGAGCGTCGGCGTGAACGTGGAGGTGTAGCTGCTTCCACCGGTCAAGTTCGTTGATCCGCTGTCGGTGTTGGTCAACGTGAAAACGGTTGAGCTCAACGGCTGCAGCGTCGTCGCGCTTACGTTGCTGACCGCGTGCACGTCGGTCGAGCCACCGGTCGACGCGACCCATCCGAACGTCAACGTGTACGGCATTCCGGTCGCGTGGTTGATCCAGCTCGACGGGTATAGGCCGTTCGCGATGCTCGGCAGTGCACCGGTCATCAGTTGCGCCGTGCCGCCGATTGGGGTGAACTGGATCGCCCAGCTAGCAGCCGGAATTGTGATTCGAGTTGCGGTAATTGCCGGTGCGGTCGACGGGTTCAGCGCAACTTCGACCGGCACGAGAGACGTCGACCGAGTGCTGTCCATACCGCTGACGTTGTCGAGCTTCGTGACCCCAAGACCCCCACCATGGGTGGGGTTTAGCGTCGAGTCGACCACGCAGTAGCCGACCATGCCGTTGCCTGGGCCGCGGATCGTGACGTTCTGTGCGTGCGCAGAACTCGTCAGCCAGCCGGGGTCGGTGCAGCCGGTTCCGTCGTACTGACTGTTGGTGAAGTTGCCGAAGACGTCGAGACCAAAGCCCATGTAGCCGTGCGCGAGCCCTATCCCAGGTGGGCCGGCGCTGCCGCCGGAATACCCGAGGTGCCCACCCGCAGGACCCATGTTGACCGGCGCGCTCGGGTTCGACGGATCCGTCGCACCGAGACTGAAGGCGATGCCGTCAGCCTCGCTTGCGGAGCCGTACTGGTAGGTGTTGAACGTGAGGTCGAGGCCGTTCGCGGTCGGCAACGAGGTGCTGTAGAACGCGGAGCCTTCGAGGTTGCCGGCGTTCGACGTTAGCCGCAGAACCCCGTTCCCTGCGGTGTCCCCGCCTGAGGACGAGCAGTCCGGAATCGGTGTTTGCGTAATCGATGATCCGGCAGTTAAGCACGCAACGTTGGTTGCGCCGGTACCAGCTGGCAAGTACATCGGCTCTGCGGTGGTGGAGTTCGCGAACGAGTCGGTGAACAGCACTTTCTCGTAGGTGTAGACATCGGCGGCGCTGGTGAGTGACGTGCCGCCCGGTGCGACGACGGTGATGTCGACGGTCGACGATGTCTGCGCTGGCGACGTCACCGTGAGCGACGTCGCTGAGCCGACCACGATCGATGTTCCTTGCACCGCGCCGAAGTAGACCGCAGTCGTCCCGGTGAGGTTGGTGCCGGTGACGGTGACTGTGGTGCCGCCGGCGTCTGGGCCGCGGTTTGGACTGACGTTGGAGACAGTCGGAAGGCTGACCGCGTAGGCAGGGCTCGGCGTCGCGACGAGCGCGGTGCACGAAATTGCGGCAACGGACACGAGGGTCGCAACCCGTCGCATTCGTCGTCCCGCGTGCATTTTTGTCCGCATTGCCCGACCTTTCGGCACCGATTCGTGGCCAACATGCACGTATCGGTCCGGGCAAAGGGAACTTGATCATCCGACGGGGAGGACGCTGTATACCCGTTCGATGGCGCCTCTAACCCGTTCGTCGAACGCTGTGAAAGCGACTGCAGTAAGGGCCCGCTTCGTCCCGGTTCCCGTTCGTTTCCACGTACCTACGACCTCGCCGTCCGAAATGACCGTTGGTAGGAAGACGCCGTTGCCGCCGGGCACTATCCGCGACGCGAAGTCGGCTGGCAAGACGGCGGTCCTTGTTTGGTAGCCCAGTAGGTACTCGTCGAAGCCGGGAAGCAGGAAGACTTCGCGCGCCTTTGCGCGCAGTGGGGCTAGCGATGCGAGCGTTTGCGGATTGAGGTAGTACGTCACGTCGTCGACGACGATGCATTCGAGCTGCGGCGCCGCGATGGCGACCGCAGTCCTCACATCGGCTGCTTTCAGTTGCGTCCACCAGGTGAAGTCTTTGGCCGTCGCAGGTCCGTGGCTGCGAAAGTAGCGCAGTGCCCATTCACCAAGTGCCTCGTCACGTTCGAGGTGTCGCGGCTTGGTGATCCATTCATCGAATAGCACGAAGTGCTGCTCGCTCGTTGGCCCTGGCCCGGTTGGCCCGAGGCACAGTGTGCGAGTTTGTGCGAGGTGCCAGATCAGCCGGTAGCCGTGCTCCTTCACGTTCTGCAGGCCGGCTTTTTCCCACGAAGCAAGCAAATCTGCACGCGAAACGCCGCCGCCACCAGACAGAGTTTCGATCGCGACCTCGCGAGCACGTTCGACGGTCGACCATTCAAGGCCCAAGTGCGCTCGGTACTTCTCCGATGTCGCGAGCGATCGCTCGGCGGTCAGCGCGAGCATCCACGAAAGGTCTTCAGCCGCAACGAAATGCAGCGTGCCGCGCATGGGCCATGACCTGACAACCGAACCATTGTCGAGTGCTGCGTGAACTTCGCCACGGCTGCGCGACTGCGTTCGCAGCGCGATCGCTAATACCGCACTTGCATAGTCCTGCGCCTGGGTTGCGGTCATCCACCGCACCGCATCGGCCGCGGTTGCCGATCCCGGACCAGCAACCCGTTGCGCAATTAGCCGTAGCAGTCCGATGTCGCGCGCCTTAACCATCCGCTCATTGTCGGCTGGACCAGGGACAGCGCATTCGCCACCCTCCCGGGGCAACAAGTGCGCAACCTGCCGGACGGCGAGGGTTGGACGTGTCGGACGGCGAAGGGCGACCGGCGAGCGAACTCGCCGCGAACGTCAGATGGTCGGCGTCGTGTGCGTCGTCGTCGTGCGCTCGTACATAGCCGCTCGACGCCTTGGCGCGAAAATGGTCAGCGTGACGATGAGGCCAAGCGCGCCTGCGATCATCAAGATGACGCCAACGGTGTGGATCGCGATCCCGCTAACACTGGCATGAACCGCGAACGTCAGAATCGCGCCCAAGGCAATCAGAAAGACCGATGCGCCGATCCCCACAGGAACCTCCGATGATGTGCTGCCCGCGGCAGCGCCGATGTCGCCGTGCCCCAAGACCACCGGGCCCAAGGCCACCGTGCCCCAAGACCAAGGGCCCCGAGACCACAACGACTGTCGACGAGTTTCGTACCCCACGTTGCTGCAGCGAAACGGGCCGGACGTGTACGCGTCTGCGAGATCGGGCGCAACGATCACGCGTAGGATCACTGGTGTGGAGGAAACCCACGTCGAATTCGATGGCGCGCCGAGCAGTGTTGCGCAGGCGCGCAGTTTCGCGAATTCAGTGCTCGAGGCCGGCGGCGCGTCGGCCGACGCGTGGCCGGTCACGCAGGTCGTCAGCGAACTCGCGACGAATGCCGTTGTTCATGCCGGCACACCGTTCGTACTGAGTATTTCGCACGATGCTTCACACATTCGAGTCGCGGTCACTGACGGCCGACCGCTCGCGCGCGCATCGATGCGACGGCTCTCCAATGATGCGACCACCGGGCGAGGCCTTCGGATGGTCCAGATTCTCGGTCAAGCGTGGGGTGTCGACCAGACCGATGCGGCGAAGACGGTCTGGTGCGAGCTCGTTCGCGGAGCTTAGTGGCACGGGTGCTTGTCGCACAGGTGCTAGTCGCGCGTTGCGCGTGCCGCCCTCGCTCGTAGCTGGGCGTTGAGAACGAACCGCCGAATAGCTTCTACTTCACCGGTGCCGGCATCGAACGCAATCACGGCATCTGTTCTGTCCGGCGGTACATCGCTGCTCCGCAGCACGTAGCCCGAGACTGCGACTTGCACGCCAGCGATCTTTGCCACAACTGTGGTGTACGCGAGTTCGGGCATTACCTGACGAGGCAGTCTTACTCGGAAGCCGCCTTCGGACACATCGACGGTGAGTCCGGGAACGTCGAGACCCTCGACGACAACGCGCACGGGCACCTGCGCGGCGACGCGAACGTAACGCCGTCGCTGGATCAGCACCGCACGTCGGACAGGGCGAAGCCGCCATTGTTTCTGACCACCCGCTGCATGCTCGACGACGACGCAACGCTGTTCATAGCGGCCACGAGGCGACAGCCACGAAAGATCGACTTCGCGGGAGCCGCTCGCGAGAAGCGCCGCACTCGCGCCCGCCGGTGAGTTGATGGTGATCGCGTCGGTCTCCACGTCCTCGATACGGGACGTGTATTCCCGATCGTGCTGGTGGCCGACGCGGATTGATACTGGCGCATTCGGTGTGAGCGTCTGCGCGAGCGGGTGGCCGTCTGCGGACGTCATCGCGCGTCGACCCGGGTGCGATTCACGCGGTGATTCACCAAAGCCGTGTCGGCATCAAAGTCGATCAAGACAAGGACTTTCGGCCCTCTTTTATTCGGAGCCGGCCGTCGGCAGGATCCGCAGCACTCGCTCCGAAGACGACGATGAGTCGGACGGCGGCAGCGGGGTCGAGGGGAATTCTGCGGCGTGTGCTGAGGCGATGACCCGGCCTCGATAGTCACGAACGCGCTCGAGCAACTCTTCGACGGATTCGGCGATCGGGTACTTCGCGCCCCCGATCAATACGACGACTGTGTCGGGGTTGGCTTCGACACGTTCGATCAGGTCGGGGTTCAGCGCGAACGACGGCCCGTTGAGGCGGGTCAAGACGATCATGTGACCTACTCCGTCCGCGACCGGCGCTCACCGGCGGCTGCCGGCCCAGTCTTCGATGACCTACATCGCTTGGTCAGAGTCCCTT
>DATCFU010000247.1:0-29861 GCA_036509315.1 Acidothermaceae bacterium
GGAGCCGCCGACGACCCCTCGCGGGAGAGTTCTCACGCTGCCAGCGTGAGGCGCCGAAGGAGCAACCTCCCCGGAATCTCTCAGGCCCAGCGACCGTGCGGGTGAGGCGACTCTGGAAAGAACGTGCCTGGTGGCACGTCACCGAAGGTGAAAGCCGGCGTTCAACGCGGCGAAGCTCTCAGGTGCCCACGACAGAGGGGGAGTCCGATCCGGCGTCCGGAGGCTCCCGTGAACTCGTCCCACCCAGGTGCCCGCACCGCCTCGCGGTCGCTGCGCGGTCTCGAATCCAGCCACACGTTCGCCGACAGGCACATTGGGCCAGACGCCGATCAGCAGGCGAAGATGCTCGCGGTCGTCGGCTACGGCTCGCTGGAAGAGCTCGCCGCGCAGGCGATCCCTACGTCGATCGCCGACAAGCCCCACCGCGACTCGTCGATCCCACCCGCGGCGACCGAGGTCGAAGTCACCGAGGAGCTTCGCGCGCTGGCCGCGCAAAACACCGCGCTGACGCCCATGATCGGGCTTGGTTACTACGCCACGGACACGCCGGCGGTCATTCGCCGAAACGTCCTGGAGAACCCCGCCTGGTACACGGCCTACACGCCGTACCAGCCGGAGATCTCCCAGGGCCGCCTCGAGGCGCTGCTCAACTTCCAGACCGTGATCAGCGACCTCACCGCACTTCCGGTGGCGGGCGCGTCGTTGCTCGACGAGCCGACAGCGGCAGCAGAGGCGATGGCGCTGTGCCGCCGCAACTCCTCGTCGTCCAGCAATCGTTTCTACGTCGACGCCGACGTGTTGCCGCAGACCACCGCCGTGATCCGAACCCGCGCACTACCGATGGGGCTGGACGTCGTCGTCGCGGATCTGACAAGCGGCTTGCCGGAAGACGGTTGCTTCGGTGTGTTGATCCAAGATCCAGGTACGAGCGGACGCCTGCGAGACCACGCCGCCCTGGCTGCGCAAGCGCACGCAGCTGGCGCACTCGTGGTGGCTGCCACGGATCTGCTGGCGTTGACGTTGCTGCGCCCGCCGGGTGAGTGGGGCGCGGACATTGCGGTGGGGTCGAGCCAACGGTTCGGTGTTCCGCTGTGGTTCGGCGGCCCGCACGCGGGCTTCATCGCCGTGCGTGAGAACCTCGCACGCTCACTGCCCGGCCGACTGGTCGGCCAATCGATCGACGCTGAGGGTCGGCCCGCATACCGGCTCGCGTTGCAGACCCGTGAGCAACACATCAGACGTGAGAAGGCAACGAGCAACATCTGCACTGCGCAGGTACTGCTTGCGGTCACCGCCGCTATGTATGCGGTCTACCACGGACCAGACGGTTTGACCGACATCGCTGCTCGCGTGCACCGCAGCGCACTGGTACTCGCTGAAGGCCTGCGCCGTGGTGGCATTGATGTCGCGACGGACGTGTTCTTCGACACGGTGCAGGTGAACGTTCCGGCTCGCGCGAATGCCATCGTCGATGCTGCACGGGAGCGCGGGATCAATATTCGGTTGATCGACGCACACACCGTCAGCGTTGCGTGCGACGAGACGACACAGCGGCAGCACCTCGCGACTTTGTGGGCCGCATTTGGTGTCGCCCTGAGTGTCGATGACATCGACTCGATCGACGATGCCGTACACGATGAGTTCCCCAGCGCTGTTCGACGGACCTCGGATTTCCTTCGCCACCAGGTTTTTCACCAGCATCGCTCCGAGACGTCGATGCTGCGGTACCTGCGCAGCCTGTCCGACAAGGACGTTGCTCTCGACCGATCGATGATTCCGCTCGGCTCGTGCACGATGAAGTTGAACGCGACGACCGAGATGGAACCGATCAGTTGGCCGGAGTTCGCGCAGATGCATCCGTTCGCGCCAATCGAGCAGGCGAAGGGCTACCTCACCCTCATCCGCCAGCTCGAGTCGTGGCTCGCCGACGTCACCGGATATGACGCGGTTTCGCTGCAGCCCAACGCCGGGTCACAGGGCGAATTCGCTGGCCTGTTGGCGATCCGGGCTTTCCACGATGCCGCTGGCAACACAGAGCGCGACGTCTGCTTGATCCCGGCATCGGCGCACGGAACCAACGCGGCAAGCGCTGCTATGGCCGGCATGCGAGTGGTCGTTGTTGCGTGCGACGGCGCGGGCAACGTCGACATGGATGACCTGCACAGCAAGATCGAGACCCACGCAGCGAAGCTTGCAGCGATCATGATCACGTACCCGTCGACACACGGCGTGTTCGAGTCGACCGTCGGCGAGGTGTGCGCAAAGGTTCATGACGCGGGCGGTCAGGTCTACGTTGACGGCGCGAATCTTAACGCTCTTGTGGGCCTCGCTCGGCCTGGCAGGTTCGGGGCCGACGTATCGCACCTGAACCTGCACAAGACCTTCTGTATCCCGCACGGCGGGGGCGGCCCCGGCGTGGGCCCGGTTGCCGTTCGGGCGCACCTGGCGCCGTACCTGCCCAACCATCCGCTGCTGGCTGAAGCGGGGCCGGCGACGGGCCCGGGGCCGATCAGCGGCGCACCGTTCGGATCGGCTGGCGTACTGCCGATTCCGTGGGCCTACATCAGGCTCATGGGCCTGCCCGGCCTGACGAAGGCGACGCAGGTCGCGATCCTGTCGGCGAACTACCTCGCGCGCCGGCTCGCGCCGTCGTACCCGATTCTCTACACCGGCCACGGTGGGCTGGTCGCTCACGAATGCATCATCGATTTGCGGCCGATCACGAAGGACAGTGGTGTCACGGTCGACGACGTCGCGAAGCGACTCATCGACTACGGATTCCACGCGCCGACGATGTCGTTTCCGGTCGCGGGCACTCTCATGATCGAACCGACAGAGTCGGAAGGGCTCGACGAACTCGATCGCTTCGTCGACGCCATGGTGTCGATTCGGGCGGAGATCGCGAAGGTCGCGTCGGGGGAGTGGGACCGCATCGACAATCCGCTGCATCATGCGCCGCACACGGCCGCATCGATGACCGGCGCGTGGGAGCACGGCTACTCGCGCGCGGTCGCTGCCTACCCGGTTCCGGCACTGCTGCAAGGTAAGTACTGGTCGCCGGTCGCGCGCATCGACGGGGCGTACGGCGATCGCAACCTCGTGTGCAGTTGTCCCGCGCCGTCCGCGTACGAGTCCTAACTACTGCGACGGCGGGTTAGGTTCGGCCTTCACGGTGCTGAGCGTCGCGTAGCAGGTCTCGTCCGAACAGCGACTGCTCGTCGTCGGCCGGCCGCGGCATCCAATCCGCGTGTTGCACGGTGAAACCCGCGGCTCGAGCCGCGTCGACGACCGAAGGATCGTCGTCAACGAGCATCTCGACGGTCGACTCGCGGCGAAGGCGGCGCAGTTCGTGCAGCTTGACGACAGCACTTGGACGCCGATCACCTTCGGGTCGCATCATGAGACGCCCAGCCGGCAACTGCTGCTCATCGAGCCAGGATTGTGTCGCCGTGCGAAGACGTTCGGGTCTGCCGGTGAGGTAGACGATCTCGTGGGTCGTCGCGGCGCGTTTCGCGAATTGGGCGCCGACTTCGAGTACCTGGTCGTTCTTGGCCGCGGCGAAGAATGCGTCCCAGTTCTTCGGCCGCGTCGCGAGATAGTGCAGTCGGTGCCGTACGTCGGCGAGTACGCCATCGATGTCGAAGACGACCAGCGGAAGTGCCGCACCGGGGGATGCCACGACCCGCAATCTAGCGCGTGTCAGATGAGCGAAAGTTGATCTGCGATAGGCGCGACCGGCGCGACCGTGGGCGGCCGGGGGTGCCTTATCCGCCTCGTTTCGACGGGCTCGTGAGATCCGATGCCCGCGACGCGAGCGAGTTCGCGCACCTGGCCGCACACGTCGTCCTGATAGCCCTTTGCTGCGTATGACGACGTTCGGTAGAGCGTGCGGTAGCGAGGAACGAGACCGGGGTGGGTCGCTTCCAGCCATCCCATGAACCATTCGCGGGCGCCGGGTCGCAAATGCAACACAATCGGAGTCACCGATTGCGCGCCGGCGGCGGCGATTGCTGTCACCGTGCGGGCGAGTTGATCGGGGGAGTCCGAGAGGCCGGGCAGGATCGGCGCCATGAGGACGTCGCACCTGATGCCGGCCGAGTTCAACGTGCGGCACACACCGAGGCGAGCCTTCGGGCTCGGCGTCCCTGGTTCGACCTCGCGCCACAGCACCGAGTCGATGAAGCCCACGGAGACGGCGGTGGACACGTCCGTCACCTCAGCTGCACGCTCGAGTAGCGGGAGATCGCGCAGTATCAGCGACCCCTTCGTGAGGATCGAGAACGGATTCGACGCCTGTGTCAGAGCCGAGAGGATGCCGGGCATCAACCGGTAACGACCCTCGGCCCGCTGGTAGCAGTCGACATTGGTCCCCATCGCGACGTGGTGCCCGCCCCACGAGGGCTTCGCGAGTTCGGTACGCAGCAGGCTCGGCGCGTTCACCTTGACCACGACCTTGGTATCGAAGTCGAGCCCGGCGCCGAGATCGAGATAGGTGTGAGTGTTGCGCGCGAAGCAGTAGCGGCAGGCGTGGGAGCAGCCGCGGTAGGGGTTGATCGTCCAGCCGAACGGCAGCCGGGACGCGCTCGGCACCTTGTTGAGGATCGATTTCGCGTGGACTTCGAAGAACGTCATGCCGGCGAATTGCGGTGAGTCGAAGGTTCGGATGACGGCAGGCCGGGCGAACAGGGTCCCAGCGCTCGAATCCAGCCGTTGCAATTCCCAGCGCACCCTTGCCTCCCACCGTCCGATGCTCCGGCCCCGAAGCTATTAGAACATATGTTCGAACGCGATGGCCGATATCCGTGGGAACTGAACCGTGCGGCGGTTCTGTAACGAACGGTTTGCGCCCGGCTGGTTCCTCGAAAGCTTTGGGAGCGTGAGTGAGTTGACGGCTGGCTCACTCATTGCAGATCCAGTCCGAATCAGCCGTGGACCGGAGGCAGCGCCAACCCGCGAGGGGCCGTCCCGAACGCGCCAGACCGGCCAATATGTGAGACTCCTGGCTGTGGCAAGCTCGCAGGGCATTGCAGCGTACAAAACGTACGATGACGTCAGCCTGGGCAAGCTCATCGCCAGCCACGACGCGGCCGCGCTCGAGGAGCTTTACGATCGGCACGGCGGGGCCTGCTACGGCTTGGCCCGCCGGGTGGTCACAGACGAGCAACTCGCGCAGGACGTCGTCCAGGAGGTCTTTCTGGCAATCTGGCGGGGTGCGGCGACGTATGACGGTTCGAGAGGCACGCTCAGTACCTGGCTGTACGCCCTTACGCACCACAAGTCGGTCGATGCTGTTCGCCGAGCCCAACGGCACAGCGGACGACGGGCCTCAGAGGACGCGTTGATCACCGAGGCCGATCCGTCGCCGGCTGTCGACGAGCAGGCGTTGGCGTCGGTGCGACGCGATCAGGTCCGGGCGGCATTGGCCGGTCTGCCGGAGCCGCAACGGCGGGCCCTGATGCTCGCCTACTTCGGCGGCTACTCGCAATCGGAGATCGCCGCGCTGACGGGCATTCCGCTGGGCACCGTCAAGACGCGCACCCTTGCCGCCCTGCGACGCCTCCGGGCGGTGCTGGACGAAGCTCACGTGCACAGTCCGCTGACCGACGGGGAGGGGGTGTGACGCCCATGCCTGACGAACACGAGGAGTGGTCGGAACTCGCGGTCGGCCACGCGCTGTCGTCTCTTGATGACGCCGACGAGGCCACGTATCTCGAACACGCCGCGTCGTGCGCGACCTGTCGCGAGCTCGAACGCGAATTCAGCGAAACACTGGCCAACCTCGCGCTGGCGGCGCCCACCGTCGTCCCGCCACCGTCATTGAAGGCGTCGATCATGGCCGCACTCGGCGAGGACGAATCACGCAGCGCTGCGGTGATCCCCATCGACAGTCGTCGCGAGTCTGTCGGGGCTCGCGCGCGGAAGATCCCCTTGTGGATCGGGGGAGTCGCAGCGGCCGTGGTGGCCATCGCCTTGGTAGCGGTCTTCGTCGTGGCGCCGGGGCACAAGCAAGCCTCCATCGCAGCGAGGTGCGCCGCAGTGAACTGTCCGACCATCACCCTGACCGGCGGTGGTCAGTCCGTCGCCGCCGTCATGGTGCTCGACAACACCGCGTACATCGATCCGCATGGCCTGCCCGCGACACCTAAGGGCGACGTCTACGTTCTGTGGGCGCTGTCGACGGGCAAGACACCCGTGGGCGTCGGCGCGTTGCACACGGAGCCGACGTCAGGGCCGGTGCGAGCAGGTTCGTTCACGACGCCGATCGGCAACGTCAGCGGGTTCGCCGTGACCGAGGAACCGGGTGACGCCGTGCCGGCGACTCCGTCAGAACACCTGCTGGCTCAAGGCTCACGCGCCTAAAGGACGTTCGCGGCGATCAGTGCGCCGACCGCGATCAGCACGACTCCGGCCACCCAGTCGGCGCGCCCTTGCATCCTCGCGCCCAGGGTCCGGCCGAGTTCGAGGCCGGCCAGGCTCAGGCCGATGCTCACGATGGCGAACACCAGTAAGGAAGCCACTAGCGGTGTCTTTGTGACGCCGAGACCGAACCCGATCACGAGATTGTCGATCGACAGGGCCAGCCCAGACATCACCAATGCGCCCGAGCTTTGCCCGGCTCTTTGTGACGCGTCGTCGGTGTCTGCTGAATCGTCGTCGCGACGCGCCTCGATGAGAGACCACAACCCGGCCGCGGCGAGCAAGCCACCGCCGATGTATCGCGTTGCCGAGCCGATACCGTGCGCCGAGCTGTGTCCGATGAGCAGACCGACGGCCGGCATCGCGGCTTCGAAGAAGCCGAAGATCACCGCGACCCGCAATCGGGTGCGCGCGTCGACGCCGGCGATGCCGATCCCTATCGCAGCGGCGAAGTTGTCAAGGCCAACGGCGAACGCGCTCAGCACAAGCGCGAGCACAATCACGGCGTGAGCCTAGCGACGCCACAGTAGCCCGCAGGTGCGCGCGAGCATCTGGTCCGGCCTCGGGCACAATCATCTCCAGCGGCATCTCGACCGGCTGTCGATTTCGGGCCTCGCCAATCGTCGTCCCGATGTCAAGCACGTCGCAGTGGAACCGATCGCGGAGGGATACCCATGGCGCAATACCTGATCCTGATCTACGAGAGTGAAGAGGGATACGCGAACGCTTCTCCCGACGACCTCGGTGCCACGATGCAGGCGCACACGCGGTTCGCGGAGCAGATCCCGGCACTGGGCGGCACCATGCTCGGCGGCAACGCCCTGCAGCCAACGACAACCGCGACATCGATCCGTGACGACATCGTGACCGATGGCCCGTTCGTGGAGACGAAGGAAGCGCTCGGCGGTTACTACCTGATCGAAGCCGCAGATCTCGACCAGGCCCTCGCCATCTCAAAACTGTGCCCGGCTCCGTTTGGCGGGGTTGAAGTCCGTCCGATCTGGGATCTCTCCGGCGGGTGAGCACTTCGTCCGACGAGGTACATCGAGCGATCGCCAACGCGCACCGTCGCGAGTGGGCATTCGTGCTCGCAGCGACGGCGCGCGTCGCGGGCGACATCGACCTCGCCGAGGAGTGCGTGCAGGACGCGTACGTGTCAGCGCTGGATGCCTGGACCCGCGACGGCATACCCAGCAACCCGGCCGCATGGCTCACGACCGCGGCTCGCCATCGCGCCGTGGACATCCACCGCCGGCACCAAACCCTGCGCGGGAAGTTGCCGCTGCTCGTCGAACCCGACGTGGTCCCGGCCGACGTGGAGGACGCTGAGCTGATTCCTGACGACCGGCTGCGGTTGGTCTTCACTTGCTGTCACCCGGCACTGGGCCGGGAGGCACAGGTGGCATTGACCCTGCGGCTGGTGTGTGGACTCACGACAGCCGAGATCGCTCAGGTGTTCCTGGTGCCGGAGCCGACGATGGCTGCACGCGTCACACGTGCGAAGAAAAAGATTGCGCTGGCGCATATCCCTTATCGGGTACCGGATTCCGCAGAGCTGCCGGACCGCCTCGATGCGGTGCTGACCGTCGTCCATCTTCTTTACACAACCGGGCATACCGCGCCCGCGGGGGAGCAGTTGGTCCGAGCCGACCTCGTGGATCGGTCGCTGGGGTTGGCGCGGATGCTGCTCGTGCTGATGCCCGACGAGCGCGAGGTGCGCGGCCTGCTCGCATTGATCCTGTTGACAGATGCGCGCCGCTCTACGCGGGTCGATGCCACAGGCCGGATGCTCTTGCTCGAGGAGCAAGATCGCGCGCGGTGGGACCGGGCGCAGATCGATGAAGGACTCGCACTTGTGGTCAACGCGTTGCGTGGCGGGGGAGCCGGCCGGTTTGGCGTGCAGGCCGCAATCGCAGCGGTGCATGCAGAGGCTCCCAGTTACGCGGAGACCGATTGGCGCCAGGTGCTCGAGCTCTACGACGAACTGCTCGCGCGCTGGCCATCTCCGGTGGTCGCACTGAACCGCTGCGTCGCCGTATTGATGGTCGACGGCGCTCAAGCCGCACTCCAGGAGGTCGACGCGCTGGATGCATCCGGACGAATGGCCGGCTACCGGTACTTGCCGGCCACTCGCGCGGATCTGTTGCGTCGCCTCGATCGCTTCAGCGAAGCTGCGCAGGCCTACCGGTCAGCCATCGCGCTCGCAGACAACGAACTTGAGCGAGCGTTTTTGACCGGCAGGTTGAACGAAGTCGTGGAGCTGGCCAGTGCTCGAAGCTGAGTCGCGCTAGAAGCTGAACGCGATCAGCGACTCCGGTGAGTCCCAGAACCTAAGGGATCCGGAGAGTGCATTAGTTTACATAATGTCACTTATCGGCACACGCTCCAGACCGGACGGCGAGGGCCAATGCCCGCGTAAAGAAAAACCCGGCACTGACCGAATATCGACCCATGACGTGCGACTTGTGCGGCAAACGCCGCCCGTGCCAGCGCAGCGAATACCTCACCGGCCGCAACACCCGCTCGATATGGACGTGTGCGCGCTGCGAGCACCGCGCTGCGGCCGACAAGGGCCAGCACACGCACCGCCGTTCACCGTCCCGGCGTCCGCATCTCGAGCCGACCCGCGCCAGTGATATCCGCCTGGTGCGCTGGTTCGGGTTCGCCGCAGTCCTCGCCGCACCGATCGCGCCCCATCTGACCCCTGATGAGCGCGAGGCGCTTGCGGTCGCTGGCTGCCTGCTCCTCAGCTCGATCTGGGTCAAGGTCGCCATGCGCGCCTGAGCCACGCCGAAAGTACGTCTCGAGGCGGCCACTCCACGAAAGTCGCTACACCAGATAACTCAGCACGGCGGTGCGGCAGGTCACCCAGGCGCGCATCCGCGGATCGATCGGTGCGAAATGGTCGACGCCCTTGAGTCGCTGCTCGTCTACGGTGTCACCTGCAGCGATCGCCGCGGCGGCGTAACGATCGCTCTGGTCGATCGGAACCACCTTGTCTTTGATCCCGTGGATCAAAGTCGACGGGACGCCAATTGGTACCAGCTCATACGGAGACGCAACCGCGTACCGCTCCGGGACCTCGGTGGGCGTGCCGCCCAAGAACCGGACGACGGCACCGCCGCCCAGCCCCGCGGCCGCTCCCTGCACGAGGTCAAGGACGCCTGCCTGGGCTACGACACCCCTGACGCGGACCGCTGGCTGCGCACCGGGCGCGTCAGTCGCGAGCTTGTCCCGGCCAGCCAGCCACATCGCGAGCTGCGCGCCGGCGGAGTGTCCGACGGTGACGACGCGCCCGAGGTCGAGCCGACCATGCGTAGCCGGGTCGGCGATGTCGGCGAGTGCGTCCGTGGCCCGCGCGACGTCGAGCAAGGTCGAGGGCCAGCCGCCGCCGTTGCCGACTCGGCGGTACTCGATGTTCCAGGCCGCGACCCCGTGCTTCGCGAGATCGGCCGCCACGCTAGTGCCGAGCGACCGGCCGTAGCCCGATTTCCAGTACCCACCGTGAATCACCACGACCACCGGCCATCGCGCTGGCGCGTTGTCGCTGTCGATTGGCAGGTGAAGATCGGCGACCTGGCTGGGATCAGTCCCATATGCCAGGGTGAGCGGCGTCGCACGCCGCGATCGGAGTCGCACGCCGGCGGCTCAGCCGCGCTGACTGCGGGTGCGGAACCGCGCCCGCGCGACTGCAACGGGAGGCGACGCTTTCAATCGATCAAGCAGCCGCTGCGCAGCCGGATACTCCGTGGCCAACACCGCCAGGCCGACCGCCATCAGGAGCAGGCCCGGCCCTGGCAATACAAGGAGCACGATCCCGACGGCAATCAGGACCACGCCAACGAAGGTGACCACCGGCCTACGTAGCCACGTCGGCGTGTTGTTCAAACGAGCAATCATCATCAATTACCTCCGGCAACCATCGGTCGCCGAAGGTCTGACCGCGATCCGGCGTGGACCGCCGCTGGCCGGGTACCTGTGGAGGCACCGTGTTGACGGCCGCAGACGCGAGGGCTACTCCCCTTCGGTGCCTCGATAATACGTCACGCGCAATCATGGACGCCGAGGAGCGAATCGCGTGCAGGGTTACCGCAGCACTCACCAACAATCGGGCGATCCACGACCCGCTCCGAACTGGCGTGCCATCGCGGCTCGAGTTCGGGTGCAGATCGTCGATCGCAACATCGCACTCCTTGCCGCCGGCACTGCGTTCTGGGCGGTCCTTTCGATCTTCCCGGCCATCATCGCGATGGTCACGATTTACGGCTTGGTGGCCAGCCCTGTGGAGGTAACGAAGGAGGTCACGAGGCTCGGCGGCTCGTTGTCACCGTCGACTCGCGAGGTCGTCACGAATTGGCTGTCTGGACTAACCAACACGAGTCATCAACAGCTCGGCGTGGGCCTGGTCGTCGGACTGGTGGCTGTGTTGTGGGCGCTTTCGTCCGGCGTGCGGACACTGATCAAGGCGATCACCGCGGCGTACGAGCAAGAGGAGACGCGTGGCTACTTCAAGCTCCGCGGGCTCGCACTCCTCACGAGTATCGGGGTCATCGTGGTCGCTGTCATCGCATTGGCCGCCATTGGCGTCGCGCCCGCGATCCGACACCTCGTCCCTAACACACTGTGGCGCATCGCGTTCGACGTCGGCGAGTGGTTCGTTCTCGCAGTGATCCTCACTGCGGCGATTGCCGCGCTGTATTGGCTGGCGCCACCGAAGACGTCGGTCAATTGGCGCTGGGCATCGGCCGGCGCTGTGTTCTCAACGGTCTTCGTCGTGTTGGCGAGCATCGGGTTCTCGCTCTACGTGCGCTTCTTTGCGCATTACAACAAGACGTACGGCACCCTCGGCGGCATCGTCATCTTGATGCTGTGGCTGTACTACTGCGTATTCATCGTGTTGCTGGGTGCATTGATCGACATCGAGGTCGAGCGCGAGCTGACCGGCGATACGAAAGCAGCCGCCGAAGCCCCTGCCACGGCAGGCTAGCTCGTCGCGACCGCCACGCTGGTGATCTCGACCGGCAGGTTCGGCTTGCCGTCGCCATCGCCGTTGCTGCTGTCGGACCCTGCAGCGGCGACCTTCTGGATGACGGCCAGCCCACCGGTGATCGTGCCGAACGGCGTGTAGTTAGGCGCGAGGGTGCTGTCCTTGTAGACAAGGAAGAACTGGCTGCCGTTGGTACCTGGGCCGGCATTAGCCATCGCCACCGTGCCCGCGGGATAGACGGCCCCGGTGAGGTTCTCGTCGGCGAATTGGTAGCCGGGTCCGCCACCGCCTGACCCGGTCGGATCCCCGCATTGCAACACGAAGATGCCGGCTGTGGTCAGGCGATGACACGGCGTCGAGTCGAAGTACTTCATGTCCGCGAGAAACGCGAACGAGTTGACGGTGCATGGCGCCTTCACGGCGTCCAGCTTGATGACGATCGCACCCTGGTTCGTCGTCACCGTTGCGACATACGTACCTAGCTGCGACGCACGGGTCGGCGGCGTGCCAACGGATCGCGCTGGCGTCCCGCCCGTCGGGGCATACGCGCAGCTGATCGTGCCCCCGACCGTGCTCGGTGTGGTTGCCGCGCGGTTCTGCGGAGTCGCGCAGGCTCCAAGACCGATCATCGGCAGTGCGAGCGCAAGGGCCGTCAGGAACCGCGAGCGGCTGGGGTGAAGCAAGAACGACTCCTTTGGGTAGCGCAGACGCTTACGCGTCGCGCTTCTCGAACAAGAACCACGACAGCCCAAGGACGATCGCGAGGAATGCGAGGAAAACCAGCAGCCCGTCGACCGGGCTCGGCACGGCCTCAAATCCGGCACCGGTGTTGCCGTTAGTTCCGACCGGCTGGTAACGAAATATCTGCGCGCCCGAGGAGAACGGCAACGCCTTCGCAAATCCGCGAATGGAGTGGAAGACATGCAGTCCGAGGAGCCCGCGGATGATGTTCTCGACGAGTAGCGGCAGCAAGATCACCGTCACGATCGCCGCGGGAATGTTTCGGAAGAGGCCGGCGAGCGCCAAGCCCACCAACGCGACAATGACCGTATAGATGATCGACCCCATCCACACCCGGCCCATCGGCGTCGGGAACAGGCCGAGCCTCAGCAGTCGATGGCCGAGGATCAAGACGGCAATGACGTAGCGCAGAACGAGCGATATCAGCGCGATGAGGAAGACATAGCAAGTGACCACGATGACCTTCGCGGCGAGCACGTTCGACCGGCGCGGCAACGCAGTCAGCGTCGGCCGGATCGTGCCGTACCGGTACTCATGGCCAGTAGCGAAAATCCCGATCATCGACAGCAGAATCGAGACGAGTAACACGGCCCCGCCACCACCGCCGGTGACGATGTCTCCGTAATCCTGCACCGTCGGCGAGCCCTTGAGCCCCAATGCGGGGAGCCCGAGCAGACCCGCGACCAGCAACGACAGACCAGTGAGCCACCAAGTCGAACGCAGCGTACGTAGGCGCATCAACTCGTAACGCAGCGCATTTCTCATCCGAGACCCCCGGTCGACTCGAACTCCTGCGATCCCGCCGTAGCTTCGAGGAAGGCTTCCTCGAGTGTCGCCGTTCTGGTCGTGAGCTCGTGCAGCGGTACTCGCTCTGCAAAAGCGATGTCACCGACCTGCTCCTGAGTTGGTCCGGTGAGGGACAGTCGGCCGTCACCTTCGGCAACGACCGTGGCCCCAAGCGCGGTCAGCAGCTCGGCCAACCTCGCTGCTTCCGGGCTGCGCACGACGATGCTCGTGTGCGACGACCGCGCCACAAAATCGGCGATCGAGGTGTCGGCAAGCAGGCGACCACGACCGATGACGATCAGATGGTCTGCCATCAACTCCATCTCGGCGAGCAGGTGGCTTGATGCAAGAACAGTGCGGCCGCGAGCGGCATACGCCTTGAGAAAGTCACGCAGCCAGTTGATGCCCTGCGGGTCGAGGCCGTTCGCTGGTTCGTCGAGCATCAAGATGTCGGGCTCGCCGAGCAGTGCAGCCGCGAGTCCGAGGCGTTGGCCCATGCCCAACGAGAACGACTTCGGCTTCTTCCCTGCAACCGTCTCAAGGCCCACCAGCCCGAGGACTTCGTCGACTCGGCTGACCGGGATCTGGTTCGCCGCGGCCAGCATGCGTAGGTGGTTACGCGCCGTGCGGGTCGGATGGAAAGCCTTCGCTTCGAGCAGGACGCCGACCCGACGCATCGGGTTCGCGATGTCGCGGTAGAGCTGCCCGTCGAACCGGGTGGTGCCGTCGCCGTGGTCGAGACCCAGCATCAACCGCATGGTCGTCGACTTCCCAGCGCCGTTCGGGCCGAGGAACCCGGTGACGACACCCGGCTGAACGGTGAAGCTGAGATTGTCGACGGCCCGGCGGTCGCCGAACCGCTTGCCGAGCCCTGTCGCTTCGATCACACCGACTCCCCTGTGCCTGCCCGGGCGGCTCCGGTCACGCGTGAGTCTAGGTGGTTGACCTTTCGGCGACCTGGCAGCCGCGCCATCGCTGCGCCTGCCATCTATGGCCGGTCGCAGCGGGTATGAATAGTCGTTGTGGCACCCACCAGAGCGCCGAAGCCTGCGGGCGGGCCCGAAAGGTTCACATCGGCCGCGACGCACATCGCTGTCGCTGGCGCCCTCGGCGTCGTTGGCGCGGTCATCATGGGCTTCACCGGCGGGTGGGGCTTCTCCGCGCTGGTCGGCTGGGACGTCATGGCCGCGGTCTTCGTGGCGTGGATCTGGCTGACCATTTGGCCGCGCGACCCCCAATCGACGGCGAGTCATGCGGTCCGCGAAGATCCCGGTCGACCAGTCGTTGACCTGTTGCTGGTCGGCGCCAGCGTCGCCAGCCTCGTGGGGGTCGGGTTCGTCATCGCAGCCAGCGGCAACAGTAAGGGAATGGAGAAGGCTGCCTACGTTGCGTTCGCCGTCGTGACTGTCTTCCTTTCATGGGCTGTCGTGCACACCGCGTATACGTTGCGGTACGCCAGGTTGTACTACGGAGGGAAGGCGGGCGGACTCAACTTTCACCAGATTCCCGATCGCGAGCCGCAGTACATCGACTTCGCGTACATATCGATAACCGTCGGGATGACATTTCAGGTGTCAGATCCTGAGGTGACGTCGACGGTCATGCGGGCGACCATTTTGCGGCACGCGCTCTTGGCGTATCTCTTCGGCGTTGTCATCATCGGCGTCGTCATCAACGTGCTGGCAGGGTTAACGAAGTAGCGTGTCGGCGCCTGGGCCGTCTACGAGCCCGAGCGCCTAGAAGTAGGCTCGCACACAATCGACGACGCGACGCTCATCGTCGAGCAACGGCATCATCTGCCACTTGTCGTGTGTCGTGCACGGGTGCGAAATCCCAAGCCCGACGAGGTCACCCACCCCGATCGTGTCTGAGGGCGCTAGCTCGAGGAACGCATGTTGGTCGTTCACCTTGCTCACTGGCACGTTGAACGGCACCACGTCGCCCCCGCGCACGGACCGACGCCACAAGGCGATCGGTAAACCTGCGTCGAAGGAAACGTCGCGACGACCGGCGCCGATCAGAGCAAGCCCAGGCTCGGGTGTCGACAGCACCTGGCACCAGACCTCGATCGCCGGCCGCAGTAGCGCCGCCAACGACGACGTTTCGGCGTAGAGCCCGTGATCGAACGTGATGTAGGAGCCGCTGCGCAGCACGCTGCGAACGGGCCGCGAACACTCCGGCGCTTCTCGCAGCACCGATGTCACGACGTCGACTTGCTCGCTGCCCCCGCAGGTGAGGACGAAGTACGGAGCACGCGAATCGAGCAGTGCGTCCGTGTCGAGCTCGCGCAGCGTGTCCGCGAGTTCCTGCACGAAGGTTCGAATAACAGTGAGCGTGCTCTCGTCACGGCCGTGCCCGAATGGCCCCTCCCAGCCGGCCACGCCGATGAGCGTCAGCGACGTCTGTCGCCGCACCGCCTCCGCGACCGCGCGTACCTCGTCACGGGTTCGGCAACCAGTGCGGCCACCCATAGGACCAATCTCAACCAGGACGCCGAGGGGTTGCGCACCAGTTGGGTCGACAGCCGCCAACGCATCGCCAAGAATGCCAACCCCCGCGACCGAGTCGACGTAGCAGAAGAACTCAAACTGCGGATCAGCAGCACGCTCAGCAGCCAGCCATCGGATGAAGTCGGCGTCGACCAGCTCGTTCGCCAAGAACACCCGACGCACGCCGTTTGCCCTGTACACGCGCACCTGCCACGGGGTGGCCGCAGTCATCGCCCATGCGCCGGCGGCGAGCTGGCGCGAGAACAACGCGGGCATCATCGTCGTCTTGCCGTGTGGCGCGAGCAGCACGCCGTTGTCTTCGCACCACGTGGCGAGAACGCCAATGTTGTGGTCGATCGCCGAGGCACTCAACGCGGCAATCGGCCAGCTGAATCCGGCATCGAACAACGACGGTCGGCTGGCCACAAACTCCGAGACGCGCAGCCCCGCGAGCACGGCCGGAAAGCCCTTCCACCGCCAGTCGAGCACTTCATCGTCAAGACCTGCAAGCTGCGGCACGGTCACAGCCTAGAGGCCGAAGCGTCAGACCCCGGTGCGTAGCTGCTGCATCCGATCGCGATACGCCGGCTCCGCCTGCTCGACGAACATGCTCAGGACTGGGGGCGGCAGCACGACCGTGAACATTGCCCGCTCGTCGTCGTCCGCTTCTTCGAGGATTGCCGCAAGGCTCGCCATCAGGTCTGGCGGTGACAAGCTAGCAGTCGCGTGCTGACCTAACCGGGCCCACTCCTCGAGAGTTAGGTACTCCTCGACGAGCGGCAGAATCTGCTTTTCTTCCTCGCCCAGGTGCTCGTCGAGGACCGCCGCGATCTGTTCGAACGTCGTCGCGAGGTCCTCGCCTCGTTGGGCCGATGGCTGCGCGGCCCAGCCCGGTAGCAGCTCCTGTGCCCGCGGGATCAGCGCCGCGACATGCAAGTGCTGATCTTCCATGCGCCGAATCAGGTCGGCCTCGACCTCGACCCGTTCGAGCAATACGGGCCACAAGAACTCGTCCTCGCCGCTGTGGTGGATGTGCACGAATCCAAGCAGACCTGTTGCGTGGTCAGCCACGAAGCTGGCGCGCTCGACATCATCGGGGGCGACATCGCGAATCAGCGCGGGCAGCAGGCCGAACTCACGACGGAACACGCGGTGAATCACGACCATCTGCTGTATCAGTGGTCGGTTAGGGGCTGTATCGGTTGCCATCGGCGGCAGGCTCTCCTGTCAGGTCAGCACTGTGAGGTAACGGGGGCCTGGCGTGATGCCAGGATGCGTGCATGACGCATCGTGTTCTGGTTCTCGACGACTATCAAGATGTTTCCCGTCGGTTCGCTCCATGGCAGCAGCTGTCGGAGGTCACCGGGGGTCCGTACGACCTCGACGTGCGGACCGAGCACCTCACCGACGAGGCCCTGGCCGCAGCGCTCAAAGACGTCGACATCGTGGTCGCCATGCGTGAGCGAACGCAGTTCTCCCGCGAGGTCCTCGCACAGGCGCCTGCCCTCAAGCTGCTCGTCACCACGGGCATGGCGAACGCCGCGATCGACCTCGAGGCGTGTCGCGAACGCGGCATCGAGGTGAGAGGGACCACCGGCCTTCGGACGTCGACCGCGGAGTTGACCTGGGGTTTGATCCTCGCGCTGGCGCGCCACATCTGCGCGGAGGATCGCGACGTTCGCGACGGCGGTTGGCAACGCACGCTCGGTCTCGAACTCGCAGGCGCGCGGCTCGGCGTCGTCGGCTTGGGCAAGCTGGGCAGCGAGGTCGCGAGGCTCGGTCTCGCTTTTGGCATGGACGTCGTGGCCTGGAGCCAGAACCTGCAGCCCGAACACGCCGCCGAGTTTGGCGTTCGGGCGGTAAGCAAGGGCGAGCTGTTCAGCACCTGTGACGTGGTCACGCTGCACCTGAAGCTCAGTGATCGAACGCGCGGCATCGTTGGCGCCGACGAACTCGCGGCGATGCGGACCACCTCCTACCTGGTCAACACCTCGCGTGGCCCGCTGATCGACGAGGACGCCCTCATCGAGGCACTGCGGACGGGCTCCATCGCGGGAGCCGGACTCGATGTCTTCGACGTTGAGCCGCTCCCCGCGCAGCACGCGTTGCGCACGCTCCCGAACACCGTAGTGACGCCACACGTGGGCTACGTGACCACCGGGACGTACGGGCGTTGGTGGCCGCAGGTGGTCGAGAACATCAAGAGCTGGGCCAACGGTGAGGAGGTCAGGGTGCTGTGACCCCCCCGGGTAACGCGATGGTCAGTCGCCGCCGCGCAGATCGTCGAGGGCCTCGGGCAGGTAGCGCAGCTGGGAGAAACTGGCCCGGCATCCTTCGCCCGTCGGCGATTGCGCGAGGAAGCCGATGCGCACCAGGTCGTCCGGCTCGAGGTCGAGGCTGAAGTGGCGGATCAGGCTCCAGTGCACGCCATCGGTCGCCGCGTGGAAGGCAAAGCTGCCGGGCGCCGACCGTGAGATTCGAAGCCAGGTCCCCAGCCCCTCGACGTCCCTGCTGTTGGCGTCGTCTGAAACCCCTCTCGTGACGACCGAGACCACCATCGGCTGGCCCGCGGGTGAGTATTCGAGGCAGAGCTTGGCCCACGACCGTTCGTTGGCCCAGATCAGGAGCACCCCGGCGTCGAACGTCGAGACGAACTCGACCTCGACGAGCGCGCTGAGCTGAAAGCGAGAATCCGGGACGCCGATCAGCCGGGGCGCGTTCAACGAAGGCTCGACGTCGTCGGGCGAGACGAACAGGTCGCTTTGCGGCCCTGCCTCGATCAGGACGCCGGACTCCCGCGAAGCGCTGCCGACGGCCGGCTCCCAGTGCTCGGGCACTACGTCCCAAACGAGCTCGAAAGGGACACCTGGCAGTTGTACCGGGCCGGCGTTCATCGGGCTCCTGTCCTGGGTTTGCGGGTGATCTTGTGGCTAAGTGAACCGCGATCATCGCCCATCGCGAACGACCCGCGAACCATCAGGGTCAGATGTGCGTCATTACGGGTAGGACCCTGGTGTCGGGCGTGACGGGCGTGCCGCACCGGGCGAAGCTGGGAATCCTGCACCCGACCCAAACGTTGGATGCGGCGAGGACGTAGGAGGAAGACATGGCGGAACGAGCGCTTCGCGGCAGCCGACTTGGTGCGGTGAGCTACGAGAACGATAAAGGTACCGAGCTGGCCGACCGGCAGGTGATCTTGTACGTCTGCCCGAACCGGCACCGGCTCGAGGTTCCCCTTTCCGTCGAGGCAGAGGTTCCGGGAACCTGGGAATGCAAGTTCTGCGGCGCGACGGCTACCAAGGCAAACGCAGCATCAGCGTCGGGCGAGCCGTTGCGGGTCAAGGCGCCGCGTACCCACTGGGACATGCTCCTTGAGCGCCGCAGCATCCCTGAGCTCGAGGTCATCCTGCAGGAGCGGCTCGAACTGCTTCGCCTCTCTGGACGACGCAAGAGCGCCTGACCGCCACGCACCGACGCCCTCCTAGGTGGGAGGGCGTCGGTGCGTGAGTTGGTCAAAGCGCCAGCGGACGCCCCACTCGGTGACCCGCCATAGGGCTTCGAGGACGATTCCCCGGTTCATCTTGCTCGCGCCCAACTCGCGCTCGACGAACGAAATGGGCACTTCCACGACGCGGTAACCGCGCTGCAGGCTGCGCAGCGCCAAGTCAACCTGGAAGCAGTAGCCCTGCGAGCGCACGGTCGTGAGGTCGAACGACCGAAGTACCTCAGCACGGTAGACGCGGTAACCCCCTGTCGTGTCGCGCAGCGGGATGCCGATGATGAACCTCGCGTACGCGTTAGCTCCGCGGCTGAGCGCCTCTCGCGACTTCGGCCAGTTACTCACCTTGCCGCCGGCAACCCAGCGCGATCCAAGCACCACGTCGGCGTCGGTGAGCGCCGCGAGCAGGTCGGGCAGCTGTTCTGGCTGGTGAGAGCCGTCCGCGTCCATCTCGACGATGGCCTCGTAACCGGCGGCCAGCGCCCACTCGAACCCAGCGACGTAGGCGGCACC
This sequence comes from Acidothermaceae bacterium, assembly GCA_036509315.1. Taxonomy (GTDB): domain Bacteria; phylum Actinomycetota; class Actinomycetes; order Acidothermales; family Acidothermaceae; genus PALSA-607. The sequence goes on from DATCFU010000247.1 coordinate 19,433, forward strand.
GAGCCCGTTCTTCGCCGGCCGGTGCAAGACGTGCACATGGTCGTCGCTCGCAGCGAGTTCGTCGGCGATCTTGCCGGTGCCGTCAGGGCTGTTGTCGTCGGCAATCAGGATGTGCGCCGACGGAACCGCCTTTCGCACCCTCGCAACGATCAGCGGCAGGCTCTCGCGTTCCTGATAGGTCGGGATGATCACCAGCACACGCGCGGCAGCAGGATCGTCGGCGGTTGTCACGACGCGAGTTCCTTTCGGGGATCGCGACCCTCGGGATAGCGAACCGGTGTGTTGCGGATTACCACGGCGACGATGGACAGCACGCCGAGTATGCCCAGCACCCATTCAGGGCCCGCACCCAGGTGATCCGCAATCGTGAGCCGGGTGCGCAGCACGACCGGCATATCGATGATCGCCGGCGTCAACTCCGCGGTCTGTGCCACGACGTGGCCGTCCGGCGTGATGACGGCGCTGATCCCGCTGGTCGCGGCGACAACCACCGCCCGCCCGTGCTCCACCGCGCGCAGCTGCGACATCGCAAGCTGCTGGCGGGTCTCAGCGGTGTGCATGTAGGTGGCGTTGTTGGTCTGGACGACGATCAGCTGGCCGCCGTGAGTCACGCCATCGCGGACCTGCTCATCGAAGGCGACCTCGAAGCACATGACGTCGGCGATCGTGGCTGGCCCGACGGTCAGCGTGCCGGGCGTATGCCCTGGCAAGAAATTCTCCGGGACCAATGACGTCAGGTTCGTCAGATGGTTGATCAAGCCGCGCCACGGGATGTATTCGCCGAAGGGCACGAGATGCCGCTTTGTGTAGCGCTCGCCCGGGCCTGTGACTGGATTCCAGACGATCGCGGTATTGCTCACGTTGTTGGGCCCGTCTTGGAGCACCGCACCCACCAGGATCGGCACGCCAAGCGCGTTCGCGGCGGCCTGGATCTCCGCGCCCGCCTTGGTGTCGTGGAACGGGTCGACGTCGGACGCGTTCTCGGGCCACAGGACGAGCTGCGGCTGGGCGAGCTGGCCTGACTTCGCCTCGGCTGTCAATGTGGCGGTCTCGGCCAGGTGGTCGTTGAGCACTTCCTCGGCTCGCCCGAGGAAGTGGGTGCCCGGATGCGGCACGTTGCCTTGCACGAGCGCGACCTGGACGGTTTTGCCGTCAGTGGGACGTGGCACGGCAAGACCAAGCAGCGGGACGCCGAGGGCCGCCACCGCAGCTAGCGCGGCGCCCATGCCAGCACCGACACGCATGACGGAGCCGACCCTGAACCTCAGGACCGCGAGGGCAAGCAGCCCCGCCGACAACGCGACCGCGAAGGTCACCCCTGGTGCTCCGCCGAGAGCGGCATAGCCGGTGAACGGCGTATTGCCTTGGCTGAACGCGAGCCGGCCCCACGAGAAACCACCGAGTGGCCAGCGGTCGCGAACGAGTTCCTCCGCCACCCAGAGACAGGCGGTCCAGACCGGCCAGCCCGGTAGTCGTTGCACGACCTTTGCCAGGCCGCAACCGAGCACGGCAATATAGGCCGACATCACGATGGCCAGCGCGACCCACGCCAGCGGGGTCACGACGTGCAGCCAGAACAGCAGCGGAACGAACTCGCCTAGCCCAGCGGCGAACCCGATGGCGAGACCGGCATGCCAGCTCTGCCCTCTGACCGCAATCAGGATTGCCGCGGTCGCTGGCACTGCGATCGGCCACCACGCCAGCGGAGCGAACGCCGCATCGAGTGCCAGGCCCCCGACGAATGCGAGCCCGATGGCGACCCAGCGCGAAAGTGCGGCCGGACCAGGGGCTGGCCCCGCGCCAGCGGTTGGGTCAGCGCCTGCCGCGCCAGCGTCATCGGCAAGTCGGGGCATTTCGCCGATCCGCCTCTGCACAGCACTCCTCGCGGCCTTTTGCGGCCACGAGTCGCCTGTGGCTGTTTGCGCACGGTACAACGCCGCGCGCCGTCGTGCGGCGGCGAGCGGGCAGCAGACACGCAACTAGGAGCGAACTGAGATGAAAATCCTGCGAAAGCGGCTGGCTGCCGGGCAAGGGCCGGGCGCCCCTCGGACCGATCGCGATCCCGCCGGCTGCGGGACAACTACCGTTGTCTACTGGGCGCCCGGACCCTCCCGGGTGTCGCACCCCCAACCGGTGCGAAGCGGCTCCTCGCCCCTGCCTGACACACCTGGACCTGGCACCTGGGCGACCTGCGCAGTGCCCGCGCGGCCGCCGAACGACCCAGGATGATCGAAGCGGGAAAGGGCTCTCCTCGCCGGAAATCTCGGTGGACGCCGGGGACGATACCCGGTTGCCGCCAGGGTCTGTCAACCGCCGTCTGACCTGCGAAGATGCGCATCGTCGCAGGTCATCGACCCCCGGCAACGGGGCGGCAATAGTCCGCCAAAAGTCAGCAAAAGATGGTCCGGCGTAAGAGAAAGATGCCAGTGCGTCCTCTGTTACTGACGGGGTCGGTTGGCCGGATCCTGCGGCGTACGCCACCCAACACCGGATACAGCCTTCGCCGCTAGTCCGACCCCGCGGCTTTGGCTGCGAAATCGAGCAACCGACTCACGGGGTCTGTCCCCGAAACGGCCTCTTCGCCGACGCCGAACTGCGCAGTCAACCGTTCGGCTTCAGCCAGCGGCAAGCGGGCGAGAGAGCGGGAGACCGGAACCGCCGGGGTCGCCGCAACTGCGGCCAACGGCGGTCGCTGCACGTGCACGATGACCGGCATCCGGCGTGGGGCGGCGACAACCGCGCGAGGCGTGACCTTGGTGACCTTGGGCGCGACCGGGGCAACCGGTGCTGTCGATCCGGTTGGGCGGCGGAACACCTCCGAGACCCACAGCGTGCCGTGCTTGTCGATCACGTAGCCGACACCGATTTGGGTGAAAGCGGCGCGCAAGATGTTGGCCCGGTGCTCAGGTGAGGCCATGAAAGCCGCCTCGATCATCGACTCGGACGCCCCCTCGCCTACGTTCTCGCCAACCATGACCCAGCAGCACAGCCCAGATCCGAGATTCGGGGTGTGAAACAGCGCATCGGCATCAGCCATGTTCCGCGCTTGGTTGGTCGCCGCGGTGCTCAGATCGGCGCTGACACTCAGGCCGGGAAGGCCGACGGCGGCCCGGGCCTGGTTGGCCGCCGCCACGAAGGCAGCTCCCGGGTTCGTACTGGCCGCTGCCTGGCCCGTGACGAGCACGATGCCGGCGGTCGCCGCTCCCACGACGGCTAGTGCCCGGCGCAGAACAGCTCGACGCGGAATTCCGGGGCGGCCAGTCGTAGCCAGGTCACTCAAGAGCACGAGCCAGCGACCTCCGAGGCAGGGGCACCCAGAACTCTTCGAACTCGAGTGCTAGGAACTTGAGAAACACGGGCAACCCGAGCCACCTTGCCGGAAACTGGCCACAAGCGCCACCCAAACCAGCCAATTGGCCTACCACTCGCGGCGACCGACCAATTTCAATAGCTCCTTCGGGTTATTCCTTCCGAAGTTGGCGGCTGATAACGAGGCGCTGCACCTGATTGGTGCCCTCGACGATCTGCAGGGCCTTGGCTTCCCGCATGTAGCGCTCGACCGGATAGTCCTCGACGTAGCCGTATCCCCCAAGCACCTGGACGGCATCCGTGGTCACCCGCATCGCCATGTCGGTGCAAAACAGCTTCGCCATGGCTGCTTGCCGGGTGAAACTCATCCCCGCAGAGGCTCCCCGAGCGGCGGCGAGGTACATCGCGCGGGCAGCTTCAATGCCGGTGGCCATATCGGCTAGTAGAAACCCCACGCCCTCGAAGTCGGCGATCGAGTGGCCGAACTGACGGCGCTGTCCCGCATAGTCTAGGGCGACGTCGAGTGCTGCTTGTGCCAAGCCGACTGCGCAGGCGGCGATGCCCAGGCGGCCGGTATCCAATGCGGCGAGAGCGATCGTGAACCCCTGGCCTTCGGCGCCGATGAGCCGGTTGGCGTCGACGTCGACGTCGGTGAGGTTCAACTGGCCCGTCGGCGAACCTTGCAAGCCCATCTTGTGTTCAGGCGGCCCTGTGCGCAGACCAGCGGCCTCCCCCGCGACGAGAAAGCAGCTGATGCCACGCGACCGCTCGTCAGATGTGCGAGCCATCACTGTGTAGAAGTCGGCTTGGCCGGCGTGAGTTATCCACGCCTTCGTGCCGTCGAGTCGAAAGCGATCACCAACTCGGGTCGCCCGCGTGCGCAACGCACCGGCGTCCGATCCTGAGTCTGGCTCTGACAGGCAGTACGCACCGAGCAGGGTGCCCCCGAGCATGTCGGGCAACCAGCGGGCGCGTTGTGCGTCAGTTCCGAAGCGGGCGAGTGGGAAGCACGAAAGGGTGTGGACGCTGACGCCGAGACCGACCGTCAGCCATGCCCTGCTGAGCTCTTCGATGACCTGGAGATAAACCTCGTACGGCTGAGCGGCGCCACCGTATTCCTCGGGATAGGGCAACCCGAGTAGCCCGCTCGCGCCCAGCGTGGCGAACGCATCGCGCGGAAACCTGCCGTCACGTTCGGCGAGCGCCGCGCGCGGTGCGAGGGTGTCGCGGGCGATGTCGGCGACCAGTTGGAGCAGCTCGGTGGCCTCAGGCGTGGGAAGTACCCGCTCAACCTTCATTCGCCGATCCTGTCATGCGGCGTCGCGGCGGTCGTGCGAAGCTTTTGGCGTGCCGCCGTCGACAGCAGCGCCATCGGGAGGCTTGCTCCTCCTCGATACGCCGTCGCTGTATTTCCGCGCGTTCTATGGCGTTCCCGAATCTGTCACCGCGCCCGACGGAACGCCAGTCAATGCGATTAGGGGTCTTCTCGACTTCATCGGATTCCTCGTAGAGCGCTACCGGCCAGCGCGGTTGGTGGCGTGCATGGACGCCGATTGGCGGCCCGCGTTTCGGGTCGCCTTGCTGCCGTCGTATAAGGCGCACCGAGTCGCACCGCAAGGAGGCGAAACCGTCCCCGATGCGCTCACACCGCAAGTCGTCGTCATTGAGCAGCTGCTCGACGCGATCGGCTTATGCCGTCTCGGCGTGGCCGGCTTTGAAGCTGACGATGTGATCGCGACGTTGGCAGTCCGCGCGCAGGCGCCTGTTGACGTCGTCACGGGCGACCGCGATCTGTTCCAGCTTGTCGATGACGCCAAGCCGGTGCGCATCGTGTACACGGCGCGGGGTGTCGGCAAAGCGGAGCTCGTCGACGAGGCCACGGTTACGCAGAAGTACGGCATCCCTGGCCGCGCTTATGCGGACTTCGCCGTCCTGCGCGGCGATCCGAGTGACGGCCTGCCTGGCGTTGCAGGTATTGGCGACAAGACCGCTGCGGCATTGGTGTCACGGTTCGGTTCACTCGCATCGATCATCGAGGCTCTGGAGTCAGACAGTGACGCGGGATTTCCTGCGGGCACCCGCATGAAACTGCGAGGAGCAACCGCGTACCTCGAGTCGGCCCGCGTTGTCGTCGCGACCCGAACCGATGTGCCCATTGCTGAACTCGATGACGACCTGCCGCGAAGGATCCACGACGAAGAGGCTTTGCTCGACCTCGTCCAGCACTACGGCTTGGGGTCGCCCGCGGCGCGGCTGCTCACGGCGCTGAACATCAGTCCAATCGGCAAGCCCTGAGCTAGCCGACAGAGGAGTAGGCCACCACTCCCCTGCGCAACGCCGTCATCGCGCGTTCGGCAACGAGGCGGATGTCGTCGTCGGCAGCCAGCGCGATCTGCCCGAGCAGATCGAGCAGTTGCCGAATCCAGCGCACAAAGTCGCCGGCCGACATCGCGTTGTCGGTCAGCACGGAATCGAGGCTGGCACCCGAGGCCCAGCGAAATGCCGCCCACGCAAAGCCGGGAGCCGGCTCGCGCAGGAAGTCCAACCGTCGGTCGCGCTCGGCGCGGGCGAGCTGCCCCCACAACTTCATCGTGTCGTCGATCACTTCCGGCACTTTGCCGCGTGGCAATCGGGGCTGTGCTGTGGTCGGCTCGCGTACCTCGAACACCAGCGCAGACACGCAGGCGGCCAACTCGGCCGGTGTAAGATCGCGCCACACACCGCCTCGCAGGCATTCGGCTGCCAGCAAGTCGAGCTCGCCGTACAGGCGGGCTAGCCGGCGTCCGGCGTCTGTGACCTTCTCGCCGTCGAGGTAACCGAGGTGCTCCAGGAGATCGCAGACCCGGTCGAAGACCCGTGCGATGGAGTTGGTGCGGTTCTCGACCCGGCGCCGCAACCCGTCGGTGTCGCGGCGCAGCCGCCAGTAGCGTTCTGCCCATCGCGCATGTTGTTCGCGATCGGCGCAGCCGTGACACGGGTGGGCTCGCAGCTGCGCGCGAAGCTCGCTGATTTGCTCAGCGACTTCGTCGGCAACTCCACCGCGCGCCGGTCGTGCCCCCTCGTCGTGCGACCTGTCGAAGCCGTGATTGCGCATGGTGATGACGAGATCGCGACGATCTTGTGGGTTGCGTCCACTGAATGTCTTCGGTATTCGAACGCGGCCTATCGCCTCGACAGGTGTCGGAAAGTCCAGTACTGATAGGCGTTTGACCTGTCGCTCCTCGGTGAGTACGACCGGCCGCGCGTCCTCGGTACCTGTCTGCAGGCCGGGATCGAGCACGATCGCGAGACCTGCGCGGCGGCCGACCGGGATGCGCACCACGTCGCCTGGCTTCAGCTTCTCCAGAGCGGCAGCTGCTGCAGCTCGTCGCACTACAGCACCTGACTTAGCGGATTCTGCTTCGACATCGGACAGCTTGCGGCGCAGAGCCGCGTACCCCTCGAAGTCTCCCAGGTGGCAGCTCATCGCTTCACGGTATCCGTCGAGCGCCACGTCGTTTTTCTGAATCTGCCGGGCCAATCCGACGACCGCACGGTCGGCTTGGAATTGCGCGAACGACGACTCCAACAGCACTCGCGCTTTGTCTCTGCCAACCTGTCCGACCAGATTAACCGCCATGTTGTACGACGGCCGAAAGCTCGAACGCAGTGGATATGTACGGGTCGATGCAAGCCCGGCTACCGTCCCCGGATTGAGCCCTTGCGTCCAGAGCACAACGGCGTGTCCCTCGACGTCGATGCCGCGACGCCCCGCGCGCCCAGTCAGCTGGGTGTATTCGCCGGGCGTGATGTCGACGTGCGCTTCACCGTTCCACTTGACGAGTTTCTCGAGCACCACAGTGCGGGCCGGCATGTTGATGCCGAGAGCGAGGGTCTCGGTCGCAAACACCGCTTTCACCAGGCCGCGCGTAAACAACTCCTCGACGACTTCCTTAAACGTCGGCAACATGCCTGCGTGGTGTGCGGCGATGCCGCGCGCAAGCGCCTCGAGCCACTCGTGGTAGCCCAGGATGTGCAGGTCTTCCTCGGGTATCGATGTCGTGCGCTCCTCCACGATCGCGCGCACTTCGGCCGCCTCCGCGGGCGTGTTGAGCCGCACACCCGCTCGCAGGCACTGAACAACCGCGCCCTCACAGCCAGCCCTACTGAAGATGAAGGTGATCGCAGGCAGCAGCCCGTCAGCGTCCAATCGCTCGATGACGTCGACCCGGCTCGGGGTGTCACGACGTCGGGGGCGTCGATCACCGCGGTTGCCCGAACGACTGCGATCAACTGCGCGAACTCTGCGTTCCTCATTGCCCGTCACGCGAGCCAGTTCGGGGTTGACCTTCAGCTCGTGGCCATCGGCGATGAACATGTCGTACATGCGCGGCCCGACCATCATGTGCTGCCACAGCGGAACTGGGCGGTGCTCCTCGACGATCACCGTCGTCTCGCCGCGGACCGTGACCAGCCAATCGGCGAACTCCTCCGCATTGCTCACGGTGGCTGATAGCGATACGAGGCGCACCGATTCGGGGAGGTGGATGATCACCTCTTCCCATACCCCGCCTCGGATGCGGTCGGCCAGATAGTGCACCTCGTCCATGACGACATATCCGAGGCCGGTCAGCGTCGGCGACGACGCATACAACATGTTGCGCAACACTTCGGTGGTCATAACCACGACGGGCGCTTCGCCGTTGATGGTGTTGTCGCCGGTCAGCAGGCCTACCTTGGCAGGGCCGTAGCGACGCACGAGGTCGGCGTACTTCTGGTTCGACAACGCCTTGATCGGCGTCGTGTAGAAGCACTTACGGCCTTCGGCCAAAGCGAGATGAACGGCGAACTCGCCAACGAGCGTCTTGCCAGATCCGGTCGGCGCCGCCACCAGCACGCCGTGACCCTCTTCGAGGGCGCGACAGGCCCGCAGTTGGAAGTGGTCGAGCGGGAAGTCGTAGAGCGCCTGGAAGCTTTCACCGGCTGAGGTCGCTCGCTGCCGGGCGGCGGCGTACTTCTCCGCGGGACTGGGCTCGGCGGACACGACATCCACGCTACGCGGTCGCGGGGCTATACCCCTGCGCGACGGCAGCTAGAGCGACGAGAGGTCGAGCGGTGACGTCTCGTCATCGGGCAAGTTGGAGAACGATTCGGGCGACTGCGCCTCCGCCTTGGCCTTGCGCTTGTCGTGGACGCGGGCGATCTGGGTCGCTAGCTCGAGCAGCAAGATCAGCGGGACCCCGAGTGCCAGCATCGTGAAAGGGTCTCCCGACGGCGTCGCGACGGCCGCGAACACGAAGCACAGGAAGATCGACAGCCGCCGGCTCTTCTTCAGCCGCGCGTAGCTCAAGATGCCGACCAGGTTGAGCATGACCACCAGCAAGGGCACGTCGAACGAGAGTCCGAACATCAGCAACATTGCCAAGGCGTACGACAGGTAGTGGTCGATCGAGATCAGGCTGACGGTGTTGGTCGGCGCGAAGTTCAGCAGCAGTTGCAGGCCCTTTGACATCACGAAGTACGCAAGCGTGGCTCCGCACAGGAAGAGCGGGACGGCGATGCCCACGAACGCGAGCGAATAGCGGCGCTCTTTGCGCTGCAGGCCCGGGGTAACGAACGCCCACAGCTGATAGAGCCACACGGGCGACGCGATGACGATGCCAGCGATCAGTGCCACCTTGAAGTGCCACAGGATCGGGTCGAAGACGCTACTGAAGACCAGCGGCCCGGCGCCGCACCCCTTGACCTTGGCGACGACCTCGAGGCTTTGATGCTGGTGCACCTGGCAATAGGGGCGTTGCAGGAACTTCCAGATCCGGTTGAAGAAGATGAACCCAAGCGAGCTGCCGATGACAACGGCGATGGCGCACTTCAAGAGCCGCCCGCGAAGTTCACGAAGGTGATCCCCGAGAGACATCCGTCCGTCGGGCGGTCGGGACATGGTGGCGCGACCGTCGCGGACGTCGTTTACTGCGCGTCGCGGTGTTCGGGAACCGGCTGCTCAGCGGGGGCAGGGGTCGCAACCGGTGCCTGCTGAACGGGCGCCGCGTACACGGGTGCTTGCTGAACAGGTGCCGCGTAAACCGGCGCCTGAACAGGAGCGCTAGCAGGTATCTGCAGCGGCGGCGGCGCAGGAGCCTTCTGTTCGTCGTCGGTCAGCAGGCCCTTCGTCTCGGCTTTGAAGATGCGCAACGAACGGCCGAGGCCACGTGCGGCGTCGGGCATGCGCTTGGCGCCGAAAATAAGGAACCCCACGATGACGAGGGCAATCCAGATCTCGGGGTTATCCATGAAGTTCTCCTACGCTCGGGGTCGAGGCCATGCTACGCCGACCTAGGGGTTCGTTCGCGACGTCGGGAGCAGTTCACTGCGCCGGCAACACAGTTCAATCGGTCGGTGACAAACCGGAGAATCCCCAGGTCAGGGCGCCTCGGAAGGGTACTTCGCGATCCCAATGTCAGCGAGTTGGCTGCTTGCGCGGGCCAGATCACGGCCGAGCGCCTTGCCGGCCCGCCACAGGCGAAGCGCAAGTAGGGCCAGCACGCTGAGCGCGAACAGGCCTAATCCGAGGAACGTCAGCGTCCAGCCGAGCCAACCCATGCCGAAATCAAACCACGGTAAAATTGGTGACGGTTCTTCACCCGGTGGGTGAAGAACCGTCAGCGATTTGCTTGGTCGGGGGGACGCCGTGCGGTGTTAGGCGCGGAAGGCGTGATCGGCGAGTGCGGCCAGGTAGTCGGTGCGCTCGACGGCGAGGGCGAAGTCGAGCAACTCGTCGTAACTGATGGACGAGCCGTCGTGCTCCTCGAGCGCCTCGGCGGGGATGTTCCAGTTCGTGGCGCGCACGCCGCCGGAGATCAGCAGGGAGATGATGTGATCGTCTGCCGGCTTACGGATCTCCTCGATGCAACGCGGGCAGCGGAAGGCGTAGTAGGACAGCGGAGCTTGGCTACAGACCATCAAGGTCAGGTCGTCTGCCGTGAGCTCGACCTCGCCACATGTGGGGCAAGTCGCCTTGATCGTGGTCATGCCATGTCCTTCCGCCCGAGCCGCCCATTCGTGGCGACAGCAAACCTTTCGACATTGGCTGAAGAACTCTTGACGCCACGCGCGGCCCCTTTCGGGTAGCCCGAATGGCCCA
>DATCFU010000248.1:0-2182 GCA_036509315.1 Acidothermaceae bacterium
ACCGTCGAGCAGCCCGGAGCCATCGCCCGCACGCTGCTGGCGCACTTCGGTGGCGGCGGCACGCTCGCCGCCGGCTTCGCCACCCGACGGGCCGTACTGGGCGACGCGCATGTGGACCGGGCCGTCGAGTACACCACCGAGTTCTCGGCACCGTTCCAGGACCTGATCACCCGTTACGCGTGGGGTGATGTCTGGACCCGTCCCGGTCTCGGGCACCGGGATCGCTCGATCGCCACGCTCGCCGCGCTGGTCACGCTGGGCGCCGAGTACGAGATCGCGCTGCACGTCCGGGCAGCGCTGCGCAACGGGCTGAGCCGCGACGAGATCGGCGAGATCCTGCTGCACACCGCCGTCTACGCAGGAGTGCCGCGAGCCAACCGCGCGTTCGCGGTCGCCCAATCGGTGTTCGACGCGACGGACTGAGCCCGGATCCACCGAGCAATTAGGTGTGTTCGGCCTGTCGTAACGGGCGAATGCCCTGCTGTGCAAGGAGAATGTGGCTTGCGACAGTCACAATCCCTCGCGACAGAAGGGCATTCGCGCGATGCAAGCTTCTCATGCTCCGGCGGCGGTGTCAGCCAGCTTCGATGACCCGAATCTGATCGCGTGTGCCGGTCTGGAGCCGGTGATGGCGTTGGCCGAGGCCTGCGGGCTGGCCGGGCTGGTAGCCGGGAAGGTCTCTGTGCCCTCACCGAACGCGCGGCTGAAGGTGCCGGCGCTGGTCGCCGGGATGGTCGCCGGCGCGGACAGCATCGATGACATGGACCTGCTGCGGCACGGCGGCATGCACCGGGTATTCGACGGGGTGCGGGCCCCGTCCACGTTGGGCACGTTCGTGCGCGCGTTCACGTTCGGGCATGTTCGTCAGCTCGACTCGGTGGCCGCGGGCCTGCTGGTAGAGCTGGCGCAGCGGAGCCCGCTGCTGCCCGCGGCCGATCAGATCACGTTCGTGGATATCGATGACACCATCCGCGGCACGCATGGATACACCAAACAGGGCGCGGGCTACGGCTACAGCAAGGTCAAGGGCCTCAACGCGCTGATCGCCACGGCCAGCACTCCGGCCGCGGCGCCGGTGATCATCGCGAGCAGGCTGCGCAGAGGCTCGACGAACTCGGCCCGGGGTGCTGCCCGGCTGGTAGCCGACGCCCTCGCGACCGCCCGCAGGTGCGGTGCCGGTGGGCTGGTGATCCTGCGCGCGGACAGCGCCTACTACAACCAGGCCGTGATCGCCGCCGCGCAGCGTGCCGGAGCCCGGTTCTCGGTGACCGCCCGGATGAACCCGGCGGTACGCCGCGCGATCGCGGCCATCGCTGAGGATGCGTGGACGCCGATCCACTACCCCAACGCCCTCTGGGACGAGGACGAGCAGCGGCTGGTCTCGGACGCCGAGGTCGCTGAGATCGAGTTCACCGCGTTCGGCTCCCGGCGCAAGAGCGAGCACATCGACGGGCGGCTGATCGTGCGCCGCGTCAAACGCCTCAACCCGGCCAGCGTCCCAGCCGACCAGCAGGCCCTGTTCGGCACCTACCGGCACCACGCGGTGTTCACCGACTCACCCATGTCGATGCTCGAGGCCGAAGCCGACCACCGCCAGCACGCCGTCATCGAACAGGTCAACGCCGATCTGAAGTCCGGAGCGTTGGCGCATTTCCCCTCCAGTTCCTTCGCCGCCAATTCGGCATGGCTGGTACTGGCAACAATGGCGTTCAACCTCACCCGCGCCGCCGGAACCCTCGCCTCGGGCTTTCACGCCAGAGCCACCGGCGCCACCATCCGCCGACAGCTGATCACCGTCCCGGCCAGGATCGCCACCTCGGCCCGCCGGATCAGACTGCACCTACCAGCCGCCTGGCCCTGGCACGAGGACTGGCAGCAGCTGTTCGACGTACTGCATCGGCCACCGCGCGCCGCATGACAACTCCCCACCCGCCGGCCCGCAACGGCCCCGAGAGCAACCAGAACGTGGAACAGCCGGGCAGACCGGCAGCACCACCGCGCCCGCACACAAACCAGTCGACGTGAAGATCAACAAGACGATCGGGAACGATCACACAAATTCAGGCGGTGGATCCGGGTTCACTCTTGGGCAGGATTCGCTGTCGAAGTACACAGTTGTAGTTCTGTCGGTGGCCGCTGCTCACGCCGCAGCAGACACCACCCGCCCAGAAACACCTGTGTT
>DATCFU010000249.1:0-95657 GCA_036509315.1 Acidothermaceae bacterium
CCGGCGTCAGCGCTCGGCACCGCGCGTCATCAAACGCAAGATGCCCAAGTGGCACGTCAAACGCGCTCACCACGCAGCCTGGCCCCAACCGCAGCACCCTCCCCACTACCGCGTTCGAGGTACTAACTGAACGGTATTGCGCCTAGGCTGGCGCATTTGCCGCCCACTTCAGGGCGATCGGCAAGCCTCAGGTCGCGGAAGTGCCTGATGTAGGTCATGAGTCCGAAAGGATCGTGACGATGCCTTTGTCGCCGTCGACCCTGATGATTTGCCCGGTCTTGATCGTGGCCGTAGCCGTACCAGTGCCGACAACTGCTGGCAGCCCGTACTCCCGCGACACGATCGACGCGTGACACATGATCCCTCCGATATCGCTGACTGCACCCTTGATGCGCGCGAACACCGGCGTCCAGCTCGGGCTCGTAATCGGTGCGACCAGAATCTCGCCATCGACAAGGAAGTCGAGATCGCCTGGACTCATGACCACGCGAGCCGGGCCTTCGGCGACGCCAGGGCTACCGGCGAACCCCGACAGAACGCGGACCACGCCGTCACCACTCTGCGCGTCGAGCCAGCTCTTGACCTGATCGTCCGTGATGCCCCACAGCATGATCGTCATTGGCTCGACGATCTCGGCTGGTGCCGGGCCCAGTGCCGGTGGTGGGGTCCATCGCTTGAGCGCGGCGTGGATGCGCCGACGCTCTTCGATAATGCTCGGCCAGTAGTCGGGACCGAGTGGCTGGCCGCCACCGCACCAGGACATCTGGACGTCGACCAACGCGTCGCCCACTTCGGCGCGACGCATGAAGAAGATGTCGTCGACATTGGCGAAAAACCCGAACCGCACGAAGACCTCACTGAGCTCGCGCATCTTGTTCCAGAACTTGGTCATGTACCAGTGCTCGATGAAGAAGTTGTGATTCTCGACGTAGGGGAAGACGACCCGAGAAAGGCCGAGCGCCTCGTCAAACGCCTGCACGTCCTCGGCGTCGAGCAGGGATCGGTAGCGGTCGACCACGGCGTCACGCTCAGTGCTCACAGCTTCGAGCGGCCGGCTCAAATCCTCGTTGTTCTGTAGCCGCCCGATGTATTCGACGATGATCGTGAGCGGGAAGGTCGGGTCGTCGCTCCAACTCCGGTGGTGATGGTAAAACCCGTTGCCGTAGGAGAAGTTGAACCACGGATCGGCCGATTCGTCGTACGCCGCGTTCCACTGTTGGCCGGCTCCCGATTCGGCAAGATCGGCCCGCAGAGAGTCGAGCCGGCCCGAGGCGAATCGCCCGGTCAAGTCGAGCTCTATTGCCAAGGCAGCCAGCTTCTTCAACTCGTCGTCTGGGCGGAAGAGCAGTACCTCGACGCCACTGACCATCTTCGCCACCGACTGGTCGCTGATTTCCGGGAAGTGACCGCGCAGGATCATGAGGAAGTTCAAATAGGCGGCGTAGCCCATGTTGAGCAGCTCGCTGTGCAGGTTCCAGGCCGCGTCAAGCGACGCGAGAATCGCCTGGTACGCGACGAGGAAATCGTTCGACGAAGTCACGCCCCGGTTGGCAAGCACGTCGGCGACCGGCTCGAACTCCCCAAGCTCGGGAATGGTGATCGCCTGCAGCTTCGCGATCTCGGCTCTGACCTTCGCTTCCCACTTGGCGTAGATGTCAGGCCAGTTCTGGTAGTAGTACCCCACGCGTACCGCAAACTCCTCAGCGCGGCGCCCGATCTCCTCAGGATTTTCGACCCCGTTGGCCGACATGTATACGTAGCCATTGAGCACCCGCACGTCGATACCGAGCGCCGGCGGCAGCGCGAAGACGCGGGTGTTCATCACTCCGGTGCTCATGAAGGCACTATCCGACGTCACGATGTCGAAGGGCGGCATCGGCTCGGGGAAGTGCATGCCGTTGCGGAACCAGGTGCGCGCGGAATCGCGGTCGCGTCGCGATTCGAGGAATCGGTTGTAGTAGGGATACATGTCTTCCCAGCCTTGCGCGCCCTCGGGCGTCGCGATGCTGTACGGATCAGGGAAGCGACGAGCTGGAGTGCTGCCCTCGCTTGACGTCATAGCGGTCTCCTCGTGGCTGAGCAATCGTTGTGGTCTTAGAAGTTGTTTGGCGTCATGCCATGACGCGACCGCCGTTGACGAGCAGCACCTGCCCGGTAATGAAGCCACTCGCCGCTGAAAGCAGGAACGCGACCGCTCCTACGACATCGTCGGGATGACCAACGCGTCCGAGCGGGGTCGCGGTCGTGTCGTAGCTGTCGGGGTCGCCGATCGCCCGGGCGCCTTCGGTGTTGGTGAATCCCGGTGCAACCGCATTGACTCGAACCTTGCTGGCGCCCGCTTCGCGAGCCAATGCACGGGTGAGGCCAACCACAGCGGCCTTGCTGGCGACATAGTGTGCGAGGTTTGTCGAGCCGCTGTAGGCAACCTCGCTGGCCAGATTCACCACGCTGCCACCGCCGTCTGCAGTGAGCACGGGTAGCGCGGCCCGATAGACCAGCCACGGCCCACGCACGTTCACAGCCATGACCTGGTTGAACTCGTAGACGCCGACCCCTTCTGCGGGTTTGCGGGTCACCGCGACGATCGCTGCACTGTTGACCACGCCGTCGAGTCCGCCGAGCTTGGCAGCTGCGGCCGCGACCGCCTGCCTTACCTGTACCTCGTCGGAGACGTCGCAGGTTCGGGTACATACCGTTGTCTGGTCGAAGGCTTGCGCTAGTCCAGCGGTATCGGTGTCGACCGCGAATACAGACGCTCCGGAGTCGACGAGGTAACGCACGATTGCCAGACCAATTCCGCGAGCCGCACCGGTGACGAGCACCCGCGATCCACTCAGGTCTTGGGTCGTCACAACGATTCACCGGTCGCTTGAGCCGAAACGGTCGTGCGCAGATCGGCGTCCGCATCGAGCCCGAGATCCGCGGCGATCGCCCGCCAGCAATTGAGGCTGCTGCCGCGACCGATGCCGGACCCGGAATGCATGCTCGACGAGCACATGTACAGGTTCTCGAGCACCGATCGGTACGACGAGAGCTCCGGGATCGGGCGAAAGCGACCGAGTTGGCTCGCGATGGTGCTGCCCTGGCTGTAGCCGCCCTCAGCCATGTCAGGGTGTGTCGCGAAGATGTCTCGCGGCATCGCGACGTGGATGGACGCAACATTCTCCCGCGTCAAATCTGGCGCGTACCGCTGCCACTGTTCGAGAATCGTGTCGACAGCCTCCTGCTCGATTCGCTTCCAGTCATCGCGATCGAACAGTCGCAACGGCGCGGTGAACTCCTCCAAGCCAACGAGATGCTCGCCAGCTGGGGCGCGCGATGGATCCCAAATGGTATCGGCGGAAGAGAACGCGAACGATCGGCTCGAGTAGCCCTTGGTCATGATCTCGGCCTGGTACCTCGTCGCAAGCCAGTCAGGATCCTTCGGCCCCCAATACAGCCGGGGCTGCTCGCCGACCGCTGCGTCACTGTTGGCAGCCGAATAATCGGGGAGTTCGTGAACCGCGACGTTCATCCAGATCAACTGACCGCGATCGAAGTGGATATTGCGAAGCCGATGCCCGACGCGCTGCGGTAACGGGAGGTCAGGCAGTAGCTCGAGAAGCGTTTGCGGCGCGCCCAGCCCGCTGACGACGAGGTCGGCGGCCACGAAGCTGCCGCTTGCCAACCGAATTCCGGTGGCGCGCGTTCCGCTGCGAACGATCGCTGCGACGGGCTCGTGCATGTAGTACTCGACGCCACGACGCCGACCGGCACTGACCAGGGCATCGGTCACGGCGCCGGTGCCACCAACGGCGATCGCGGCAGGTTCGAGCGAAAGCGTCAGCGCGAGAACATGGACGAGTCCTTGCAGCCCGATGACATCGTCGGGGAACGCGCCCGTCGACGTCGTTGCAGCTCGCATGAAGAGCGTGCGTAGCTCGTCGGATTCGAAGAAATCGTACGCCAGCTGACGCACGCTCATAAACTGGTGCACAGGCTCGATGACGCCGCCGTCGCGCATCAGCGCCTCGAGTGGATCGGGTGTACTCCACGGGGTCGGGGCCGTGAAACGGTGCCGTCCGAACGCGGCTTTCCACTCCTTGACGTAAGCGTCGTGGAACCGCAGGTAAGTGTCAGCATCGACACCGGAGAATCTCCGGATGGCCGCTTCGGTACGTCGAAGCCCCTCGTCCCATGGTTGCTGCCGGCCGGATTCGTCGACAACGCGACTGGCCGACCACCCGACGAAAGCGGTGCCGTCGTCGAACACCATCGCCTCGTTGCCTTCGGGGAAGACGTAGTGCAAGCCTTCCGCGCGCAGGTCGAAGTCTCGGTAGGCGGGATGGGAGTAGAAGCGGGTCCAGTGCGAATAGTGATTCATCGTGTAGCCGCGCGCTGGCCCGGGACCGCTCAGTGCGGCTCCGCCAAGGCGCCCTGACGCCTCGAAGACTGCAACCGACATGCCGGCGCGTGCGAGGTAGGGCGCGATGATCGTCGAATGGTGGCCGCCACCGACGACGACAGCGTCATACCTGCTCGCGGCCACCACGCGTCGTCCCCTCTGCTGAGCTTTTCGGGTTCAGCGTGAACCCTGGCGGGCGCGGTGTCAGGCGATCCTTCCACGATGTGGAAGTTCCCGTTTAGAGTGGCGTTCGCGACGTGAGCGAGGGGAGGACGAGGTGACGGCACGGCAACGCGATGACGCGCGATCGGCGGCCGGCCGAACGCTCTTCGTCCTGGGCGCGTTCGACGAGAGCCACCCGAGCTTGACGTTGTCGCAGATCGGTCAGCGCGCACACCTACCGCTGCCGACTGCACACCGACTCGTCGCCGAGCTTGTCGGCGCGCGGCTGGTGACACGAAGCCCGGACGGCGCGTACTCGATCGGCGCGCGGCTCTGGCGCCTGGGGCTGCTCTCAGCTCCAACGACACTGCGCGAAGTTGCCCAGCCGCATCTACAAGACCTGGTTGCAGCAACAGGCCACACCGTGCACCTTGCCGTGCTGGAGGGATCGCGTGCGATGGTCGTCGAGCGTCTCTCCGGCACCCGCACTGTTCGACCCGGCATCGGCCCGGAGCGCTACTTCCGTTGCATTGCACAGCAGTCGGCAAGGCGCTGCTCAGTTACGCAAGCGACGACGTCGTCAATGAGGTGATGGCCGCACTGACGCAGCACACGCCGTTCACGAATTCCGACCCGCGCGTGCTGCGGCGGCAGCTTGCCGAGGTTCGCCGCACCGGAGTCGCGCGCAGCGCCCAGGAGCATCGGCTCGGGGCCTCGTCGTTGGCAGTCCCTGTGTTCAGCGACGGCGACAACGTTGTCGCCGCAGTCGCCGTGATCGCGCCGCTGACCAGTCCGCGGATCACCGAGTCGGTGCCGCCAATGAGGGCAGCAGCCGCCGCAATAGCTGAGGGCCTGCGACGGCAACGACTCGCCGACGAGCACCCCTAGGTCGTTCAGCTAGGCATTCGCAGAATGGGCTTGATGACGGAGCCGTCGTCGGACTTCGCCAACGCACTCTCGACCTCGTCGAGCTCGAAGTACGTGACGAGGCGGTCGAGCGGAAACCTGCCCAGCGCATAAAGGTCGATCAAGCCGCCAATCAGCTCTGCGCTACGCCCGCTTCCACCGAGCACGCCGACGATTCGTTTGCCCCACAGCGTCGAGAGGTGGTCGAGGCTGAACTCCGCCGCTGCCGGCGCGCCGCCGATCAGGATGCACGTGCCGAGCATGCCGATGCAGTCGACCGCTTGCCTTACGACGTCGATGACGCCCGTGCACTCCAACGCATAGTCGTGCTGGCGAGTTGCGCGCGGCCATGATTGCGGCGAGCCCCACGGTGCCGACGCCGAACACCACCACACTCGACCCCGGTGTCGGTCGAGCCGTGTTGAACACTGCACCCGCACCCGGTGATACACCACACGCAAGCGGGCCTATCATCTCCAACGGAACATCAGGTCGGACGCCGACAAGCGAGCGTGGTGTTGTCAACGCGTAGGTCGCAAACGATGACTGCCCGAAGAAGTGGCTGTGGATCGGTGATCCATCGGACCGATGCAATGCGGGCTCACCACCACGCCTGCTGCCACCGACCAGCAGCTCGCCGAGGTGTTGGCAGTAGCGCGGTTCGCCTGCTTGGCAGTTGCGGCAGGTTCCGCATGACGGCCAGCCGATGACAACGCGGTCTCCCGCCGAAAACTCCGTGATACCAGGACCTACTGCGTCGACTGTGCCGGCGCCTTCGTGGCCGAGCACGCCAGGAAACGGAAAGGGTAAGTCGCCATGTCGGGCGAGACCGTCGGTGTGGCAAACGCCGGTGGCGACGAGGCGAACAAACACTTCACCCGGGCCGGGCTCGTCAATCTCGAGAGTCTGCAGCTCGAACGGCTTGTCTTGCGCCTCGACGACGGCCGCGGTGATCTCGACCGCCATCAGAACGGATATGTCGGCGGCTCGCTGCGCATCGTGACCCATTGGGTTTCGGTGAATGCCTCGATGTTGGCTGCAGCACCACCAAATCGGGAACCGGTACCCGAGGCACCGACGCCACCGAACGGGGTGTTCGCCTCGTCGTTCACGGTCTGGTCATTGATGTGCACGATTCCAGTAGGGATTCGCGCGGCCAGGTCGAGGCCGCGCAGAACGTCACGCGTCACAATCCCGAGAGACAGGCCGTACTCAGTGGCTGTCGCGATCGCAACGGCTTCGTCGGCGTTCGCGAAGCGCATCACCGGGGCGACCGGCCCGAAGACTTCCTGCTCGAAAGCGGGAGAGGTGAGCTCGACGTTGGTGAGCACGGTCGGCTGGTAGAACAGGCCTTCGTAGCTGCCGCCGGCCGCGACCTTTGCGCCGCCTGCCACGCTCGACGTCACGAGGCTGTGCACCTTGTCGCGCTGCCCAGCGTCGATGAGAGGACCTAAGGCCACCTGACCCGACGCGGGATCACCGACCGGCAGGTGAGCGGCCTTCGCGGCGAGCTTCTCAACGAACTCGTCATGCAGCCGCGCGTGAACGAGGTGCCGTCCGGTTGTCATGCAGATCTCACCTTGGTGAAAGAACGATCCCCACGCCGCGAGGTTGACTGCCGCGTCGACGTCCGCGTCATCCAAGACGATGAGTGCGGAGTTGCCGCCGAGTTCAAGATGCACCCTCTTCAGATGCTTGCCCGCGAGTTCACCCACCCGGCGTCCGGCTGCTGTCGAACCGGTGAAGGAAATCACGCTCACCAACGGATGCGTCACCAATGCTTCGCCAACATCGGCGTGACCGGGAAGCATCTGCAGGACGCCGGGGGGCAACCCTGCCTCCTCGAAGATTCGGGCGATCGTCACGCCGCCAGTAACCGCGGTGCGCGGGTCGGGCTTGAGGATGACCGCGTTGCCGAGCGCGAGGGCCGGCGCGACGGACCTGATGCCCAGAATGATCGGGACATTGAACGGCGAGATGACGCCGACAACGCCGACGGGCAGCCGCCGGGCGAGCGACAACCGCGGGCCTTCGCTCGACAGGATTTCCCCGGTCGGCCGGCTCGGCAACGAAGCCGCTTCGTAGCACTCCTGTTCGGCGACATGCACCGCGAAGCCGGCCATGCCCTCGATGGCGCCGACTTCTCGGATGTTCCACCAGCTGATCTCTTCGGCGTGCTCAGCCCAGAGCGCGCCGGCCTTGCGCAGGACGGCCGCACGTGCCGGGTGCGGCAACGCAGCCCACTCGCGTTGCGCGTCGCTTGCACTGGCGGCAGCCGTCGCAACGTCGCCGGGCCCTGCGAGACCCTTCTGCGCGAGCGTGGCCCCGGTCGCCGGTTCGATGACGTCGGCAACGCCGCCGGCGCCGGGAACCCATGCTCCGCCGACGAAGATCTGGCCCTTCCACCTCGAGTCGTCCAGGATCACCAGTTGCCTCCTCGTCCGCGCACGCACAGGTGGGCAGACCGTAGACGGGCAGCGCTGAATAATCAACCAGGCGTTCCGATAATTGGAACGCGCACGCCGCTAGCTGAGACGTTTCCGCGTTCTCGCTACGACGCTTCCACTCTGTAGCCGAGCCGGGCGGATATCTCGTTCGTGGTCCGTCGCAACGGCGCTTCGAGGCGGGCGGTCAGCACCTCCATCGGGACGGTGGCGATGCTCAGGGGGACAACAACGCCGACGGCAGCGATGACCTCTCCGGAGCGCGAACGCACCGGCGCCGCAATCGCGCGCAACCCAGGGGCCAGTTCTTCGTCGTTCAATCCGATGCCGAGGTCGCGGATTCGGCCGAGGGCGAAGGTGAGTTGCTCGCGCGCAGTGATGGTTTTCGGCGCCCGACGAGCCAGGTCTGTGCGATCGAGCAGCACCCGCAGGGCAGCTGGATCGCGGTTCGCCAGCAGGACCTTTCCCAGCGCCGTGCAGTAGGCAGGCAGCCGGGAGCCGACGTGCAGGTTCAGCTCCATCCCGAGATGGACGCCGCGAGCGCTGCGGCGCCGGTCAACGTAGACGATGTCTGAACCGTCGAGGACCGCCATGCTGACCGTGTGTCCGGTCTCGTCGGCGAGCGCCTGAAGTGGTCGTGCGGCGACGCGGGTGATCTCCATCGAGTTGATCGCCGCGAACCCGAGGTCCGCCACCCGCGGCCCCAAAGAGTATTTCTTTGTCTCGGGGTCCTGTTGGAGGTAATCCAAGCGCGCCAAGGTCGCGACGTAGCGATGCGTGGTGCTCTTGTTCAGGTCGACGGCACGAGCAATGTCGGCAATGCCCAGAACGGGGCGGCGCTCGCTGAAAACTGCCAGAATCTGCAATCCACGCTCAAGGGACTGCGAAAATCCTGCGGTGGCGCTCGTCGCGGTCGGCAGCCGCTGTTTCGCGTCGCCGGAGGCCATGTTCGAATCGTAACCCAAAGTGTTCCACCTAGTGGAACAAGTCGTTGACGGCCAGCACGCCGCCTCCTACGTTTCGCCCCACTCACCCGCAATCGTGGAGGTCATGGTGGACCCTTCTTCACAGCCCGAGGTCGTCCAGGCGGCTATCAGCCGGCGGAATTTTCTGCGCGCGGCCGGCTTGGGCGCGACGACGCTAGCGTTCACGAGCCCGCTTCTCGCGGCGTGTTCGAGCAGCAAGAAGTCAACTGCGGCGCCGTCGACCCCCGCGTCCACCACGGCAGCAGCTCCGTCCTCCGCGGCCTCGACGACAGCCGCGGCGCCATCCACCTCGGCTGCGGCATCGGGCGGACCGAGCGCAGGCACGATCAAGATCGGCTACGTAAGCCCCATCACCGGCGCTGACGCCGGGTTCGGCGAGCCCGATGGCTACGTGTTGGGGCTGGCGCGCAAGGCGTTCGCGAACGGCATCCAGATTGGCGGCAAGACCTGGAACGTCCAGATCATCGACAAGGACGGGCAGTCCGATCCCGCACGCGCCGCTCAGGTAGCAAACGACCTGATCAATAGTACGAAGGTCGACTTGATGCTCGTGACCTCGACCCCGGAGCAGGTCAACCCGGTCGCCGACGCCTGTGAGGCAGCGGGCGTCCCGTGCGTGTCGACGGTCGTGCCGTGGGAGTCGTTCTATTACGGTCGAGGTGCGAAGCCGGGAGACAACCACGCCTACAAGTGGACCTACCACTTCTGCTTCGGTGTCCAGCAGTTCGCCAATGCCTACACGACGATGTGGCCACAGGTCTCGACCAACAAGAAGGTCGGCGTCATGTGGCCCAATGACGCCGATGGGAACGCCATCAGATCCGCACTAGGCCCGCTGTTGACCAAGGCCGGGTACACGATCGACGACCCAGGCGCGTACACCGATGGCACAAACGACTACTCGTCCCAGATCAACAAGTTCAAGTCCGGCGACTGCGAGATCTTCAACACGTTCCCGATCCCCCCTGACTTCGCGACGTTCTGGCAGCAGGCCGCGCAGCAGGGCTACAAGCCGAAGATTGCACAGATCGCGAAGACTGGCCTATTCCCGTCGCAGGTCGAAGCACTGGGCGCGATCGGCATAGGAGTCGCCAGCGGAGTCTACTGGGCGCCGACGTGGCCTTACACATCGTCACTGACAGGCGTGAGCTCCGCGGATCTGGCGACCGGGTATCAAAGCTCAGCGGGAAAGCAGTGGAACCAGCAACTCGGTGCCAGCCTCGCGCTCTTCGACGTGGCGGCCGCCGCCCTCAAGGCGTCGTCAGATCCACAAGACAAGACGGCCGTGGTCACCGCGATCAGCACGCTTTCCGTGATGACTCCGGTCGGACAGCTGCAGTGGGGCAAGGGACCCAACGCCAACGTCGTGGTCACACCGATCATCGGTGGGCAATGGGTCAAGGCACCGTCAGGCCCGTACAAGCTCGCGTTCGTGATCTGTGAGCACTCCTCCGACACGAACGTTCCCATCGCAGGCACGTTGCAGCCCTACGGCGCGTGAGCGAAGCACCCGCCGGTTCCTCCACCGGGACATCCCACCCCGATCAGCTCCGGCTGGTCGGGGTGGGCTTGTCCAAGCGGTTCGGCTCGCTGCAGGTACTCGACAACGTAAATTTCGAGGTGGGCACCGAAGCTGTCGGGATCGTGGGCCCGAATGGGGCCGGCAAGACGACGCTGCTGAACGTGCTGTCTGGATCGCTCGCGCCCAGCGCCGGCACCGTGCATCTCGGCACGGAAGACATCACTCACATGCGATCGGAGCAGCGCTGTCGTCGCGGCGTCGGGCGAGCGTTCCAGATTCCTCGCCCGTTCGGCGCTATGACCGTACTCGAGAACGTGCTCGTTGGCGCGTCGTACGGCGCCGGCCTCGGCAGATCCGCCGCGTACGACAAGTCGATCGAGGTGCTCGAACTGTGTGGGCTGATCGACCTGGCCAACCGGCGCGCAGAGAGCTTGGGGTTGTTGCATCGCAAGCGGCTGGAGTTGGCGAGGTCGTTGGCAACAGATCCACAGGTGCTGTTGCTCGACGAGATTGGCGGCGGACTGACCGACGCCGAGGCCGCCCAGCTGGTCGATACGATCCGGGGCGTACGGGGGCGCGGGATCAGCATCGTGTGGATCGAGCACATCGTGCATCTGCTGCTCCAGGTCATCGACCGTCTCGTGGCGATGGACGCCGGGCGGGTGATCGCCAGCGGCAAGCCTGACGTCGTGCTTCGCGATGCCGCCGTTGTCGACGCATATCTGGGAAAGGCAGGCCCGTGACCCTGCTGGACGTTCTAGACCTGCAGGCTCGGCACGGACTGCTCCAAGCCGTGCGTGGGGTGAGTTTCACGGTGAGTCAAGGCGAAACCGTCGCCCTCGTCGGCGCGAACGGGGCGGGGAAGTCGACGCTGCTGCGAACACTCGCCGGCGCGCATCCAGCCTCCGCCGGATCGGTTCGGTTCGATGACGTCGACATCACCGGCGTGCCCGCGCATCGACGAGTCGCACTCGGCATCGCACTGGTGCCGGAAGGGCGCAAGCTGTTCGCCGACCTCACTGTCGAGGAGAACCTGCTTGTCGCGGGCCGGCGAGCGAGGCGTGGCCCCTGGACCGTCGACACTGTGGTGGCCGCCTTCCCGATGCTCAAACCGTTGCGGAACAAGAGGGCGTCGCAACTGTCCGGGGGCGAACAGCAGGCAACGGCAATCGGTCGAGCACTCATGACCAACCCGCGACTGCTCATGGTCGACGAGGTATCGCTTGGCCTCGCCCCGATCGCGGTCGATGCGGTGTACGAGTCGCTCTCTTCGCTGATCAAGTCTGGCTCGACCGTCGTGCTGGTCGAACAGGACCTGCGACGTGCGATGTCGGTCGCCGATCGGGTGATGTGCATTCTCGAGGGGAAGATCGTGCTGGAAGCCCCTACCGCGTCGGTCAGTCGTGAACTCATTACCGAGGCCTACTTTGGCCTCCGCACGCAGGGGTCGGCATGAGTTGGGTCAATGCCGTCGTACAGGGCCTGCTGCTCGGCGGCCTCTACGCGTTGTTTGCCTGCGGCTTGTCACTCATGTTCGGTGTCATGCGCATCATCAACCTCGCGCACGGCGACATCGCCGTGCTCGGCGCCTTTCTCGTATGGGAGGTTTCGTTCACTTACCACGTGTCGCCGTTCGTCGCGCTACTGCCGGTGTTGCCGATCATGGCGGCATTCGGCTATGTCCTGCAGCGCAGCGTGCTGGCGCGCAGCCTGCGCGGCGGACCGTTAATCCCGTTGCTAACGACGTTCGGTCTCTCGATCGTCATCCAGAACGGTCTGCTGCAGACCTACTCACCAGATGTTCGCTCGCTCGGCGCGAAGGCCGGCACGATCTCGACGAAGAGTTGGGTCATCAACTCCCAACTAGCCGTCCCCTACATCGGCCTCCTCGTTCTTGCACTCGCAGTTGTCGTGCTCGGCGGCCTGCAACTCACGCTACGACGCACGCCGTTTGGTCGTGAGATGCGCGCGACCGCTCTTGACCCTGATACAGCGGCCCTCGTCGGCATCCCTGCGTGGTCCGTCTACGCCAAGGCCACCGCGATCGCATTGGCGACTGCCACATTGGCCGGCTCATTCCTCGCCATCAGGTCGACTTTTCAACCGTCAAGTGGGCCTACCCAGCTGATCTTCGCCTTCGAAGCAGTAGTGATCGGCGGGCTCGGCTCATTGTGGGGGACTCTCGGCGGCGGCATCGTGCTGGGCATTGCGCAAACGATCGGAGCCAATATCGATCCGCGGTACTCGATCCTCGCTGGCCACCTGGTCTTCCTCGCGGTCCTTGCGAGTCCTCGAGGGCGCATCTTCGCGAGCCGGAGTACCACGACATGACAACCGTGCGCGGCGACACAATGCCCGGCGACACAGGCTGGTTCGTGCGGCGGTCAACCGGCGCGTCGCGGGTCGCATCCGTCATGTCACTTGCACTCGTGGTCGTACTGTTCCTCGTGCCCGAGATGATGGGCGCAAATGCAGTTCAGCAACTGACCAGCCTGTTCACGTTTCTCATCCTGGCCATCATGTGGAATGCCCTTGCTGGCTACGGCGGAATGGTCTCCGTGGGCCAGCAAGCATTCATCGGCTTCGGCGCGTACGCCACGATCTTTTTGACCCAGCACGGTGTGACGCCCTACCTCGCAATCGTTATCGCGGCGTTCGCCTCCGCCGCGCTGGCAGCGGTGGAGTCCCTTCTGGTCCTGCGCCTCCGGGGCGGCCAGTTCGCGGTTGGAACCTGGGTGGTGGCCGAAGCCCTCGCCTTGCTCGTCATCCTCGATCACAGTCTGGGTGGCGGCACGGGCACCTCATTGCACGGACTGAACCGGTACTCGATTACCGACCGACGCGACTACACGTATTGGCTCTCTCTCGCCTTTACGGTGCTCCTTTTGGGATCAATCTTCTTGCTGCTACGCAGACGAACCGGTGCCGCACTACAGGCGATTCGCGACGACGAGGAGGCCGCTGCCTCGGTCGGTGTGCGCGTGCGTCCCCTGCGATTCCTGCTGTTCGTACTGGCGGGCTTTGGTTGCGGCGCCGCCGGTGCGCTCATCCTTGCCAACACCTCGTTCATCCAGCCGACCTCGATCTTTGGCGTTCAGTACACGGCGTACATGATCTTCATGGTGCTCGTTGGCGGACTCGGCACTTTCGAGGGACCGATCATCGGTGCCATCGTTTTCTTTGTCATCCAGTACAACTTTGCGGACGAAGGCGCGTGGTATCTCATCGGCCTCGGTGTGGTCGCGATGGGCTTCGCGCTTTTCCTGCCAAGAGGATTGTGGAGCCTGCTGACCGATCGACTGCACTTCCAACTGCTGCCCGTCGGATATCGGCTCACGCGGCCTGAAAAGCTACCGCCCAAAACGATCGAGGGAGGCGGCGTTGTCAGCGACCACGGTTAGTTCAGAGGTTCCGGTTAGCGCGTCGAACCCGCCGAGACGGCTTCGCCATTACATCGACGGTCAGTGGTGCGACTCCATCAGTGGTCGCGAGTACGAAAGCCTCAGCCCATGGGACGCCGCGGTGGTCGCAACCGCTGCTGCCGGCGATAGCGATGACGCGCGACGTGCTGTCGAGGCGGCGCACAACGCCTTTCCCGGATGGGCAGCCACGACTCCAAACGATCGAAAGAAGGTGTTCCTGCGGGCCGCCGACGACCTTGCGGGGCGCAGACGTGCGGTCGTGTCCGAGCTCGCTGTCGAAACCGGCTGCGCGCGGCATTTCGCGAATATTCAGATCGACTTCGCGGTGTCGTTGTTGCGCCAGGTCGCGAACCTTGCGCACTCGCCGTCCGGTCAGGTGTTGCCATCAGACGTACCAGGAACGCACGCGATGGCGACGCGCAGACCGGTTGGCGTCGTCGGTGCGATTGCTCCGTGGAACGCGTCGCTGACGCTCGCGGGACGTGCTATCGCCGGCCCGCTCGCGCTGGGCAACACCGTGGTGCTCAAGCCGTCAGAGGAATCCCCATCGACGGGCGGCACCTTTTGGGCGCAGCTCTTCGAGGACGCCGGATTGCCGGCAGGCGTTCTCAACGTGGTCACGCACGCACCCGGCGAAGCGGGCGGGATCGGCGACGAACTGATCACGAATCCGCTGGTGCGCAGGATCAACTTCACCGGATCGACCGCTACTGGTCGTCGACTCGCGGAGGCAGCTGGGCGCAACCTGAAGCGACTAGTACTTCAGCTCAGTGGCCAAAGTCCCCTGATCGTGCTCGCCGGCACCGACTTGCAATACGCGGTCGAAGCGGCGGCGTACGGTGCGTTCGTTCACCAGGGCCAAGTCTGTATGTGCGTACGGCGAATACTGGTCGAGCGATCTATCGCGCAAGAGTTCACGCATCGCCTGGTGGCGCGCGTGGCCAAGTTGCCCGTGGGTGACCCCCGCGATCCGGGCACCGTCATCGGTCCGCTGATCAGCAGGTGGGCCTTGTCGCTCATTACCCGCCGGGTCGAGGAAGCTGTCGCCCTCGGGGCCCGGGTGGTGGCCGGTGGAGTCGCAGAGCCCCCGTGCTATCCGCCGACGATCCTCGCGGACGTGCCGTCGGAGGCTGAACTCTCACTAGATGAAACCTTCGGCCCGGTCGTCATTCTCGACGTTGTCGAAGACGCCGCCGATGCAATCCGGCGAACGAATGAGTCCCGGTTCGGGCTCTGCGCGGCGGTGTTGGCCGCCACCGCGGAACAAGGCATGGTTGTCGCGCGGTCACTCGACGCAGGAATCATTCACGTCAATGACCAGACGGTGAACGACGAACCGCAGATGCCGTTCGGCGGCATGAAAGACAGCGGCTGGGGTCGATTCGGAGTGGGCTTTGCGGCGGAAGAGTTTTGCGACCTTCAATGGATAACATCGCGGAGCGAGCCCAGAGCGTTCCCGTTCTGAGCCATTCCTCCCGTTGGAGGCGGCGTGCGTACCCAAGTTGGCATCGTTGGTGCCGGGCCGGCTGGCCTCTTGCTGGCGAGACTGCTCGAAGCGCAGGGCATCGAGTCGGTGGTGCTGGAGCAACGCGACCGCGACTACGTCGAGCACCGCGTCCGGGCCGGAGTGCTCGAGCATGGCAGTGCAGAGACGCTGCGCGAGGCAGGCGTCGGAGCTCGGATGGATGCCGAAGGGCTGCCGCACGACGGAACGAATCTGCGCTTCGGGTTGAAGACGCACCGACTCGACTTCGCCGAACTCACCGGCCGCGGCGTGACGGTGTACGGACAGCAGGAAGTCGTCAAAGACCTGATCGCTGCGCGCATAGCAGCTGGCGGTGACCTGCGGTTCGAGGTAACTGACGTCGCGTTGGAGGGTCTCGGCTCCGCGCAACCGAGGATCGGCTTCGAGCATCAGGGCACTCGCGAGAGCGTCGAGTGCGACTTCGTGATCGGCGCCGACGGGTTCCACGGCATTAGCCGTGGCTACGTACCGAACCTCACGGTGTATGAACGAAGCTACCCGTTTGCTTGGCTCGGCATCCTCGCGGAGGCGCCCCCGTCGTCCGCCGAACTCATCTACGCGCGCCACGCGAACGGGTTCGCCTTGCACAGCATGCGGTCGCAGGCGGTGACCCGGATGTACCTGCAAGTCGCCCCGGACGAGCCCCTCGACGAGTGGTCCGACGATCGGATCTGGGCCGAGCTGCACACGCGGTTGGCCGACGACTCGGGCTTTGCCCTCACTGAGGGCCCGATCCTCAGCAAAGGCATCACCCCGATGCGCAGCTTCGTGGCTACCCCGATGCAACATGGCCGGCTCTACCTGGCCGGCGACGCCGCCCACATCGTCCCGCCGACCGGCGCAAAAGGGATGAACCTCGCGATCGCTGACGTCCGACTACTGGCCCGCGCCCTCGGCGGTTACTACGCAGCGGGCCGCGAGGATTTGCTCGCCGCATACTCCGAGACGGCGGGCCATCGGGTCTGGCGAGCGACTCACTTCTCGTGGTGGATGACCACAACCCTCCACAGGTCGCCAGCCGACGATCCGTTCGACGAGGCGCTTGCTCTCTCCCAACTCAACTACGTCGTCACGTCGCGAGCGATGGCGACAGCGCTCGCGGAGAACTACACCGGGCTGCCCTACGAGCACGACTGGTTCTATCGCTAGTTCACATAGCCTTCCGTTCAGCGGAATACACTCTGGTTTCACCACAGCCGCGCTGAAAGAAATGACCCCATGCCGATTGTCGTCCGCAACACTCCCCGCACCGACCTGGCGGTCGTCGATGCCCTCAGGGAACTGGGCGTCGCGACCATCCACGAGGCGCAAGGTCGGATCGGCCTACTGGCGTCACGGCTGCGGCCGATCTACCGGCCGATCAAGGCGGCAGGCAACGCGCTGACCTGCGAGGTCGCCCCCGGAGACAACTGGGCCATCCACGTGGCAGTCGAGCAAGCCAAGCCTGGCGACCTGCTCGTCGTGACGCCAACCAGCCCTTGCGAGGACGGCTACTTCGGTGACCTACTGGCCACCAGCTTGATGGCGCACGGCGTCAGGGGATTGGTCATCGACGCCGGAGTCCGCGACATTGCGTTCCTTACCCGCATCGGTTTTCCGGTGTGGTCGAAGACCATTTCTGCGCAAGGCACCGTGAAGGAAACCCCAGCGAACGTGCAGACGCCGATCGTGTGCGCAGGGGCGCTCGTTCGTCCCGGCGACGTAATCGTCGCCGACGACGATGGCGTGGTGGTGGTCGCACGCGCGGACGCCGCGGCAGTGCTGGAGAAGGCGCGCGCCCGCGAGGCGAACGAGGTCACCAAGCGCGCCCGTCTCGAAGCCGCTGAACTCGGACTCGACATCTACGAGATGCGTGACCGTCTTGCCGAGCGCGGGCTTCGCTACGTCGACAGCGTTGACTCATGAGTCAGACGGCGATCAGGTGCTCGGTGATTCGGGGAGGTACCTCGAAGGGCCTGTATTTCCACGTCGAGGACCTGCCCGATGACCACGAGACCCGAGACGCCGTGCTGCTCGCCGCAATGGGCTCACCAGACCCACGAGAAATCGACGGCATGGGTGGCGCACATCCACTGACGTCGAAGGTTGCCGTCGTGGCAAAGTCGGCTCGTGAGAACGCCGATGTCGACTACTTGTTCTTGCAGGTGTGGCCCGATCGCGCGGAGGTCTCGGACAATCAGAACTGCGGAAATCTGCTCGCTGGCATCGGCCCATTCGCGCTTGAGGAAGGGTTGATCGAGGCGACGGGCGACGTGACGCCGGTACGGATCTGGATGGAGAACACTCAGACGCTGGCGGTCGCCCACGTGCAGACGCCGGCGGGCAAGGTTCGCTACGACGGAACGGCGGCCATTGACGGGGTCCCCGGAACGCACGCGCCGATACCGATCGACTTTCTCGACGTCGCCGGCTCGACGTGCGGGGCACTCCTCCCGACTGGCCACGCGGTCGACGAAGTCAACGGCATCAGAGTCACGTGTATCGACAACGGGATGCCGGTCGTCTGCATCAAGGCCGATGATCTTGGCCTGACCGGCCATGAGAGTCCAAGCGAAATCGAAGCGGACGCCGATGTGTTGCGCCGCATTGAAGACATTCGGCTAGCGGTCGGGCCGATGATGAATCTCGGGGACGTAACCACCAAGACGGTGCCGAAGATGACACTCGTCTCGACTCCGCAACACGGCGGTGCCGTTGACACCCGCACCCTGATCCCGCACCGCGTGCACGAGGCAATCGGCGTCTTCGGCGCGGTCTCGGTTGCGACGGCTTGCTTGGTGCCAGGGTCAGTTGCCGCCGAGGTCGCCAAGATCAACGACCCGGCCGAGGTCGAGATCGAGCATCCGACCGGCTTTTTCACGGTCACGATGGACGTCGAGATCGTCGACGGCGCTGTCGTCGTGACGCAAGCCGCCCTGTTGCGGACGGCGCGGCTCTTGATGCGCGGCGAGGTGTTCGTGCCCCGTTTGGTATGGGCAGGCCCATGAATATTGCACTGATCGGGCTCGGCGAAGTCGGCCGCGTCCTCGCCGAGGATCTCGCCGACGGCAACACGTTGTCGGCCTGGGATACCGCGTTCGGCGATCCCGACAGCCGGGCTGCCCGCAACGCGAACGAGTTGCCGGTTCGAGTCGCGGCGGATGCAGTTGACGCGGCGCAGTCCGCAGGCCTCGTGATCAGCGCGGTGACCGCAGCGAACGATCTCTATGCCGCACGTGACGTGGGATCGGCTCTCGCCACGGGAGCGTGGTTTCTTGATCTGAACTCCGCATCGCCGGGACAGAAGCAGGAAGCGTCCGCGCTCGTCGATGAGGTAGGTGGGCGTTACGTCGAGGCTGCAGTTCTGTCGCCGATCTACCCCAAGCGCATCAGCTCGCCGATCCTGCTCGGCGGGCCGCACGCGAGCGAGTTCGTCGAGACGGCCCGTGGCTTGGGATTCTCTGGCGTCGAGTTCTTCGCACCGACTGTCGGGCCGGCGTCCGCGACCAAGCTCTGCCGGTCTGTTGTGGTGAAGGGTATCGAGGCGTTGCTGATGGAGTCGATGCTCACTGCACGTATGTGGGGCGTCGAGAAGCCGGTGCTCGATTCGCTGTCGAACCTGCTACCGGCCGCCGACTGGGCCGCGCTCGCGCAGTACATGATCCGGCGCTCCATCGAGCACGGCGAGCGGCGGTCAGAAGAGATGATGGAAGCTGCGGCAACCGTGAGAGACGCCGACGTCGACGCGCTCATGGCGACAGCGACCGCACGACGGCAGGCCTGGGCGAGCGACCAGCACAACGCGCTTGGCGCCGATGATTTGGGCAGCCTCCTCGATGCGATTCGGGCGGCGCGCAGGTGATCATTGACTGCCACGGCCACTACACAACGGCACCCGATGCCCACAGCGCGTGGCGCGACGCCCAGGTCGCCGCGTATGACGCAGGAGCCGCGGCTCCGCTGTATCCGAGCATCTCGGATGCGGAGATCCAGGACACGATCGAAAGGAACCAGCTGCGCCTGCTCACCGAACGCGGCGCGGACATGACGATCTTCTCCCCGCGCGCATCGACGATGGCGCACCACATCGGCGATGAATCGATCAGCTTGGCCTGGAGCAGAGCATGTAACGACCTCATCAAGCGAGTGGTCGATCTGTATCCGACTACCTTCGTCGGTGTATGCCAACTGCCGCAGTCGCCGGGGGTTCCGATTGACCACTCGATTGCCGAACTCGAGCGGTGTGTCACCGAGTTGGGCTTTGTCGGCTGCAATCTCAATCCTGACCCGAGCGGTGGGTTGTGGAACTCCGCGCCGCTGATTGACAAGTTATGGTACCCGTTCTACGAGAAGATGGTCGAACTCGACGTGCCGGCGATGGTGCACGTTTCGGGAAGTTGTAATCCAAACTTCCACGCCACCGGCGCCCACTACATAAACGCGGACACAACGGCGTTCATGCAGTTCCTGCAGGGCGATCTGTTCTCTGATTTCCCCGCACTGCGCTTTGTGGTCCCGCATGGCGGCGGGGCGGTTCCGTACCACTGGGGCCGGTATCGAGGCCTGGCCGACATGCTCAGCAAGCCACCGCTCTCCGAGCACATCATGAAGAACGTCTACTTCGACACCTGCGTCTACCACCAGCCCGGCATCGACCTTTTGTTCGAGGTGATCGATCCGAAGAACATCTTGTTCGGCTCAGAAATGGTCGGCGCGGTCCGCGGCATCGATCCCGAAACGGGCCACTACTTCGACGACACGAAGCGCTACATCGACGCGCTCGACGTCTCGCCCGCGGTGAAGGATGCCGTCTTCTCCGGCAACGCCCGGCGCGTTTATCCACGACTCGATGCCATCCTCGTCAAGCGAGGTTTGTGATGGGACAGAACCAGGCGAGAGTCTCATGAGCCAGACCTTTCAGATGGACGCCGATTGGTTGCCGTTCGACCCGAGCCCGTCCAAGCCGACCTACACCCCGCCGCTCGGTGCGGTCGACGCACACTGTCACGTGTTCGGTCCTGGCGATGAATTCCCTTACGCACCCGAGCGGAAGTACACACCGTGTGACGCTGGCAAGGACCTGCTCTTCGCGACCCGCGACTTCCTCGGGCTCTCTCGAAACGTCATCGTGCAGGCCACCTGCCACGGAGCCGACAATCGGGCCATGGTCGACGCGCTCGGCGCAGCGAATGGTCTGGCTCGTGGGGTTGCCACCATCAAGCCCGATATCTCCGCCGACGAATTGAAAGCGCTTGATGAAGCGGGCGTGCGCGGCGTGCGATTCAACTTCGTCAAACGGCTGGTCGATCCGAAGCCCGATGCCTACTACCTGAGCCTCGTCGAACAGATTGCACCCTTCGGCTGGCATATCGTCGTATATTTCGAAGCGGTCGACCTGGCCGAGCGGTGGAACTTCTTCACGTCGTTGCCAACGACGGTCGTCGTCGACCACATGGGCCGCCCAGACGTGACACAGCCGATCGACGGCCACGAGTTCGGGCTGTTCGTCAAACTGATGGCCGAGCATCCGAACATCTGGTCAAAGGTGAGCGGCCCCGAGCGGCTGTCGATGAGCGGGCCGCCGACGTACGACGACTTTGTGCCCTTCGCCCGACACATCGTCGAGTCTTTCCCCGACCGCGTCTTGTGGGGGACCGACTGGCCGCATCCAAATCTCAAGACTCACATGCCGGACGACGGCGCACTCGTCGATCTCATCCCCCGGGTCGCACCAACGGAAGAACTTCAGCACAAACTGCTCATCGACAACCCGATGCGGCTCTACTGGGAAGGAGAGTAGGCGTGGACGTCTCCGACTTCGACGACATCCCCGGCACCACGGTTTTCACCGCGCAACGCTCACGCAAGGGCTACCCGCTGAATCAGTTCTGCATGAGTTTGATGAAGGCGGAGAATCGCACGCGGTTCAAGTCCGACGAGCGAGCCTATGTCGATGAATGGCCGATGACGCAGGCCCAGAAGCAGGCGGTTCTTACTCGCGACTACAACGCCGCGATTCGCGAGGGCGGCAACATCTACTTCCTCGCCAAGATCTTCGCTACCGACGGTCTTAGCTTCCAGCAGGCCGTGAGCACGATGACCGACATGACCGTCGAGGAGTACGCCGCGATGATGCTGGCTGGCGGCCGGTCGATTGAAGGCAACCGTTCGATCAAGGAGCACCGCTGACATGGCCAAAATCACCGCAGGCTTGACGACAAGCCATGTGCCCGCCATTGGAGCCGCGATCGACCTCGGCAAGACGGGGACGGACTACTGGCGCCCGCTGTTCGAGGGCTACGAGTGGACCAAGCAATGGATCAAGGAAGAAAAGCCCGACGTCATCTTCCTCGTTTACAACGACCACGCGTCGGCATTCTCCATGGAAATGATTCCTACCTTCGCGATTGGCTGCGCCGACAGTTTCGAGCCCGCGGATGAGGGCTACGGCCCGCGGCCGGTGCCGGTCGTCGAGGGCCACGCTGACCTCGCATGGCACATCGCGCAGGAGATGATCCTCGACGAGTTCGACTTGACCATCATGAACAAGCTCGAGGTCGATCACGGCCTCACGGTGCCGCTGTCGCTCGTGTACGGCCAGCCCGAGACGTGGCCAGTGAAGGTCATTCCGCTAGCAGTCAACGTTGTGCAGTATCCGCCGCCGACCGGCAACCGGTGCTATTTGTTCGGTCAGTCACTGCGACGGGCAATCGAGAGCTACCCAGAAGACCTGAACGTTCAGGTATGGGGCACCGGTGGCATGAGTCACCAGCTGCAAGGTCCGCGCGCCGGGCTGATCAACAAGGAGTTCGACACCGCCTTCCTCGACAACCTGACAGCCGACCCTGAACTGCTCCGTAAGATGCCGCACTTTGAATACCTGCGCGAGTCGGGCTCTGAGGGTGTCGAAATGGTGATGTGGCTGATCATGCGCGGAGCTATGGGCCCGAGCATCAAGGAGCTCTACCGCTTCTACCACGTGCCCGCGTCGAACACTGCCGTCGGACACATCGTCGTCCGGCCTGAGAACTGATGCGCATCGCTGTCGCCGGTGCCGGCGCGTTCGGCATCAAGCACCTTGACGCCTTGCAGAACATCGACGGCGTCGAGGTCACCTCGATCGTCAGTCGTCGCATCGAGCAGGCACGCGAGGTGGCCGAAAAGTACGGCGCCTCCCACGCGACCACCGACCTCGACGAGACCCTCGCGCAAGATGACGTCGATGCAGTGATCCTCTGCACGCCGACGCAAATGCATGCTGCGCAATCGATCGCGAGTTTGCGCGCCGGCAAGCACGTGCAGGTCGAGATTCCGCTCGCCGACAACCTGGCTGACGCCCTCGCAGTTGAGGAAGCACAGCGCGAGACCGGGTTGGTGGCGATGGTCGGCCACACCCGCAGGTTCAATCCATCGCATCAATGGGTGCATAACAAGATCGTGGCGGGCGAGCTATCGATCCAGCAGATGGACGTGCAGACCTACTTCTTCCGCCGCTCCAACATGAACGCCCTCGGCCAGCCGAGGAGCTGGACAGATCACCTGCTGTGGCACCATGCGGCCCACACCGTCGACCTCTTCCAGTATCAGACGGGCGAGCACGTCGTCATCGCGAACGCAGTGCAAGGGCCGATCCATCCGGTTCTCGGGATCGCCATGGACATGTCGATCCAGCTGCGGACGTCGAGTAGCAAGGTCTGCACGCTGTCACTCAGCTTCAACAACGACGGACCGCTCGGCACGTTCTTCCGCTATATCTGCGACAACGGCACCTACCTCGCGCGTTACGACGATCTGCTAACAGGCAAGGACGAACCGGTCGACGTCTCGCAGGTGGCAGTGTCGATGAATGGCATTGAACTTCAGGACCGCGAGTTCGTTTCCGCTATAGACGAAGGCCGCTCGCCAAACTCCAGCGTTGCAGACGTGCTCCCCTGTTACCGGGTGCTCGACGTCCTTGCGCAGCAGCTCGAGTCGCAAGCAGGCTGACCGTCACGCCAGAGCGCGCGAGATACCGCGCGCGGCCGCCATCACAGCGGGTACGTACTGGGCCGAGATGTTGTCCCTCGCCTTGACGACAACGGAGATCGCGGCGACGACCGCGCCAGAACCATCTCGGACAGGTGCGGCGACCGACGACGAAATGGTTTGGATCTGCCGGTCGCTGATGGCGTACCCGACTTGCCGTACCTCCGCGAGAATCCGCCGCAACCGGCGTGGATCCGTGATCGTGTAGCGGGTGTAGCGCGCCAGCGGCGACCTCAACACCTCCTCCTGCGTCTCCGGTGATGCGTGCGCGAGGAGCACGAGCCCGACGGCGGTCGCGTGAACAGGGAGCCGAAGACCAGGGCGGGTGAGCACCTGCACCGAGTCACGGCCCGCTAGCCGCTCGACGTAGACCGCGTCCGTGCCGTCGATAATGGCGAGCTGCACGTTCTCGTGCGTTGCCTCGTACAAATCCTCCATGATGGGCAGCGCTGAATCGCGCAGCCCAACCGATCGTGGCGCGTGCGACGCGAGTTCCCACAGGCGCAGACCGATCTGATAGCGACCGGCGTCGTCACGCTCGAGGAAATGCCGGCTCACGAGTTCACCGACGAGGCGGTGGGTCGTGGTGAGAGGCAAGCCGGTTCGTCGTGCTACCTCGGAGAGGCTCAAACTGTCGCGCTGGCCGGCGAACGTCTCCAAGATGTCGGCGACCCGACTCGTCACACTCGGGTGGCCGCGCGCCCGGTTGGGGCTCAGTGTGGTTCGCCGCCAGCAAGCGCGCGTCGACAGGCGAGCAGCCGTTCGCGTATCTCGGCCACCTCTCGAGGGGCTAGACCGTCGACCATGCGAGTCTCCAGGGCATTGACGTTCGGTTCGAGTCGACGAAGTAGCCGGCGCCCCCCCGCCGTCAGGCTGAGCACCAGCCGGCGTCGATCAGAAGCGTCGCGCCGCCGCTCGACGAGCCCCGCGCTCAGCAGCGCGTCCGTCATGTCCGCCATTGATTGGGTCGTCACGAACGAGTTGCGCGCCAGTTCGGCAGAGGTGAGGTCGGGCTGTCGCTCCAGAATCGTCAGCGCGGTGTACTGCGGCACTGTCAGGGCAACCGGGCGAACAATCTCCTCGAGTGAGGCGCGCACAGCGAGTTCTACCTGCTTGATGATGTAGAGGAGCGATGGACGAGCATCCGCTTCTGCCGGCATCGCCCGGGCAGGCCGTTGCGCCACTGCACTCCTTTCGGTTACATGATCCGACAAGCTCGCGCGCAACCTAACCAGGGTAGAAACGAAAGACAGGCTGAGCGACGCAGACCGGCTTATCGCCTCCGTCGCGTTCGATGACGATATCGACGGTCAACTGCACGCCGCCGCCGGCGACATCCTCCACGGCGGCCAGCGTCGCAGTTGCGCGCACGTTCGAGCCAGCTGGCACCGGGGCAGGAAAGCGAACCTTGTTCAGTCCATAGTTCACTTTCGTGCGCGCCTCACGAACATCAAGTAACTGGGTCCAGAGTGGAATTACCAGCGAAAGAGTCAAGTAGCCATGGGCGATGGTGCCTTCGAATGGCCCGTTCGCCGCGCGAACCGGATCAGTGTGGATCCACTGATGATCGTCGGTCGCGTCCGCGAATTTATCGATGCGCTGCTGATCGACCAGCACCCACTCGCTTCTTCCGAGCGGCGCACCGACGAGGCTGTGCAACTCTGACAGCTTCTCGACGATCATTGCGTCTCCTCTTTGTCGTGTTTCCGGCGTGCTTCGGGCACGTCGCCCGTTGCGCGCACGCGTAGGTCTTGCTTACGAACCTTGCCCGTCGGTGTCAATGGCAACGCCACGACGAACTCGACGTGCGCGGGTATTTTGAACGCGGCGAGGCGCCCGGACAGCGCGGCGCGTACGGAGTCCGTTGTCCACGTCGAGTCCTGCGACACCACCACAAAGGCGACGCCGACCTCGCCCCACAGCGCGTCTGGCACACCCACGACTGCGGCGTCCACGACGCCAGGTAGAGCTGCGAGTTCGCGCTCGACCTCCGACGGATACACGTTCTCTCCGCCAGAGATGAATAGATCCTTGACCCGGTCGACGACATAGGACCATCCGTCGTCGCCGACCTGCACAATGTCACCGGAGTGGTACCAGCCACCGTCGAGAGCGGTGGCAGTGTCGTCTGGTCGCTGCCAATAGCCACGAAAAACGTTCGGACCACGGACGAGCAACTCGCCTTGCGCGCCAGGCACCGGCTCGGCGGCGTGCGGTCCAACGGCCACGTCGGTAAAGAAGTGCGGGACACCGATGGAAACCGGGTGTGCAGTCGCGCCGGACATCGTCGCCATCATCACGCCGGGCGCCGCCTCGGTCATCCCGTAACCCTGTACTAGTGGGACATCGCGAGCCTGCCAGGCCAACGCTGCGTGCTCGGGCACCGGCGAGCCGCCATAGACGACATACCGCAGGGAGGTGAGGTCAGTGGTCTGGAAAGAAGGGTGCTCGGCCATCATCTTCAGCATCGTGGGTACGCAGGAGAACGATGCAATCCGCTCGCTGGCAATGGTCTCGAGTACTGCGGCCGCATCGAACTTCGCCAAAACGCGGATCGCCCCGCCTTTGAACAGCGTGGGCAGCGTTGCCTGCGCCAAGCCGACCGCGTGGAAGAGTGGACTGACGCAGAGCGTGGTGTCTGTCGAGAGCGCGTCAAAGTGCGCCAACTGATTCATCGTGTTGAACGTAAGGTTGCCGTGGGTCAGCACGGCCCCTTTGGGACGGCCGGTAGTTCCGCTCGTATAGAGGATCACGGCGTCGTCGTCGAGACCCACGTCGACGCCTATGAGGTGCGACGTTGACGACGAGGCCAGCCGCGAAAGCTCGCCAAGCGGCATTGCAAGCAGTGGCAGGTCGCGGGCGATCGACTCGAACTCCAGTGCGTGCAACAGAATGCGCGGAGTGCAGTCCGCGACCTGGTAGGCAACCTCGGGCGGCGCGAGCCGCCAATTGAGGGGAACAAACACAGCACCCAGCCGACCAGTCGCAAAGAAGACCTCGAAGGTGGCTACGTCGTTCGGCCCCAGATATGCGACGCGATCGCCCTTGCCGACGCCCAAACTGGAAAGCACTGCTGCGACGTAATCGACGCGAACGGCAAGCTCGGCGTAGCTAAGCGCGCGAGTGCCTTGCCGCAAGGCGATTGCCTCAGGGTTGATGCGGGCCCGGCGCGCCGGCCAGCTGCCCACACTGAGGTCGGGCACCTATTGTTCCTCTGCGAGCGCGAATGCTTGGATCACGTTGCGCTTGAGGACGAGCGGGCGCACCTCGGGTTTGATCTCAAGAGCCTCGAAGTCGGCAAGCCAACGGTCTGGAGTGAGTACGGGATAGTCCGAACCGAACAGCATCTTGTGCCGCAGCAAACCGTTAGTCGCGCGCACGAGCTGCGGCGGGAAGTACTTGGGGGACCAGCCGGAGAGGTCGATGTACACGTTCGCCTTGTGCGTGGCGATGGAGATCGCGGCATCTTGCCATGGCACCGAGGGGTGGGCGAGCACGATCGTCAGGTGCGGGAAGTCTGCGGCGACGTCGTCGATCAGCATCGGATCGGAGTAGCGAAGCTTGATTCCGCGGCCACCGGGCAGCCCGGCGCCGATGCCGGTCTGACCAGTGTGGAACACGACAGGCAGTTGTGTCGTCTGCGCCACCTCGTACAGCGGGTAATGCAGCGCGTCATTCGGGGCGAAGCCCTGGAGGGACGGGTGCAGCTTGAGGCCACGTGCGCCCGCCGCGGCAAGATCCTTCAGCCGGGCGACAGCGTCGGCTCCGTCGCCCGGGTCGACAGAGACGAAGGGGACGAGCACGTCCGCGTGACGGGCGGCATCGGCAAGTATCGCCTCATTCGAGAGCGCGGGGTGCCCCGTCGCTCTGTGTGAGTCGACGGTAAAGACGACGGCGGCCATGCGTCGGGAACGGTAGTACTCAGCGATCTCGTCAACAGTGGGGGTGCGGTTGTCGGTAGCCTTGAAGTACTTTTCTGACGCGGCCATCAGCTCGCTGTCGAGTGAGAAGTGGCCGCGCCCATCAGACTCGACGTGCACGTGTGCATCGATCGCGACGAGGGCCTCGACGTCGAGTGCCATTAGTACGGCTCGGCGAAGTGCTGGCCCACGGGCTGAGCGTGGGCGCTAAGTGTCGCCGACCACACTTCAGCAATTGCTTCAGCGCTCCAGCCACCGTCGGCGAACTCCACACACACCTCACTGGGATGCGCCCACAACGCAAGTCGGTCGCCGCCGAGCGCAAGCACTTGTCCAGTTGCATCAGCGGCGGTGAGTGAGGCGAGGAAGACAACCAGGCCTGCGACGTCCTCGGGTGGCCCGAAGCTGAGCTCGCGGCGGGCATAGGCGGGAAGCGACCGTCCATCACGCAAGGCGTCGACATACGGTTTGAGGAACGGCGCAGACTCGGTCATCGTCGTCGCCGCCACTGGGATGATGGCGTTGACCGCAATGTTCGCGCGGGCGAGCTCAAGGGCCCAGCTACGCACCATCCCAACGATGCCTGCCTTGGCGGCTGCGTAGTTGGTTTGGCCGAAGTTGCCGACTTGGCCTGTGGGTGAGCCGACACAGATGATGCTGCCGCCGTTGCCTTGCTCTCGCATCCGGATCGCGGCGGCGCGCACACACGTAAACGTCCCTCTGAGATGCACCCGAATCACATCGTCGAAATCTTCGTCGCTCATCTTCCAAAGAACGGTGTCGCGCAGGATGCCCGCGTTCGTAACCAGGATGTCCAACTGACCGTACTGGGCGATCGCAGTATCGACGAGAGCTTGGGCGACCTCGCTTGATCCCACAGCACCTGGCGCCGCGACAGCCTGGCCACCCGCCGCAGTAACAGCCGCCACGGCCTCCGCGGCGACTGCTTCATCGGCGTCATTAACCACGACGCGCGCGCCGGCAGCGGCGAGCGCCTGCACATAAGCCAGGCCAAGTCCGCGACCACCGCCGGTGACGATGGCGACCTTGCCAGTGAGATCCACAGCGACTCCAAACTAGTCAGGTTTCCTGACCATATGCAGAGAACGACCTCCTACGCAAGAGCTTCTTTCCACCGAGTTGCTCCGCCACTCCGCAGGCCGCGCACCGTAGAGTTTGTCGAGTCGATCCCGCGGTCGACATCAGGAAAGCTGGCACGTCGCACACTGCGAGAAGGGGCCTCAGACATGACCGGATCCTTCAACGTTGAATGGCTACCTGGCGGCGTATTGCTGCAGACGCGCACTGGCACACTCACGGTGCAGCAGGCCGAGCAATACGTCGCTGCCGTCAAGCTCGAGGTGGCAAAGGCCCCGAGCCCGTGGGGTGCCGTCATCGACACGCGGGGCGCTGCGGCCCAATCCGAAGAAGTGCAGGAAGTGATTCAGCGTCTGATCAAGTTCGTCGTCGCCAACAAGGTTGCGCGGATCGCGATGGTTTCGACAAGTGCGATTACCGCTATGCAGCAGCGTCGCGTCACGACCGCGCCCGGCATGCACGACCCGTCGACCGTCTCTTTCCACCAAGACCTCGATGAGGCTGTCGCAGATGTGCGGAACGCCCTCACGAAGTAAACGCGGCCACTACGCTCGGTAAGTGACCACCGACGGCTCGACCAACGCGGCGTTCCCGGTCGGGTTCTTTCTGTTGTTCGGTGCAATCTGGCTCGTGTTCGGCGCTATGTACATCGTCGGAATAGCGGGTCTGATCAGCATTGCCCGGCAGCCGAACGAGGCGTTTGGGCCATGGTGGGACAACACCAAGCAGACGTGGATCATCGGCTCCGCGGTCGCATTCTTCGTCCCGTTCGGTCCGCTCGTTGCGGGCATCTGTTGGTTCTCCGGTGGCAAAGCGCCGATCCGCCGCGGACAGCAGGCGGGAAGACCCTTTTGGAGCGGACCACCGAAGCCGCCGCCGTATCCGCCCTACGGCTACGCCGGTTACCCGCCACCCGGTTATCAACCGCCGCCCGGTTACCCGCCGCCCGGTTACCCGCGGCCCGGTTACCCGCCGCCCGGTTCTCAACCACCGAGCCACCCGCCGTCCGACCCGCCAACGCCCTCGCACTGATTAGTGGCGGCCGGCGCCATTCGCCTTGCGGCTGGCCGCATCGAGATGGCGACGAAGCGCAGCCCAATCAGGGCGCCGGCTGCGGATGCCGCCGCGGTGAAGAATCCGTCGAAGCTGTCGGGAACCACCGGTGTCCTCGTCGAGTAGGCGACGGCGATCCTAGCGCGGGAGCAGGAGCCGTTAGCTCTGCACGCCGCGACGAACGCACGAGTCGGCTTCCGCACAGATGATGCAGCCCGTAGCCGAGCCCGACCAAAATCAACAGGTCCCCGATGCTGAACACGTTAGCCATCGGCACACTCGCAGGAACCGGTATGACATCACCAAGCCACGCCAGGTGCGGATGTGCGAGTACGCCGGAGTTGTTGAAGTCACGGGCAACGGGATGGATGCCGGCCGTCGCAAGCGCTGAACGTGAGGCAGGCAACGTGCCGCCGTTCACCGCGATCGTCACGGCATTGAGAGCACCGCCGAGCGCGACGATGGGCAGTCCGCTGACGTGGCGGTTGAGCCAGACGAACCAGCCTGCCATCACGTAGCTAACGAGG
Organism: Acidothermaceae bacterium; assembly: GCA_036509315.1. GTDB lineage: Bacteria > Actinomycetota > Actinomycetes > Acidothermales > Acidothermaceae > PALSA-607. The sequence goes on from DATCFU010000249.1 coordinate 29,954, forward strand.
TGCGCACTCACGAGCACCGCGCGCGGCCACGTCGGTACGACGCTGATCGCGACAACCTGCAGGGCAAGGGCGCCAGCAATCAACCAGAACGACTTGATGCGCACGTGTGCAAGCGCCCGCAAGTGGCCACCGAATAGCGGGACAGTCGCGACGAGCAAGCCGGCCAGCAAGGCCATCAGCATGGTTAGTCTCCCTGCTCAGTGCTGCGTAGCGGGGAGCGTGGAGAGGGCGCCGAGGGCGACCTCCGGTACGGGCGCGAGACGAGCGCGGTAGGCAATGGGCGCGACCGCACGCGGGGTCGACAGCGACGATGTCATCGCGGTCTCGGTAAGCGGCCGCGCAATGACGTAACCCTGGAGAATGTCGCAGCCGAGCACCTGGAGCTCGTGCCATACGTCAACGGTCTCTACGCCCTCGGCGACGACTTGCATACCGAGGTTGTGTCCGAGTTCGATCGTCGATCGCACGATCGCGTGGTTCACCGGATCCGCAAGACCAATCACGAACGACTTGTCGATCTTCAACTCATTCAGCGGTAGCCGACCGAGGTATGACAGCGATGTAGCACCACTACCGAAGTCATCGATCGACAGTTGAACCCCCATGCGCCGCAGGTCGTCGAGTACTTGGCGCACCCGGCCACTCGAAGCCATGACGCCGTTCTCGGTGACCTCGAGAGTCAGCGCCGCCGCGGGCACGCCAGCTCGATGCAAAGCGACCCAGACAGACTCGGGAAACTCGCGGTCATTCAGCTGAGCCGGCGCCACGTTGACCGCGACGGTCAGCGTCGGCTCGACTGTTCGCCAACGCCGCAGATCCGCGAGCGCCGTCCCAAGGACAGAGGCGGTCAGCAACGAGAGCAACCCGGTGTGCTCCGCCAAGTTGATGAAGTCGTCCGGCATGATGAGTCCGCGATCGGGATGCTGCCAACGGGCTAATGCCTCGACACCAATCACGCCACCCGTCAGCGCCGAAATCTTCGGCTGGTAGTGCACGACGACCTCGCCGTGCTCGATCGCACCGCGCAGATCTCCGAGGAGTTCAAGCCGCTCGAGGGTGTTGCGGTCGTCGTCCAGCGAGTACAGGCGAACTGCGTTTCGCTCTTCCTTTGCGGTGTACAGAGCGACATCGGCGCGGCGCAGCAGGGCCGACACGTCGAGTCCGTGCTCAGGTGCCACTGCGACGCCGATGCTGGCTCCGACGTCGATGCGAACGCCGTCCGCTGTCAATGGTGTGGCTAGCGTACGCAACGCAATGTGCGCGACGATCAGGACGGCGGTTGGCTCGATGTCCGGCACGAGCACTGCAAACTCGTCGCCACCGAGGCGACAGACCATCGCGTTCGCGCCGAGCGCCGCCGAAAGCCGATCTGCGGCCGCCTGGATCACCTGGTCGCCGATGTGGTGTCCGAGGGTGTCGTTGATTTCCTTGAAGTGGTCGAGGTCGACGATCATCAACGCCGTCGACGAGCCAGTCGCAGATGCGCGGGCCAACATGGTGCTTGCTGTTCGGTGGAACAACGTCCGGTTCGGCAGGCCGGTCAAGGAGTCGTGCAACGACTCCTCCTCGCGCTGAATCGCCAGCTTGGCGCTCTTATGCACGGCGGCGATCGGCAGCACCAGCAGCGGCAGCGCGAAGGCGGAGAAGTCCACCGCGATGACCAGGACGGGAGCCAACGCAAGCAAGACACCGGACGTCGACAAGTGGTAGCGCAAGTCCATCGGCATCCGCTGAATCGGGTTCTCGCCCAACGACAGGGCGATGACGATGGTGGTGATCACGTGGTTGACGACGAAGAACACGATGGCCGCGGCGAGCGCGCCCAGCACGTCACGTGGCCGCAGATCACGAGTGTCTTCGAAGAAGCCCCGAGTGGTGAACGCCGAATACGCGAGCCGCGAGGCAGTCAGGGTGAGGATGTACTGCGCCTGGTTGAAGACGATTCTGCGCAGATCCTTGCGCTGACGCACGTCGTCGAGGAGGGTCGCGATCGACTGCGCACTGAGCGCAATGATCAGTGGCCCGGCCAACACGAGGGCCAAGCTGAACGAGCTGGAGATGGTGACCTCGTCGACGCTGCCATCACCGTGTGAGATCCGGATCGGACGAAGCTCACCGATGACTAAGACGAATGCCAGGACCAGCACCGGGATCACGGCGATGGTCAAACCGTTTCGGACGGCGTTGAGCACCGAAAATGCGACGAGGAGGGCAGCAACGACAACCGCGATGCCAATGTAGGTATCGAGTTTGCGTCGAATCGTCATCGGTTGCTGCCCTCCTCTCGTACGTCGTACCCTCTGCGCCTAGCGGGCGCAGGGATCTAGCGCCATCGTTAGGCGCAGCCGACAACCACATTGATCAGCGGCGCTGACTAGCGCCATTTGTGGCCGGCGACCAGGACACCATCGGCGTCGACGACGGTCGTCATGAGTTCTGCCTTCACGACGAAAGCTCCTTCCCGTAAGCGGCTCGGAGTGGGTTAGCTGAACCGCAGCGTTAGCTGCGAGCACAGCGAACTACCACTTCCAGCCAGCACCGACGACGGCAACGAGGGCTACCAAACCGGTAGCGGACCCCAGGACACGACCGAACAAACGTGAACGCGACATATCAACCTCCCCATGGCAAGCCAGGTGCCGCGGTGAGTTCCGCGGCAGCCACCCTGATGTAGGAGTTCTCGGCACTGGGGGTTCATCGACTCATCGCCCACCCGAGGGAACTGTTTGCGCCCGTTTGCAAGCGGCAGATAGCCGACCGCCGTCGATTCCAGCGCAGATGCCGACCCAGCACGCCGAAGGGGCAGAAACGGCGCAGACGGGTAGAAGTCAGAGCCGGATCATTGCCAGCTGCGGCGCTAGCCAAAACGGCGGGAAATAGGCGGCCGCGTTCGAGAGCGGCAGCACCTCATCATGCAGCTCGATTCCGAAAATCTTCGTCACCATCGAGCGCCGTTGCTCGATCCTGCTCCAGGCGCCGGGGTAGCGCGCCGCGATCTGCCGTCGCAACTGCGCGTCGGCCAGCACCACGCCGTCCTCGATTTGGGCTGTGTGGTAGGCGCTGCCCGTGATCGGGATGATGTCCAACTGCAGCGCGTTGCCAGAGGCGAACACGACTGGCGATGCGGGGCTCACCGGCGACGACGGCCATTCGTCGAGGTGGATGAAGTGGCCAGGGTTGAGGTAAACGCCGTAGAACGGGTCGCCGATCCGGCTAAACGTCACGTCATACAGCTCCCCCGCGGTCAGCCCGATGCGGATCGTCTCGTACCAGGCAGCCGCCGTGGCGTAGTAGGGCTCGGCGAGCTTCTGCACGTAGTCGGCGGCGGCATCCGGAAGCTGGCTGGCTTCTTCGACGAGAAATCCGGCCCGCGCGGTGTTGCCGCCCCAGTAGCCGAGTCCCGTGCAGACCGGGTCGCCCAGCTGCAAGACGCGATCGCCCGCGCTGGCGACTCCATAGGCGGCGTTGCGCCCGCTCAGCATCGTCGGGTGATAACTGAAAGGCAGCAGGATAGGCGCCATCAGCTGCGTCGCCTCGAGCTCGGTCATTCCAGCCCGGACGCCGTGCAGCAGCCGCCGCACCGCCGCCGACGCGTGCGTTGCGGCGAACTCGAACGCCGCGATCTGGTCGACATCGTTGTCGATGCGCAGCCCGCCGTCCGGGCTCATCAGCAGGTCCGTCGCGTTCGTGACACTTTCGACGAGCGCCGCGACCTCTTCCACGATGAAGTGGGGAACCTCGATCCACGCTTGAGTCTCGGGCCCCGTCCAGAACTTCCAGCCGATCAAACCCACCCGTCGGACAGCAGGAGCCGCGATCCCGGCGTCACGCAGGACGGCGGACAGCGCCACGTCACCGGGATCCGGCTGACCGATCAAGCTGAACTTCGGTAGCCGGACGACATCGATCTCGAACGGCACCACCCTTGCCCACGCGACGTTCTCATTGCCGACCACCAGGCGCGGTGTTTGGCCCGGCAGCAGGATCAGCAACGACTCTTCCCAGCGCGGGTCGAAGCCCGTCAGGTAGGACATGTTGGCGAAGTGCTCGCGGTCGGCGTAGACGACGGCGGCGTCAAGATTGCGCTTCGACATTGCCTCGTAGAGGTTGGCGATCCGGCGTTCATAGGTCGCCGCCGGGATCACCGGCTGCTGCCGCGGAAGGTCGAAGGCCGGCAGCTCGATCTCCGCGAGTGCTACGCCCCACTGGCCACTCATGGCTTTCTCCCTTAGATCAGGTGGTGCCAGAACGGACGGGCCGTGAGATAGGAGCGACCGTTGGTGATCACCGCGACGGCGATGTCGACGCTGCGCGCGGTCGGTTCCTCAGGTCGCCGAGCATGCGTCACTTATACAGGGGGCGCGGTGCTGCCGCGCACCACGACCTCGGTGCGGATCGGGGGGATGCGCACGGGTCGACCGGCGACCTGATCGAGCACCACACTCGCGGCCAACCGGCCCTGATCAAACAGCGACTGCGCCACGGTCGTCAGCGGCGGCACGCTGGCGGCAGCCGCAGCGACATCGTCGAAGCCCACGACCGACAACTGCTGCGGGACATCGATACCGGCGCCCGCGGCGGCGTCGAGGGTGCCGAGCGCCAGCACGTCGGTGACGCCGAACACCGCAGTTGGACGCCGATCCGCGAGCATCCGTGCCGCAGCTTCCCTTCCTGCCGCGCGCGAGTTTCGCGCCGCGGCAACGACCGACACCGACGCCGGATCGACCCCACCGGCATGCAGCGCGCGGAGGAATCCAGACACCCGGGCGCGCATCCCGAGCTGGACGCCGGGCACGCGCGCCGGCGCGTCGGGGTGCCCATCTCCGTCGGTCACGCCAGCGGCATCGGCATCGGCAGCGTGGGCGTACGGCAGCGGAGCAGCACTGTCGCCGAAGGTGACCACACCGAAACTTGTGTGACCGAGGTCGAGCAGGTGTCGCGCCGCTTTGGCTGCCGCGCGGGCGTTGTCGACGCAGATTCGCGGCACGCCGGGGATTTTCGGTTGGCCCCAGGAGACCACGGGCAATCGGCGGCCCAAGACATCGACCACCGCAGGATGTCCGGGCACCAGCGACGTGAGGACGAACCCGTCGACCAGGGCGTTGCGCACGTGCGCGTGCTCGGCATTGCCCTCTGTAGGCACGAGCAACAGCGCTTGCCCGGCGTCCGCGAGGCCGCTGGCTAACCCGTGCAAGAACGACACCAGGCCCGGGTCAGCGAACGCGTAGGGCAGTTGCTCAGTCAACAGCACACCGATGGTCGCGGCCCGCCGCGTTCGCAGCGACCGGCCGGCCGGATCGGGTCCCGCGTAGCCGAGCTCTTTCGCGACCGCGAGCACTCGCGCGCGGGTCTCCTCCGACAACTGGCCGGGGCGGTTGTACGCATTCGACACGGTCATCGCCGACACACCGGCGGCTTGCGCGACCGTCTCCAGAGTTGGGCGTCCAGGGGTCACGCGGGCGCTCCTCTCTCTGCTGCTGTATCGTTACACCTGTATCGTTAAAGTACGCCGACGATATGCCGAGGTAACAAGTAGCTGCGGACGATCGCCAGTGATCGCCGTCCCGTCTGAGGAGTACGCACGGTGGGTGCACGGCAATGACCACGCACGAGCTCGCGTTCGGTTTCGGCTACCTGGGAGCAGCGCTCGGGGTAGCGATGGTGGTCCCCCAGATCGTTCGGATCGTGCGGCATCCATCGCTGCCAGGAGTGTCACCGATCTCGTGGGCGCTCACCGTCTTTGGCTGCCTGCTCTGGTTCACCTACGGGCTACGAAGTGGTGCCCTCCCGCAGCTCCCCGGAAACTTACTGCTCGTCTGTGGTGCCGCCGCTGTCGTGCTGCTGATGAAGTCCCCGACGTCGCGCGCACGCCGTGCAGCGCTGCTCGCGATCGGCGGCGGTCTGCTCGCCGCCACGGCCTGGATGATCCCGACCGAAGCCGTGGGCTACCTCGCGTTCGCGGTTGGCACCGTCTCTACGTGGCCGCAGCTGTATGACTCGGTCGGCAACTGGCGGGCGCACGTCAACTCCGGCGTGTCACTGAGCACCTGGGCACTGCGGATTGCCTCGCAGGTGTGCTGGCTCGCCTACGCGCTGGGTACGTCCGATGCGCCAGTCGCCGTGGGCGCTTGCGTTGCCGGGCTGACCGGTGTCGCGATGTTCGCGCTCGAGACCGCAGCCCGAGCTCCCGCATTCGGGTCAGCCCGCGTGGTGACCGAGACGGCCTAGCTCTCTCGGCGCCGACTCCTCACACAGTCAGGTTCCGACCACCGCCGTAGCTCCAACTCCTCAGGGATGCACGTTTTCCGGAACGCAGAAGCTGCATCTGTGGGAGCGGACCTGCATCTGTGAGGTATCGAGCGACGCTGGACTTGCAGGCACCCCGCTAGCGCAACTTGCGGCCTCGATTCCGCACATAAGCTGATCATCCGCGCCAAAACGATCTGTTTATTTGCGGAATCGCGTGGTCCATACCGCAGCATCGACTTCAACCGGACGGTATCGGGACGTGAACATGGAACGAACCTGCCGCAACCGCCGTCCCGTTCTAATGCGGTAACGCGCAAAAATTGATTGCGGATACCGCACCCCCTTTGCCCGCCTTACGATCGCGACACGATCGCCCGGCGTTGCGGAGGACATCATGGCGGGAATCAACAATCGCGTCGTGGGCGCAGTTGCCATCGCTGCTATCGCGGGCTTCAGCTTGGCGGCATGCTCGAAGTCGAACAAGGCCAAGACCGTCACGCCCAACGTCACCGCACCCTCGCAAGCCGCGGGAGGCAACGGCGGCGTCGGTAGCGCTGGGGCAAGTGCAGCCGATGGTGTTGTTGCCAGCATCGGCCGATGCTGGCAACAACACCCTGCTCGCCAATGGTCCGGCGTGTTAGATCGTTACCGCCGCCGACATCCAGGCCGCCGTGGGAATGCCGCTGGGCAACATCACCGGAGACATCAGCGGCGGCCCGCAAGGCGCAACCAACTATCACAGCTGCATCTGGACCAAGGACGCGTCGGGAACGGGCGCCGCGGTGAACGTCTCTTACGCAACATATGCATCGGCGAGCGGGGAGCTTGCCACCGAGAAGGCGCGCGACGCCGGCACAGCGGACCAACTCAACAGCCTGGCGCCGAACTCGCAGACCGTTAAGACGTGTCGGTCGGCGACGGTGGATACGAGCTCACCACCACCGCCGGCGGAGACGACGCCATCACCTTCACCAAAGGCCAACAGGTCGCCCAGGTCGAGGTCGTCAAGGGCGTCGCGGGGGCCGCGATGGTGATCGCCCAAAAGGTCGCTTCGAAGCTCTGATTGGTGCGCCGCACACGGCGTCTGATGGGCTAGGGTCGAACATGTGTTCGATTTCTTGGCTGATCTGAACCCCGAACAACACGCGGCGGCGACCTTCGAGGCGCCAGTCCCGCTGCGGATTGTGGCCGGTGCCGGCACGGGTAAGACGACGGCGCTGGCCGGCAGGGTCGCCTGGCTGCTCGCTTCCGGCACGCCGCCCGAGCGCGTTCTACTCCTGACCTTCACCCGTCGGGCCGCCCGGCAATTGTTGGCTCGCACCGAAACGATGCTGGCGATGGTGCCCACCCCACGGCGCGGCGCTGGTCGCGTGCAGGGCGGCACGTTCCATTCTGTGGCCCACCGCACGTTGCGCCGCCACGCGCGCCTGCTCGGCCTGCCCGACGGGTTCTCCGTGCTCGACACCTCCGATGCGACCGACCTCTTCGATCTCGTGCGCGATCAGCACCTCGGCGCCTCGACCGTACGCCGGCGGCTGCCTCGCAAGGCACTGCTGCTCGATCTGTACTCGCGGGCCGTGAACACTGGGCAGTCACTGTCCGACGTGATCGCGATCGTCGCGCCGTGGTGCAGCGAACTCACCGAATCGATCGCCGCGATGTGCAAGGAGTACGTCGTGCGGAAGCGCGCACTAGGTCTCGTCGACTTCGACGACCTGCTGCTGTACTGGCGCGCCGCGGCACTTGACCCGATCGTCGGACCGCAACTCGCCGCTGAGTTCGATCACATCCTGGTCGACGAGTACCAGGATGTGAATGCGCTGCAGGTCGATGTAGTGGCGGCGTTACGAACGTCTGATCGGCGCCTCACCGTTGTCGGCGACGACGCGCAGGCGATCTACGGGTTTCGCGCCGCCGACCCCGCGCACCTACTCGACTTCGGGCTGGCCTTTCCTGACGCGACGACGATCACGCTCGAGACGAACTACCGTTCGTCACCGCAGATCCTGCAAGCAGCGAACGCGGTCGGTGCACAAGCGCCAACGGGCTTTCGGGCAATCTTGCGCGCTGCCGAGCCGGAGCGTTCGAACGGCGACAGGCCGCAGCTACTGCGCTGCGCTGACGAAGACGCGCAGAGCAACGCCGTATGCGATCGCGTGCTCGAGCAGCGCGAGGCTGGCCTCAGGCTGCGCGACCAGGCCGTGCTGTTCAGGGCCGCGCAGCACTCCGAACATCTCGAACTCGAGCTGAGCCGGCGCGCGATTCCATACGTGAAGTACGGCGGCTTGCGGTACCTCGAAGCGGCCCATGTCAAAGATCTGCTCGCCGCCTTCAGGCTCGCTGACAACACTCGCGACGAGGTCTCGTGGCTCCGGCTTCTACAACTCCTCGACGGCGTGGGTCCAGCGACCGCGCGTCGTGTCATCGACGTGTTGGCCTTGTTCGAAGACAAGACCGAGGCGGACGCCGATGTGCTGGCGCGGTGGCCCGACGCGTCGGCACTGCTGCCCACACGAGTACGACCGGCCGCCAACACCGCCGTCTCAGCTCTCGCGCCATATGTGGGTGAGACAGTCGGGGTGCATGCGGAACGGCTGCGGGTCGCGATCGCACCGCTGATCGAATCCGCGTACCCCGACGCGACCTCGCGCCTCGCCGATCTCGACGTGCTCGTGAGTGCGGCCGGATCGTGCGCCCGACTCGCCGATGTGGCCGCCGACTACGCGCTCGAACCGCCGCGCTCGACCGGAGACTTCGCCGGGCCGCCACTGATCGACGAGGACTGGCTGATCCTGTCGACCGTGCATTCGGCGAAAGGGCTCGAGTGGGACGTTGTGCATCTGCTCCACGCCGCCGACGGCAACTTTCCCTCTGACATGGCGCTCGGAACTGCGCAGGGCCTCGAAGAAGAGCGGCGGCTCTTCTACGTGGCGATCACCCGACCACGCCGCGCCCTGAACGTCTACGTTCCGTTGCGCTACCACCACCACCCACGCGCACACGACGATGCACATTCGTGGTCGCAGCCGTCTCGATTCCTGGCCGGCGACGTTACGCACTGCTTCGACGAGCGCTGGACCCCGAACCCTGATCTCGTGCTACCGGTCGCGAACATGCCTGCCGTTGTGCCAGCTGCTGACGTCGTGGCCGGACAACTCGACGCACTGTGGGCATAGACGCACTGTGGGCATAGACGAGGCGTGGGCATAGACGAGGCGTGGGGCCTAGGCGCCAGCTTCCGCGCTGACCGGGACGCGACGCGTACGTGCTAGCAAGGCAACACCGACCACGATCAGCAGCGTCAGGCCGATACTTACGTTTCCTCTGCCCCAGTTGAGGCCGCCGAGATTGTGGGGGGTGCCCATCCAGTCGGCAAACGAGGCGCCTAGCGGGCGGGTGAGCACGTACGCGCACCAGAAAGCGGCGATTGCGTTGACCCCGGTGAAGCGATAAGCCAATGCCGGAACGCTGATGGCCGCGGCGAAAAGCAACGCGGATGAGAAGAAGCCAAGGTGAAGTGTGTACGCCGTCATGTCCCCGGCGGCGGTGCCCAATGCGAAGGTCGCGAGCACCGTCGCCCAGTAGAACAACTCGCGTCGTGTCGTGTTGATGCTGTGGATCGACAACGTGCCCTCGACCCTGTACCAGGTAATGAATACGGCTGCCAAAACGATGGCGAACCCAATCGTTGAGACCACGTAGGGGACGCCGAACCGAACGTGAAGAACGTCGGCAGCCATCGTTCCGAATACCGCGACCATGACGACGGCCAGCCAATAGATCCACACGACGTATTCGCGCAACCGCAACTGCAACGCCAATGCAATGACGAAGCCAAGAAAGCCGAACGTGACTGCAATGACTGGGTCAATCTGATGGACGCTGTAGTCGGAGGTCGCTTCGCCCATCGCGGTCGTCAGGATCTTGACCACCCAGAACCCGATCGTTACCTGTGGAACCTTTACCCCGATGCGTCGAGTCAACAGCACCCGTCGAAACCCCCTGCAGCCAAAGAGTTGGACTCTAAGGACGAACACCTGAAGAACACCTGACGACAGGGCGACGACGGCTGCGACGTGCAGTGCTTACCTCGCCCGGCGCACAGAGGTACCCCTACGGTTGGTGCACGCCGTCCGGTCACCGGGGCCCCATAAATCATGCCAGTTATCATTCATGGTTCGCCTACTCACGTCCTGATCGTGCATATCGGCGTTGTGCTGCGCCCCCTCTCGGTCGACTACCACGGACACCGCTCACGCGAGGCACGTCCAGCTCGCTCACCAGCTCGTGCCACTTGCCGCCACATTCGGAGGTGTGCAGGTCTATCGAGTCGGCGACGCCGGAGGGCTGCGTGGGCTGGTCGGCTCTCCAGCAGCGCGACCCCAGCGTCGCATTGAGCCTGGATAGCCCAGGGACCCTCGCCTCATTGCCTGCCATCGCGGCGCTGTCATCGCTCCCATAAGGTGACCTGAACAACGACGTACCTGGACGTGGGCGCGACGACAGCACGGGTGAAAAGAGGTGGTTGCCGTGCAAGGTATGGGTGGCTCAGTCGACGGCAACAACCCGCTCATTGTCTCGGCTTTTGAGTCTGCTTTGCATCATCAAGCCCTGATCGTGCTGATCCTCTTGATCATCGCGGCGACTGCGTGGGTGTGGCCTTACACCACTCCGAAGCCCAGCCTGGGTGTCGCGTCGCCCGCGGACCCGGCCGAGGCGACGAGTGGGGCTATCGGGCCTGCCGTCGGCGGCTCCGACACCGACGCGGCAGTCGGAACCGGTGAGCACCCGGCCCGCAAATGGCTACGCGTGAGCTTCGGTGTGCTCTGGATCTTCGATGGCCTGTTGCAACTCCAGCACGGCATGCCCGTCGGGCTGCCCACGGACGTCGTACAGCCCGCCGCGGCAACGTCGCCGCAGTGGGTTCAGAACGTCGTCAACGCCGGGACTCTGATCTGGCAACGACACCCGATTCCGGCCGCAGCGGCGACCGTGTGGATCCAGATTGGCGTCGGCGTCCTGCTTCTCGTAGCGAAGCGCGGGCGCGTCTCGCAGCTAGCCGGCGTTGTGAGCCTCGGGTGGGGCCTTGTCGTGTGGGTTTTCGGTGAGGCATTCGGTGGGGTCTTCGGCTCAGGTGTGAGCTGGCTGTTCGGCGCCCCTGGCGCGGTGCTGTTCTATGTCATCGCCGGCGTGCTGATCGCATTGCCGGAGCGCGCGTGGGTGGGACAGCGCGTCGGTCGCACAATGGTCGGCGTTCTCGGCGCCTTCTTCGTCGGTATGGCGGTTCTGCAAGCGTGGCCTGGTCGCGGGTTCTGGCAGGGACAGAGCAATCCGCATGTCACGGCCGGCGGCCTGACCTCGATGGTGCAAACCATGGCGCAGACCCCGCAGCCTCATGCGCTGTCGTCGATCGTCTCCTCGTTCGCGTCGTTCGACGCCCACCACGGATGGTTCGTGAATCTCGTCGTCGTGCTCGCACTTGCCGGTATCGGCATCGCACTCCTAACCGGTCGCGAACAGGCCACGTTCGTGGCCTTGGTGTGCGGCAGCGTCCTATGCGTCGCCGTGTGGGTGCTTGTGCAAGATCTCGGCTTCCTTGGAGGCGTCGGCACCGACCCGAACAGCATGATCCCGACAATGCTGCTCATCGGTGGCGGTTATCTTGCGCTTACCCGACAAGCTTCACCGGTGGCCGTTAAGGCCGAGCACGTGAGACCGACAAGCCTGCGTAATGCCCTGAGTTCTCCTTCGGCGTTGGCCGTAACCGCTGCCGTCGCCTCGTTCGGCATCGTCTTGGTTGGTGCCGTGCCGATGGCATTCGCATCGGTGAACACACACACCGACACGATCGTCACTGAGGCAATCAATGGGCAGCCGGAACCGACCGATACACCGGCTGCCCCCTTCGAGTTGACCGATCAGACCGGTGCGACAGTCAGCCTCGCGAGCCTGAAGGGCCGGACCATCGCGCTGACGTTTCTCGACCCGGTCTGCACGACCGACTGCCCGTTGATTGCCCAACAGTTCCGCAGGGTTGACGAGTCGCTCGGCACAGGGGCCGTCAACAGCACAGCATTCGTGGCGGTCGTCGCGAACCCCACCTACCTCGGCGTGCAGTTCGTGCAGGCCTTCGACTCCCAAGAAGATATGAACATGCCCAACTGGTACTTCCTGACCGGATCGCTAGCGCAGCTGACCGCGGTGTGGGATGCCTACGGCATTCAAGTGCAGTCCATTGGCAGCGGTGGAATGGCAGCGCACAGCGATACCACCTACGTCATCGACGCCGCGGGGCACCTGCGAACGATCTTTGGTGCCGATCCCGGCAACACCTCGACGGACTCCGCATCATTCGCCAACCTCCTGAACAAAGAAATGCGCGCGGTCGCAGCCGGATGAGATCGCCGGGAGGCATCAGCAGCAAGTCGTCCCAAACACTTATGCGGGGACGCCGACGTGCCGCCGTTGCGGTCGCAGTTGGCACTTTGGCGGTCACAGCCTGCAGCTCACACTCGGCGCCTGGTTCCTCCGCGGCCGCACCCGACGCAGCGGTCGGCGTCCCCCTCGCGACGTCCGTTGCGACTTCGCTGGGCAACTGGGCGACGTTTCCGATGGGCCACCTCGACAGTCCGAGCGGCACGTTCTGGGAGGCGTTCACGCTCCCCGCAGGTTCCGACAAGTGGGTCGAGCGGACCCCGCCCAACGTTGCTGACAACGGTGGGCTGGTCACTGCCCCGACCAGCACCGGGGTCGTGGTTGGCTTTCGGCCGAGCCACCTGCTCAGCTTCTCCCCACTCGCTGTCACCAACGACGGTGGTGCGACGTACATGCCGGGGCTGGTCTCGGGTGGCCTCGCCAACGTGCCCGATGCGCTCAGCCTTGCACCGAACGGCCGTGCGGCCGCGTTGACCGACACGCAGGTGTTGACCAGCACCGCGGCGCTTTCGGCGTGGCAAACATTGATAACCGTTGCCGCGATCAAGGCATCGCCAGCGGGCGTCGCCTGCGGCGTCCAGCAACTGACGGCGATCATGACGAACGAGGGTGGCGTGTTCGTCGGTGCCGCGTGCTCTACGCCAGGCGTCGTCGGGCTGTTCCAGCAGGCGGGGTCGCGGTTCGTCTCGGCCAACGTGCAGTTGCCATCCGCTGACGCGAAAGCTTCCGTCGAGGTGCTGCGCATCGTGCCGTACAACCAAGGCGTTGCGGCGCTGCTCGGCGTCCGCGATGGTTCGACGACGGGGTACCTCGCCGCCTGGAACTCTTCGCCCGGTTCGGCGGCGTGGACCCTCTCGGCTCCCCAGACAAGTTCCGGTGTCCTGATCTCGACTGCAGTGGCGCCGGGGGCTGGCTTCGGGGTGCTCACCAGCGGCAGCTCAAACAGGCTCGCCGCAGCGGCAATTGCGGGCCAGGGAAGTAACTGGGCTCAGCTGGGCGCGCCACCCGCCGGTACTGCGACCATCTCGGTCTCCGCTAACCGCACCGACGCCCTCGTCGTCGACTCAGCCACGTTTACCGACTACCGGCTGACGAACGGCGAGTGGGTCAAAGCGCAGACCATTCAGGTCCCGATCCCGTACGGCTCCTCCGGCTGACCTAGCGGCTTCAGCCAATCGGGACGGCGACGGCGCGCGGGGTCCTGCGCTCGGGGTCGTCGTCGAGCCATCGCGTCACGGTGTAGAGGATCGACGGGAGAAAAGTAACCTCCCCGCACACCCACAAGATCGCGCCGGCGATCTGCTGATCGCTCGCCTGTGCCGACGGGCCCCTACTCGCGTACCAGGGGTAGAGGTCGTGCGTAAACATGACCATCGTCATCGCGATGATCACCATGGTCGCGTTCGACGCGATCAGCGCGGCGATTCGGCCGACGGGCGCCAATGCCGGGCGGAACGGGTAGGAGCCGAAGATCTGCAGCCACAGGCACACGCCGAGGCCAAAGAAGGAGCCGTGCTCGAGCCAGATATGCACGGCTTGGTTCCTTGCGCCGAGGTCGAACGGGCCGGGCAGGTGCCAGATCAGCATGTCGACGTTAAACGCGACCACGGGGATGTACGGCTTGGCCGCTAACCGCCGGACCGCTGCGGCTGCATGCCAGGCCGACCCATCCGCAAGAGGTCGCCGAGCACGCGTGTGCCGCAGCAACCGACCGTAGGCGCGCGCGACCGGGCGAGGCAGCCCACGCAACAGAGGAACCCACGGCGCACCGAGCACGATCAAGGGCGGCCCGACGAATGACAGCAGGATGTGCTGAACAACGTGCGCCGTCAGATAGGTGTCGGACCAGTAGTCGACCGGCGACACGACCGCCACGAGCAGGACGGCGAGGCCGCCCCACCAGATGACCGCCTGCCCGATCCATGGCCTGGTTGGACGACCGGATTTGGCTATCGCGTTCAGGTGTCGGCGCAACCCGCGGGCGTGCACAGCGACGATAACCGCGACCACCACGATGAACGGGTCGAAGGTCCAGTGCTGAAACATCGTTATCGGTGCGGTCCTTCCCCGGTCGGCGTGCACAGCGTGGCTGTAGTCTTCGTGCGGTGACAGACACCCCGACTCCCACTGAAACGGCCACGCTCATGGAGCCGCCGCCAGCGCCACTGTGGTCGTGGGCGCTGCGCCACCGCAGGATCAGCATCGCAGCGACCGTTGTCGTCGTGCTCGGTCTCGTGGCGTTCGTCGACTGGCCGCATCGCGCGACCCCCGGGCAGTTGCGTTCCGATTACGCGCAGTATGCAACCCAGGTCAGGGGCGACGTCCAGTCCTGCAGCGTCGAGGTCGAGGAGACGCTCAGCGCCTACAACCAGATCACGGCCGGCGTGGTGCGCGACCGTCAGACAGCGGAGGCGATCGCGAGCCAGGCAGCGCTCGACTGCACCCCCATGGGAAACAGCCGCATCGATGACCTCGGAACCCTGCAACCGCCGTCGTCGGTGGCGAATTATGGCCTCGGTGCGGCGACGCAGCAACTGTATGAATGGTGCTTCCCGACCGCGGTCGACGTCGCCCAAGACATCGAGCACCTGATGTCGTCGCCCGGCGACCCCGCGACACTGGCTGACGTGAAAGCCCGGCTCACGCAGATAAGTGCAGCAGGCGCGAACGCACAAGCGGCATTCAACCGTGCAGCCGGCACCCTCGCAACGCCGCCCGTCGACTTCGGTCTCGACCAAGTGCGGGCGAGCGTGCTGGTCGGCTGACCGCTGGTCGGCTGACCGCTGGTCGGCTGACCGTGGGTCGGCGAACAGCTGGTCGACTAACAGAGCGACCGTTAGTTGCCGCGGCGCTGAAAGAAGCCCCACAGCACAGCGGCAAGGAACAGTGCGACCGGGAAGAGGTACGTCATGAACTGGCTGGTGTGCATCGCTGCCTCTCAGTTCAGCACGGAGAAGAGGAAGAACAGCACAATAGCGACCACCGCGACGAAGACGACGACCGCTTTCGCGCCAAGAGCCGACCCGGCGAAGGCAACCTGGATGCGATCGTCACGGTTCGGGCCCTCGGGCGACAGTACCCACCGCACGCGCAGCGATCGCGCCAGGAGCGTCTCGAGCCAATATGCGGTGACGATGCAGTAGATCGCGAACAGTGGCATCGTGGCGACGTAGACGGACGCGAAACCAGACGAGCCCGGCGCCCAGCCGAGGCTCGGCATGCTGGCGAGCTGCGTGATACCGGCTGCGAGAAACAACACGGTCGCGGAGCCGCAGGCGACCCGCCAGTCGGCAGAGTTCGTGCGCGACCGACCAGACTGCCACGACCACGTGTAGAACCAGAAGAGTGCCGCACCTACGAGCACCATCACCAGCACGGGAACGCTGATGAAGTCGGACGGGCGCTGCCCGGGAGCACGCCACAGCGCGTCGTTGTCAAGGGAATGCAGATAGAAGTAGGAAAAGACCGCAGATCCGAACAACATCGCGGATAGCGCCACGAACAGACGCGAGCCTGACCAGTAGGCGCCACGAATCGACGTCCGCTCAAGGCTAAGATCTCGCGCTCGAGCCTCCGCCTCCCCTGGCGCCATCGCGCCGCCGGCAGTCGTCGTCATGTCAGTTCACCTCTTCATGCTGAGTCGGGACGCCGGGTGGCGCGGCGCCGATATAGGCCATCGGGCCGGCGCCGGTGCCGTATTCGTACGGGCTCGACACGACGGTTGGCACGTGCGCGAAGTTGTAGGCGACCGGCGGAGTGGAGGTCATCCACTCGAGGCCACGCGAACCCCACGGGTTGCCGACCGGCTCGGTCGGACGCGGGTCGATGAACATCGTCTTCACGAAGTTGTAAACGAAGACCAGCATCGATACGCCGATGAAGTAAGCCGAAATCGACACCCAGTCGTTAAGACTCTGCAACGCCTTCTCGTACTCGAAGACGCGGCGCGGCATGCCCAACTCGCCGATGGCGAACAGCGGCAGGAACGTCGAGTTGAAGAAGACGAACAGTATCCAGAAATGAATCTTGCCGAGCTTCTGATTGAGTTGGCGACCGGTCATCTTCGGCAGCCAATAGTAAATGCCGCCAAAGAAGGCGAAGAGCAGCGAACCCATGATCGTGTAGTGGAAGTGCGCCATCACGAAGAAGCTGCCGTGCGCAACGGTGTCGGTGGGGACGTCTGACAAGAAGACGCCGGAGATACCACCGATCAAGAAGTTGAAGAGCGCCCCAAGCACGAACAGGATCGGGACGGCCAGTCTTAATCGCGCACGCCACAACGTGCCGATCGCCACGAGGTAGATGATGCCTGTCGGGATCGAGATCAGCTCGGTCGTCAACATCACCACCGGACGCATGTCAGGGTTCATGCCGCTGTCAAACAGGTGATGCTGCCAGACGAAGAATGACAGCGTGCCGACGCCGACCATGCCGGCGACTGCAGTTCGGTAGCCAAACAGCGGCTTGCGCGCGAAAACCGTGAGCAACTCCAAGGCAATGCCGAAGCCGGGAAGCGCGAGGATATAGACCTCGGGGTGCCCGAAGAACCAGAACAAGTTCTCCCACAGGTATGAGCTGCCACCGTGCTGCGCATCAAAGAGCGCTGTCTGCACGGTGCGGTCCATTAACGACATGTACGTGGAGGCGAGCAAGACGGGCGCCGCGAGCACCATGAGCATCGCCGTCACGAGCATCGACCAGACAAAGATCGGCACGCGGGTCCAGGTCATGCCGGGCGCTCGGTAGTTGATGACCGTGCAGATGATGTTGAAGCCACCGACGATCATCGAGAGCGCCATCAGGCCGAACGCGACGAGGTACGCGTCCTCGCCTTGGCCGGCTTCGATCGACAGCGGCGCGTAACCGGTCCAGCCGGTCGGGAAACCGCCGACGATGATGCCGGACAGCAAGACGATGAATGCGGCAGGCGTGATCCAAAACGACAGCGCCTCGAGACGCGGGTACGCCATGCGACGCGACCCGATCATCAACGGGACGAAGTAATTGCCGAACGGGCCGAGGATGACCGACGTCATCATCATCATCATCATCGTGCCGTGCTCGCCGACGACCTCGAGGTAGGTCCCCGGCGCCAACAGATGGCGCGTCGGCGACAACAGCTCCGAGCGGATCGCCATCGCGAAGAGACCGGCGACAAAGAAGTAGACGAGCATCCCGACCAGGTACTGCACGCCCACAACCTTGTGGTCAAGGGTGTAGCTGAAGTACGACCGAAGCGTTGGCTTGCGCTCGTGCGCCCCTTCGGCTTCGGTCGCCGGCGCGTAGCCGAACATCTTCTGGAACGGGTAGTTCAGCGCTCCGATCCCGGCGAGCCAGCCGAACGTCGCGAACAGGTAGCCGAGCACCAGCGCGTGGTTGTTGTCACCCTCGCCCTGCACCTGCTGATAGGTGTGCGCGATCCAGTTGCCGACCATGTGCCCGAGCGCGTAGCCGGCTGCAGCACCGACAAAGGCCAACAGCAGGTTCGGGCCGAGCCACCACGGCCGTGCCGCGCGGGGTGCACGTGGGCCGCCGGGATTGCCAGCCTTGTCGACCGCCGGGGGCGCCGTCGTATCCATTGCCATGAGTCGCGGCCCTCCTACGGAATCGCGCTGGGGGATGCGGGGCCAGGCGGTGGGCCGCTTGGTAGCGGATCCTGACCTGGGTCGTAATAGCCACCGTCCGACTGCGGAAGGTAAAGGTCCGCGTAGGGCGGCAGGAACGGGATCAACTGCTGGTACGTCGCTTGCGCGTTTGTCACCCACGTCTTGAAGTCGGCCGGACTGACTACCTTGCCGGAGGTGGCCATCGCGCCGTGCCAAAGCCCGCACAACTCGTCGCATCGGATGTTGACCGAGCCGATCTTGTCGGCGGTGGCAAATGCCACGTTGTTCACACCGGGGTTCGCGTCGGCCTTGACACCAAGGTTAATCGCCCAAAACGAGTGGATGACGTCGAGGGAGGTCACGCTGTACTGAACCTCCTGGCCCGCCGGAACGACCATCTGCGCGGTTTCGAGGCCACCGTATTGCGGGTAGCGGAACGTCCACCGCCATTGCTGTCCGATGACCTGGACGACGAGGAGCTTGCTCTGGGCCGCGTCGGCGTTGTAACCGGTCGGCGTGAAGATCGGAACCTGGCCAGATCCGGTTCCAGCACCTGCATTGGTATCGAGTTCGACAGTCCCGAAGATGAACAGCGAAATCACTGTCACCGAGGTGATGCCGAGCCACGCTGCCTGGAACCCGCGGTGTCCCTTCAGCGGCGGACCGTCGCCGACCTCATCGACGGGCGTGCCCGACTTCACTCGCCAGTTGGTCAGCGCGTAGCTCACGTAAACCCAGACGAAGGCCATCACCGGGACGGCCACCGTGCCCAGCACCCGATTGTCGAACTGCTGGACCTTCGCAGCATTGGAATCCGTGCCTGGCGGCATGTGCGGGCCCCACACGAAATACACCAGCACCATGCCGATCACCGACGCGACGAGCCACATAATCCCGATGCGCATCATGTGCTGCCGATCGGTGCGGTCAACAGCCGCCGCGCGACTTGCGTGGTTCGTCATCAGGCCACGACCTTCAGGAAGCCGCTCATATAGCCGAGCGTGGACATCCCGCCACCGTTTCCGTATGGCCAGCCGAGACCGCAGGGCACGAAGCACTGCCAGGGGTAGAGGCCAGCTGCCGGGGTCTTGATCGTGAAGGTGACCGTGTTGTGGTCGAACGACGAGGCACACGGGGCGATGCTGCAGACGTTAGTAGCCGCAGAGGCGATGCCGGGCATCGGCACTGAGATACCAAGCGTCGGGACCGCGAATGTGTGCCCGATCCCGTTGTCGGTGTTGTCGTTGATGATGCGCGCGGGTGTTCCCCCGTTTACCACCTCGGTGCCGTCGACGGTGCCCTGCACCTGGTCCATGAAGGAGTTCCGCAGCGTGCTCCCTGTGTCGTACTGGTCAATCGTGAAGTGCACGAGCGTGTTCGCCTTCAGCTTGATCATGGTGGTGTGCACCCACTTGCCGTTGTCGTCGGCGAGGTAGGACACGAAAGTCGGGTGCGGCCCGTAGCCGAGCGCGGGGACGGTCTGCAGGTGGATCTGTTCATCCCCTGAGCCGGTCGCCGCGGCAGCGACGGTAGGCGGGTAGTGGAGGAAGTACAAGAACAACATGGTCACCCCCGCCACAAAGACGGCGAACACGACCCCAACGGAGGTCGCGCGCATTGGTCTGGTCATCTCGACCCTCCTGTCGGCGGGAGCGCGCACATCACACGAGTTATAGCCATGACCGCACCAGCACATCGAGCGAGGCGGCAATGCAAAGCAAGCTCAAGTACGTGATCGACCAGTGGAAGAGTCGTAGCGGCTTGGGGTCGTCGCCCCGAGACACGCGAGTTCGGAGCGCGTGCGCCTCGCGGATGAACACCGCGCCCAGCGCGACGGCCACGCCGAGAAAGACCACACTGAGGTGCGCGACGGGGAAGAGCAACAGCGACGTCGCCACCATGGCCCAGGTGTAGAGCACGATCTGTCTGGCAACGACCGGCGCGCTTGCCACCACGGGCAGCATGGGCACACTCGCTGCCTCGTAGTCCTTGCGGAACCGAAACGCGAGCGCCCAGAAGTGCGGCGGCGTCCAGAGGAAAACAACCCCGAAGAGGACGACAGGGGTCCATGTCATCGAGCCGGTCACCGCTGCCCAGCCGATGAGGACTGGCATGCAGCCGGCCGCGCCGCCCCACACGATGTTTTGCGACGTCCGCCTCTTAAGCAAAGCCGTATAGACGAGCACGTAGAAAGCGATCGCCGCCGCCGTGAGACCCGCCGCCAGCAGGTTGGTCGCAAGCGCTAGCCCGACCACGGCCACGACGCCGAGCGTGAGACCGAAGGTCAACGCACCCGCCGGGCTGATCGAACCGCGCGACAGCGGGCGCCGTTCTGTCCTGTGCATGAGGGCGTCAATGTCGCGGTCGAGGTAGCAGTTCAGCGCGTTCGCAGAACCAGCAGCGAGCGCTCCACACACCAAAGTCGCGCTGAATACCCGGAAGGAGGGGATACCCCGAGCCGCCAGCACGAGCGCCGGCACGGTTGTGACGATCAACAACTCAATGATGCGCGGCTTGGTGAGCGCGAAATAGTCGCGGGCGATGGTCAGGCGTGAGCGCCAGACCGGAGACGCGACGGCGGAAACCGCAGCCACGTATCGCCCTCCTTCTCGGCTGGTGAGAGCCAGCTGACGTTGATCTGCGCAATCGGTTGCCGGTTAGCGCGCCACTCTAGGACGTCCAGCCCCGTAACGCACCAGGTCGGCGCGGTTTTTTTAATCAGAATTTTCTAAGGTTGACATCTGTTCGCCGTCAGGTAGTCGTAAGGTTCGCAGCGTACACGCGCCCGCGGTTGCGAGGTGGGAAGCGGGTGGTGGGCTGTCCACCCGGTCCGATTACCCTGAGCCGCATGCGCGAGAAGCAGTCTTCGGTGAGTTCCGTCGTGTGGACGGTCGTCGCACTGCTCCTCGTGATCGCATTCGGCCTGCTCGGCCGATGGCAGTGGCACCGGACTTATCGGTCGGTCGACGGCTACTCCGCCGAACCTGCCGCAGTTTCCTTGGAAACATTGGTCCCGGCAGGTACAGGGATCCCCGTGACAGCGATAGCGCGTCAAGTAACGGTCTCAGGGAGCTACGTTGCGGCCGGCCAAGAGCTGGTGGCGGGACACTCACTGAGCGGTCAGATCGTCTCGTGGGTAGTGACCCCGCTCATGACGGCGGACAACACGCAGGTGCTCGTCGTGCGAGGTTGGATCGGCGCAGGTGGAAACGCGCTCGCAACGCCGCCAACCTCGCCGGTTTCGGTCACCGGACGAATCGAGACAGGGAACGTTCTAAATGTTGGAACGAGCGCAGCCACCCGGTCTGCACTACCTGCGGGGTATCTCATCCGCACCGCGCAGTCGCCGCCCGACCCGTTGTCGCTACAGCCGGTCCCCGCCGCCCCCCCGGACACTCACGCGCCTAAAGAATTCCACCTGCAAAACGCGATCTACGTCGTCCAGTGGTACGTGCTGGCCATCATCGCCGCCGTGACGTGGTGGCGGTTCCAGCGAGCTGGCCGCAATCGACACCGAGCTGACGATCAACGACCCCTTGCGCCGGCCGTCTGAGGCCAGCGGCTCAGGTTTCGGCAACGAGACCGTCGAGCACCTGCTTCAACTCGCCGGCGGTGGTAGGCCCGATGACGCGCGCGGCGATGCGACCGTGTCGGTCGAGCACGAGCGTGCTCGGGATGCCCATCTGGGGGAGCATCTTCAGCTTGCTGAGCAGCGTGCCCTCTGGATCGACGAAGCTCGGATAGGCCATTCCCGCCGAGGCCGCGAAGGCCTTCCCAGCCGACGTGGTGTCCGCCTCATCGATGCCGACGAACACGACCCCTTGAGCCGCGTAAGACTTTGCCGCCGCACCGAGCATCGGCGACTCCTCGCGACACGGACCGCACCACGAAGCCCAGACGTTGAGGACAACGACCTTCCCTTGTCCGGCCGAACTCAACGACAGCGCGGTGCCGTCGAACGTCTTGCCCTTGAGCGCCGGAGCTCCGTGGCGGCCGTTGGCGGCGTACGTCGTAAGCCCGACAACGTCGAGGGACGCAGCGGACTTAGACGCGCTTCCCGCCGCCGCACCGCAACCGGAGAGCGCCATCGAGGCCGCGATCAGCAAGACCACGAAGCGCCTGGGCATCTCGATAGGCTAACTCCGCCCCACAAGAGCGCCAGCGGCGCGCGGCCTCCGAGGATAGGCGCGTCAGGCGTTCGTCATGTGCGGAGGCCATAGTGATCTCGTGATGTCAGCGGCTCCGGCGAATACCCATTGGCGCATCACCCGAAGCGTCGCACTCACGATCACCAGCCTGAGCCTTGTGCTGGCAGGTTGCACGACGTCGCATGCGCGACCCGCGCCACAATCCGCCGCGCCGTCGTTGCAGCCAGCCCCGAGCGCCCCGCAGCCAGTGCCATCCACTCCAAACAAAACGCCGGGTTCGCCGCCCCAGCCCGCCAGGGGGTCTGGCAGCCCGGCGCCAGCCTCGAGCGACCCGGGTCCAGCCGTTTCGGCCCGTCCGGTAGTTACGGCCACGAAGATTTCGGTGGGGCTGCCGGTGGCGTTGTCCCGGGTGGTCGCCGTCGCGTTGAACGCAACGGTGATCGTGGCGGGCGGCCTCGACGCGCACCAAGTCACGACTTCTCAAACCCTGCTGTTCGATCCGAACTCGCTGTCGATCCGTCCGGCGGCGCACCTCGCGATCGCGGTGCACGATGCCGGCGCGGGCGTCGTCGGCGGCACGGCGCTCGTGGTCGGAGGCGGCTCCGCCGCTTCGAGCGATGCCGTGCAAGCAGTGCATGCCGATGGCACCGCGGCGGTCGTCGGACGGCTCCCTCAAGTTCGCTCGGACGATTCGGTCGCCGTTGCGGGCCACGAGTTATACGTGATCGGGGGGTATGACGGCGTTCACGAGCTTCCCGGTGTCCTGGCTACCACCGACGGCGTCACGTTTCGTTCAGTGGGACAGCTCGGTGAGACGGTGCGTTACGGCGCCGCCTACGCGTCATCAGGCGCGGTGTGGATCTTCGGCGGCGAACATCAAGGCCAACCTATTGCCGACATCCAGCGCGTCGACACCGCTACCGGCTTGAGCGCGGTCGTCGGCAAGCTCCCGCACCCGCTGGCACATGCCGCAGTGGCCGTCATCGGCGGTCGGGTGTTGATTCTCGGCGGTTCCGACGGACACAACCCGCAGAACACGATCTTCGCGTTCGATCCTGCCACCGGCTCGGTGAGCCTCGTCGGCTCGATGCCCGAGTCCGTTTCCGACATGGCAACGAGTGTCGTCGGTGACACGGCCTATGTCCTCGGCGGGAATGCCCTCACTCCCGAGCAGACTGTCGCGCCGACAACAGCCATCATCGCTGTGAAGATCGCGCTGGTTGGTGCCCAAGCGAGTGTCCAAGCCGCTCCCGCAGCATTGTTCAGTGGCAAGCTCCTCATCGCGGATCGCGGCAACAATCGCCTCACTCTTGTTGACCAAGCGGGAACCATCGACTGGACCTTCCCGAACGCGACAGCGCCGGCACCGCCGTCCGGATTCTTCTTTCCTGACGATGCCTTCTTCACCGACCACGGCACCGCGATCCTGTCGAACCAGGAGGGCAACAACACGATCGTCTCGATCTCCTATCCCGGCGGAAAACCGCTCTGGTCTTACGGCCACCCCGGCGTGGCGGGTGCGGCAGCGGGCTACCTGCACGAACCAGACGATGCCTACAAGCTCGCAGACGGGCGAGTCATCGTCGCCGATGCCAACAACTGTCGCGTCTTGATCATCAGCCCACAGGCGCGGTCAATCGGCCAGATCGGGACCACGGGCAGCTGCATCCACAAACCACCGACCTCGCTCGGATATCCGAACGGCGATACGCCACTGCAAAACGGCGATGTCTTGATCTCCGAGGTGACGGGCTCGTGGATTAGTGAATACACGTTGTCCGGCGCCCTTGTCTGGACGGTCCACCTGCCGTTGACGTACCCGTCCGACCCACAGCAGATCGGCCCTGACACTTACATCGTGGCCGACTACACCAAGCCGGGCGGAGTCGTCGAGTTCGACCGAGCCGGGCACATCTTGTGGGAGTACCGCGTGCCGAGCGGGCACGGGATGCTCGACCACCCAAGCCTCGCCGAGGTCCTGCCAAGCGGTGTCATCTGCGTCAACGACGACTACCGGCATCGAGTGGTGATGATCGACCCCAAGACGAAGGCCATCGTGTGGCAGTACGGCGTCGACGACGTATCCGGCACTGCACCGGGGCTGTTGAATACGCCTGACGGATTCGACCTGCTGGCGCCCGATGGCACCACACCCACCCACCCATGGACAGGCTGACCCGCAATGGTCGCAAATTGAATAGTCGCTCGTTCAATGGTCGCTAGTTGATTGTCTCGACAGCCTCGATCGCGTTGACGTAACGCTGCGCAGGACCAGGGGCCAGTTGCCCTGGCGGCAGTTCGACAACGAAGGCGGTTGGACCGAACATCGAGTCTTGCCACCCGGTGACGCTGCCTGGATAGTCGGCCAGTCGTACAAGCGGAAGACCCACCAGCGCACTGAAGCGCCGCTCGACGTTGATCGGTCCTTGGGAATCGTCGACGACGGCAAGATGCTGGTGGAACCAGATCGCCAGCGTCGGGCGAATGCGGGTGATGAGGAGGGCCGCCGCGGCCGATTCCGGCTCCGACAGTGCATGCGTTCCGGCGTAGTCGAACGAGCCACGGGGGTCAAGCGGCCGCCATTGGAACGGAAAGTTCCGATTGAGATCGACACCGTCAGCGTTTTGTCGCGTCGCGGCCGCCGCGCCGTCGGGATTGAGCTCCCGGACGATCCACAGGTCTGCGTCCGCCCGCGGTGCGGCGGCCTTCAGTGCGGTCGCAATCTGATCGCCGGCCAACTCGTTGCCATGGATGCTGCCGACGATCAGGACCCGGTGCGCGCTCGCCGGATTTCCAATTTCGGTGACCATCAAGGGCCACCCCCGCACCGAGTACCCGAACGTTGTTGTCTTGTTCACCAGCGCAGGCCGTGTCGGCGATGGCAGCGCGGGTGCTGCCGCAATCGCTGACGTGCCGGCAATCGGAGCAGCGCGCGAAGGCAGTGGCGACGCCGATGGCAACGTGGGGGTCGATGACGGTGACACTTGAGCCGTGACTGCGTCGGCGTCGCGATCGGCCGCACAGCCGGTTAGTGCCAGCACAACGAACATCCACCACGCGTATTCGCGACGGAGGCTCACTTCGCCTTGTCGAGTGCGGACTGCAGCGACTGGATGTATCCGTCGCTCGTGTAGGTCGCGCCCGACACCGCCTGAATGTTCGCACTCTGCGCGGTCAGTGTCTCCTGAATCAGGATCGGTACCACCTGCTGGTCGATCGCCTGGTCGATATCGTTGCTGTCAGGGAGCCGCACCGGAACGACGTCGGTGATCTGGGCCCCCGTGAATTTCACCTGAACCTGGACATTGCCGTAGCGCGTGCGAATGGACGACCCAGTAATTGCGCGGGTCTGTGGTTGGGCTGAGGGAGCAGCGGCGGACGGCTGCTTGGCGGGCGGCCCGCTCGAAGACGGCGCAGTTGTGGGCTGCGCAGTCGTGGGCACGGACGTCTGCGGCGCGGGCGGGCTCGACGCGGTCGCGGCAAGTGGAGGTTGCGCCGATTGCCGAGCCGAATGCGTCTTGAAGCCGAGCAGCAACACCAGCCCTGCGACGGTGGCGACGATCGCCGCGAAGGCGCGCTTCATCAGGGTCCTCCAAGCACGCCGAGCGCCGCCGTGTGAGCGGCCGCGAACGAATACGGAGGTACGAGATCAACCCCATCGGGGATATTGAGATACCCAGCCGCAATGCCACGCACGCCAGTGTGGCCGTATTGCCAGACCACCGTGTTGGTCTGCGGGTCAACGACGATGACGCGATCGTTCAGGTCATCGTTGAGGAGAATGTCGCCGTTCGGCAGCGGGAGCGCGAGGGACGGATGATTCAAACGGTTCGACCCTGTGGGGGCATAGCGCCAGAGAGTCTGGCCGGCCTGGTTGAAGACGACGACCTGACCGGGCAAGGAGTAGTCGACAGTCAGGTATCTGTTAGGGCCGATCTCGTTGGTGTCCGACGGATATCGCACGCCCGGAGGATGCGTGGTCCAGTACACGTGGCCCGCGAGGTCGATCTCATCGACCCAGTCGCCATTGATCTCGGTCACGAGATAGTGGCCAGTTGTTGTCGGGAACGCGCCGTTGGGACTACCGAAAGTGGACGGCGGGTTGTGGGTGCAGTGCCCCGTGCTGCCGAACTGATGCACAACTGCTTGCGCAGCGGGCGACACGACGACGACCCGGCAGTTCTTGATGTCGGCCGTAACGAGATCTCCGTTTGCCAGCATCATCGCGTCGTCGGGATTCCATAGGTACCCCGGCCGGGAGCCGTACACACCTGGGTGCCCGTAGCTGGCGACAATGCGGTGCGTCGCAACATCGACGACGCGAATCGCAAAGTCATCTTCTTCTGTCGCGACGATGTACTTGCCATCGGCACTGAAGAATGCGTCGTCGGGAATGAGGAACGTCTGACCTGACGCAAGGTCGCCCGGGCGTGGAAATTGCCATACCAGACGTCCCTGCGGATCGATGACGATGAGCCGGTTGTTTCTCTTGTCGGCAACCAGAAGATCGGCCGGTAGCACGCTGGGGTCAGAACCCGGCTGCAGGAAACCCGCTGCACCGGCAGGCGCAACCGCCGTCCACGAAGGATCAACCGTCGTCTGAGTGGGGTTGGGCGACGACGCCGCGGGTGCAACCGCCGCGGGTGCAACCGTCGTAGGCGCAGCAACTGGGGGCGTGCTGTGCGGATTGGAACTTTGCAACGGTCCGGACGTGCTCGCGATTGGCGCCACGGTCTGCGCCGCCGGCGGAGAACTGCTGGCAATCAAAGGGTGGGGGGTACCAGCCCTCGAGGGTGCCGTCCCCGTAAGCACGCCGACGACGGCCGCAGCAGCAGCGACAGTTACGACTGCCGCGACGAGGGTGCGACGACGACGATAGTAGTTGGGCACGGCGACAGTCATAAGGCGTGTTGGCGCCGTAGAACGCCTGCAGAGATCATCCCGGGCACGATCGGTGCCCAGAACGTCAACAAACGGAAGACGATCACCGCAGCTATCACCGCTCCGGCAGTAGACGACCCAATGCGGGCAAGGCCCGCGACCAGTACAGCGTCAACGCCTCCGATGCCACCTGGTGTCGGAATCGCTTCAGCGACAGGAACACCGACCAAGTAGACAACGGCGACGCGCCAGTCCGCGATGTCGCCGTCAAATGCCCAGGTAGCTGCGAGCAGTGCCAGCAGGTTTGCCGCCTTGACGCCAGTTGTCGCCGCAAGCAGTAGCGCGAGGCGCTTTGGCTCGCGGCTTGCGCTCGACAACGCGCGTCGTGCATCAGGGATCGCCGCCGCTACCCGCCCGTCGACGCGCAAGCGGCTTCGAGCGGCCCGCGCAAGCCACCACGTGACTAACGGCACGGCGATGAGTACCGCGACGATCACCGGAACACCGTGGAGACGAGCGGTGAGGAGTGAATGCGCAAGCGGTAGCTTGGTTATTCTCGGGCCGACTGCGAGGACGCCGATGGTGGCGATCCCGATGTGGGCCATTGCGGATAGCGACAGCGCGGCACCTACGGTTCCGGACGACAATTCCTGCGTGCGCAAGTATCGCGCATTGACAGCCATACCGCCCACACCGCCTGGCGTCACTCGGTTCGCGGTTGCGGCCGCGAACTGGACAAGGAGCGTCCGACCGAAGGGCAGTCGGCGCCCAGCGGCGGCTGACAAAGCCACCGCTGAGCAGCCGTAGCTCGCGACGACGGCAACCACTGCGATGAGGATTGCGGACCATGACGGACCAGGCAGCGTCGAGAGCTGCGCAATGGCGCTGGTGAGCTTCGCGTGGTACGCGACAACCCACACCATGACAGCAGTAAGCGCGGTCCCGATGATGACGATGCGCCACGCGAAACCACGCCGCGGCACGGCAAGACTCGACATATGTCTACTGTGCCCGGTCGACCTTACGAACGGGTGACGAGAGGGCACCACGCCCGACGAGGGATTAGCGAAGGCGCCTTTCACGCCATTGTCAGGTCAGCAGTGCATGGTGGAAGGCATGGCAGAAGGCACGCTGGAAGCCGAAGCCGATACGAACCGACCGGGATTCTCAGGATTCCGTCAGACGGCTTTATGGCACCTGTCAGAAAGGTGCTTCAAAGTCACTATGACGGTTGGTGAAACCAACCGATCTATTGATACCGAGTCACTGCATAGGAGGTCGCAATGACCACGCGAGCTGATGGCATGCGCCGGATATCCACGGCTAACGCGACCATGGCAACGGTAGGTGTCGCTGGCGTCGTCGGCCTGAGCCTCATGCTTGCCCAACAGGCTACCCACCACGCTGCAGCGACCAGCCCGACCGCTGTGACGAGCACCACTCCGACGAGCACCTCGAATTCGACCGCAATCACGTCTGGTACCACTGACGACTCCACAACGACCGTCACGACTACACCTCAGGCCGCCGTCCAACAATCAACGTCGGGCTCCGTACAGCATGCAGTTACGAGCGGATCATGACGCTGCCCACCACGCAGTGGCCCGCCATCGGCACTACCGCACAGGTAGTCGTGACCGATCCGGCGGCCCTCGACGCCGCGCGATGCATCGTCGTCGACGAATTGAACCTGCTCGACCTCGCGTGCAGCCGATTCCGGTCCGATTCTGAGATCGCACGACTCGCTGCTCGCGGAAATGCGTGGACACCGGTCAGTGACGTGCTCGCTGATGTCCTGGCGTGCGCACTCGAAGTCGCGCGTGTCACCGATGGCGACGTCGACCCCACGATGGGCACGGACTTGAGTCGCCTCGGTTACGACCGCGACTACGGCGCGATGAGAGAAGCGTCTGCGCTGGGTGCAGACAATGCGGTATTGCCTCTCACCTACCGCCTCGTGTACCGGACGAGTTGGCACGATGTCGAGTTCGATCACAGCAGGCGGCGCGTCCGCGTGCCAGCGGGATTGGTGCTTGATCTAGGCGCGACCGCCAAGGCATGGTGCGCAGATCGTTGCGCGATTCGCATCCATCGCGAGCTTGGCGTTGGTGTGCTCGTGAGCCTGGGTGGGGACATCGCAACGGCCGGAGTAGGCCCAGCCGGCGGGTGGTTGGTGCGAGTGCAGGATCTGCCAGAGGCCACCGACGGGCCACATGCGGTTGTTGTGCTACGTGACGGATTCGCCGTCGCGACGTCGAGCACGATCAGTCGCACGTGGCGTCGTGGCACGTCTCAGTTTCATCACATTCTCGACCCGGCAACTCGGCGTCCGGCCGCACGGATTTGGCGAACGGTGACTGCCGTCGCCGGCAGTTGCGTCGACGCCAACGCGGCAACCACCGCCGCGATTGTGCGCGGTCGCGCTGCTCGATCTTGGCTTGCGAGTCGCGGTGTAGCCGCGCGGCTCGTCGACCATGACGGCCACGTGCAAACCCTTGGCGGATGGCCATCGGAGGTGGCGGCATGACGAGTGCATCGATCGACAAGGCCCTGTGGTACCTCGGGCGCTCCAGTGGTGTTGTGAGCCTCGTCCTGCTCACACTTGTGGTCGCTCTCGGCATCGCCACACGTTCTGGCCGCCCGCTGCCAGGTCTTCCGCGATTCGCAGTCAGCGCCGTGCATCGTTCCGCAAGCTTGCTTGCGGTCGTCTTTCTCACGCTGCACGTGGTGACGTTGACACTGGATCCACAATCGCAGTTGCGCTGGCTCGATGCCGTGCTTCCCTTCGGTAGCCACCCGAAACCGCTCTGGATCGGGCTCGGTGCTGCGTCATTGGATCTCATCATCGCGCTTGTGCTCACGAGTCTCTTGCGTCAGCGCATCGGACATCGGGTGTGGCGCGCCATTCACTGGGCGGCGTACGCGCTGTGGCCATTCGCCGTGCTGCACACCATCGGCACAGGCACTGACATCCGCCGCACCTGGATGCTCGGCCTCGTAGCTTTGTGCACGCTCATCGTCGCCGGATTGATTGGCTGGCGACTATCCGAGCGATTCCTCGATGAGACGGACCGGACGGCCGGCACCCAGTTGCCATCTCGGGAAACACGCTTGGTCACCGCTTCGAAGGGCCGCTGATGACAACCTTGTTCGACGAACACGTGCGGATTGATGCCGAGGTCGCCGCCCAGGGCGCCCTCATGGGACCGTCGCCCGCGTCCCAACGCGAGCTGCAGGCTCACCTGCTTGCGCACGGTGCCGTTCCGGCGGTGGATGCGCGCACCGTGCTGCGGCTCGCCATCGACAGCGGTCTTACCGGGCATGGAGGCGCAGGCTTTCCCTTACACCGCAAGCTTGAAGCAGTGAATGCCGCCCGCGGCCGCGCGATCGTCGTTGCCAACGGCGCCGAAGGCGAGCCAGCGAGCGCGAAAGATCGGTGGCTGCTTGCTCGCCGTCCGCACCTGGTGCTCGATGGTTTGCAGCTTGTCGCGCGGGCGACGAACGCCACCGACGCGTATCTCTACGCCAACCACCGGGTGGATGTCGCCGTGTTGACCGATCTGCTCGCCGAGCGGCGCCGCGCGCGATTGGATCGCGTGTCGGTCACGGTGGTTGCCGCGCCTGACACGTTCATCTCGGGTGAAGAAACAGCGGTGGTCGGCCACATCTCGGGCACTGCGGCACTTCCTCGCTTCAAGTCGCCCAGGGTCACCGAACGTGGTGTGCGTGGCCGGCCAACGCTGGTGAGCAACGTTGAAACGCTCGCGTTGCTGGCACTGATCGCCCGACGCGGGGCTGCGTGGTTTCGCTCGGCGGGCACACCCGACGCGCCTGGCACCATGCTGCTCACTGTCGGGGGTGCAGTACGTGCGCCCGGCATTGTCGAGACAGGACACGGAACGCCGTTGGCAGACGTGCTCGCTCTCGCCGGCGGCCCGTTGACGCAACTTCAAGCTGTGCTGCTCGGTGGCTACCACGGCACCTGGCTGACGGCAGGCGAGGCTGCTACCGCCAAGCTGTCACGATCCGATCTCGCTCCGCTCGGCGCGTCGCCCGGAGCTGGTGTTGTCGTCGCGATGGGTCACGGAACATGTGGACTCGTGGAGATGAGCAGAGTCATGAGCTATCTCGCTGAGGAGTCCGCCGGACAATGTGGGCCTTGCCTCAATGGCCTACCGCGCATCGCAACGCAACTCAAATCCGTGGCGTTTACCGGCGGCAATCAGCAGGCCGTTGCCGAAATGCGCCGACTCGCAGGACTGGTCGTGGGTCGCGGCGCGTGCCATCACCCAGACGGCAGCATGCGCTTCCTGGGTAGCGGATTGCGCGTTTTCGCGGCCGAAGTCGAGTTGCACCTTGCGGGCCGTTGCAGCCGTACGTCCGGCGACGTCGTGCTGCCGACTGCGGTTACGCGATGAAAACCACGAAGGCGGAGCCGCGCATCGTGGTCGATTGGACCGCGTGCGACGGCCGCGGACTGTGCGCCGAGTTGTTGCCTGAGATGGTGAGCCGCGACGAATGGGGATTCCCGCTGATTCCCGAGCCGACTGTGCCCGCATCACTACGCGATCACGCCGACAGAGCAATCGCTGCCTGCCCACGACTCGCGTTGCGTCTCGTTCGCACCTAAAGCGCAAAGGCGCCGGCCATCGATGGTGCGGACGCCGCGGCTTGCAGATGCGGAAGACCAAGAATGTCTTCCGTGGTACGCAGCAATGCATAGTGGTCGAAGCGCTGCGTGGCGAGGGTGCCGACGGGCACGCTCGGACCCATGACGATCGTGGGTATGCGGTTCGTCGATCCTTCGCCTTCGTCCCACGTGATAATTACGAGCGTGTTGCCACTCGCGTAGTTCGGCCCAGCGAGGATCTTCGGAATCCATGTCGCCAGCCACTCGTCGCCCGTCCGGACGGGGCAATCATGAGTGTCGTTGCACAGATTGGGCGTCACGAAGGAGAACGAGGGCAGGCTTCCCGCGGCTATATCGCGATCGAAGACACCTTCGAGCGGTACGTCGTTGACGCCGCACGCAGCGCGCAGGGTGACGTAATAGGTCGCCGGGTTGTGTTTGACGGCGTACTCGCCGCCAGGCGACGTGTCGCAATTCCTCGGCATCGACTCGTTGTACGACCGCCAGGTCAGCCCGGCCTGCTCAAGCTGCCCGAAGATCGAATTAGCGCTGATCTGATGTGCCGACGGATTTCCGTCGTCCGTCACTCCAAACGTCGATCCGCCGGTAGCTGCGAGGTAGTTCGGTAGCGACGGGTGCGAAACACCGTTGTCGTTGGTTGCTAATCCGCATTGCTTAGCGATTGAGTTTTCGAACGACGCGTTGTTACTCCCGATGACAGAGCCATAGCCCTTGTTCTCCATCCAGATCCACAGGACATGGGTGTAGTGGGCAGTGCGGCTGACTCCGCACGGGCGAGCCGTGGTCGGACCCACCGGAGGCGTCGCAGTGGCCGTGTGGTCCGGCGCGGTTGAGGTTCGTTGTGCGACCGCACTATGCGACGGTGGCCGCGATGACACTGCCACGACCGTCGGAGACGCCTCCGCCGCAGAACTCGGCGCGGGCACCGATGGCGACCCAGCAGCGATCGAACTCGGCGCTCCAGTGGACGCGGTAGATACCACCGGGCTGGCGTGCGTAGCCGCCGTTGGCCGGCTGGTAGTGCAACCCGAGATTGCCAGCGTCAGACCGACACCTAGGACGGCACATCGAAACCTCTGGTGGTCAGTCATAGCCGTGGCGAAACGAGTCGTGGCAGCGCTCCGCTCCGGTGCCGAGGCCAGGTGACGGTCATGCGCGCCCCCCCAAGCTCGGACTCACCGACGGTCCACCTGCCATGCGTGGACGACGCGATGGCGTCGGCGATGGCGAGCCCGAGACCTGCGCCCTCGCTGCCGGTTTCATCGAGGCGATGAAACCGATCGAACAGGCGCGATCTCTCGGCGACCGGAATCCCCGGCCCATCGTCAGCGACTGTCAGTGCGACGTGACTAGCAGTGCATGCAACGGCAACCACGATGCGGCCAGGAGAATTCGCGTAGCGGGTCGCGTTGTCGAGCAGAACTCCGATGAGACGGTCAACCCATTCCGGCGCGGCTGCTACGTGCGCGAGATCTGGTCCGGTGAGATCGATGGTCAGTTGAAGATCCCGAGATTGCGCGACCGGTGTGAACCGGTCGACACATTGCCTCGCCACCGTTGTCACGTCAACGATCGCGACCCGTGGCGTGGGCGGCTGTGAATCGAAACGCGCAAGCCACATCATGTCTTCCACGATCCGACGCAGCCGCTGGGTCTCGCCTGACACACGCTGAAGCGCTTCCCGGTAGCCGTCCGCTGTACGACCGGTCGCCAACGCCAGCCCGACTTCGGCTTCGACAACGGTCAAGGGCGTGCGCAGCTCGTGCGATGCATCAGCTGTGAACTCGAGTTGCCGCAATCGCGCGCGCTCGATCGGCCGCGACGCCGCGCGCCCGATGAGGAAAGCGCACACGAAGACACCTACGAGCAGAAACGGAGACACAACCAGCGCCGACGTCAGGAGCACGCTGCGCACATGGGACTGCTGCAATAGGCTCTCGGCAGCGATTAGACGAGACCCGTCTTGGCGTCTCACGGAGCTGAACAAGAAGGTGCGGCCATCGATCGACGCGGTGCTCGGCAGCACCGATGACGGCGCAAGGAAACTGGCCGGAAGCTGCGGGGCACCCGCGCTCGCGGCCGTCACGACGTTAGCAGCGTCAAGTTGCCACAAGTAGACGGGTGGGTCATCAGCATCGTGCAAGATCGGATCGCGCGATGCTAGCGCACTCGCATTGAGAAGCTGAGCGTTGGCCAGCTGCGCAGCGACGTGCGCGCGCGTTTCGTGTAGAAGATTTCGCGACACCAAGAGCACGATCCCCGCCACGATCGCAAAGTAGCAGGTCGCCACCGCGAGCGTCGCGGCGAGCGCAACACGCAAAGCCCGCCGAATCGGGGCGGCTGCCTTCATTGTCGCGGTACTCGCACGGATGAATAGTCGCGCCCCAACCTTACGGATGCCTGAAGGTTGGATGTGCGCCTGGTTCTGGGATCCGGTTTCACCTTCATCGAACCGTAAGGCCCTGGCGTTAGCGTGGTAATCATGCAGTTTCGAAGGGATGAGGCCGTCGGCTCGTCCAAGCGGGCCGACATTCGCCCTACGGGCATCCGCACCACGGGCGTTGAGGGAAACGCACGGCTCACCAGCTCGACGGCCGTCCTCCTGCTCATCCTGCTCGGTGCGGAGGGTCTGACGCTCCCTGCGATTCACGCGCTGTTACGCCCGCACGTATACATCGGGTTCGCGTTGATTCCTCCGGTGGCACTCAAGCTTGGCAGCACTTTGTACCGGTTCACTCGCTACTACACGCGCGCCCCTGAGTACCTACAGAAGGGGCCGCCGCCTCCCCTGTTACGTGTGCTCGGGCCGGTCGTTGTGCTCTCCACGGTGCTGCTGCTCGTTAGCGGGGTAGTGCTGCTGTTCTTCACAGGACAGTGGCAACAACGGATGTTGACCGTACACAAGGCAAGCTTCATCTTGTGGTTCGCAGCAATGACCGTGCACGTTGTCGCTCACGTTGTCGAGACCGCGCAACTGGGCGCACGTGATTGGGTACCGCAGCCGACTCGCTCGTTGCCGATGGCCGCCGCCCGTCGCTGGATTCTCGCGGCAAGCGTGATCGCGGGTGCTCTCCTCGGCGCATGGGGCCTCGGGCATATCGGTGGATGGCACCGTGCCTGAGACGCTACCGGCGGTCGCGCCGTCCTTCCGCGGCCCAATGACTGGCGGGCGCGGCGGGGCGGCGGTCGATCGCCGTGGACCAACGCCGCTGGGCGCGGAACCCAATGTCGTGCTCGCCGGTGTCGCGCTCGGTGCCGCCGTCGTCCTGCTCTTCTGGTGGCGCGGCACGCCATATGTGCACGGTATGGGCGATTGGCTGACCAACGCTGGGCGGATCACAGGCTTGCTGGCTGGCTATACGATCGGCGTCATTCTTTTCTTCATGGCGAGAATTCCAGCACTAGAGCACGGTGTCGGTTCTGATCGACTTGCCCGTTGGCACGCTATCGGCGGTAGGTACGCCGTCAGCCTGGTCGTCTGTCACGTCGTGCTCGTCGTCTGGGGGTATGCCCTCACCGCGCATACTAACCTTGTTCACCAGACCGTCAGCCTCGTCACCAGCTACCCCGACATGGCGATGGCGGCGGTCGCAGCCGGCTTACTCGTTTTCGTCGGAGCCGTGTCTGCGCGAGCGGCGCGGCGGCGATTGAGCTACGAGACGTGGCACTATCTACACCTGTACACGTACATCGCGGTGAGCTTGTCGTTCAGCCACCAGCTTGCGACCGGCGCGCAGTTCATTTCCGATCCGCTTGCCCGCCTGGCGTGGAGCAGCTTCTACGTCGTGATCGGCTCGCTTCTCATCTGGCACCGGATCTTGAGTCCCGTTCGAAGCGCGTGGCGACACCGCATGCGAGTAGTTGGGCTCACAACCGAGGCGCCTGGCGTTATCTCGGTCTACATCTCGGGCGACCATCTCGATGAGCTCGACGCCCAACCAGGTCAATTCTTCCGTTGGCGATTTCTCACTCGTGAGCACTGGTGGGCGGCCAACCCATACTCCCTGTCTGCACCGCCGCGACCCACACGCCTGCGCATCACAGTGAAAGCATTGGGCGACCATAGCAGTGACCTCGCAGGCGTTCGCGTCGGCACCAAGGTCCTTGCCGAGGGTCCGTACGGCGGATTCACGCAAGCGCGCAGAAGACGGCGGAAGGTCCTGCTAATCGCCGCAGGCGTGGGCATCACGCCAATCCGGACGCTATTCGAGACGCTTCCGGGTCGGCCCGGAGACATTACCCTGCTCTATCGCGTCAGTTCGCCGGAACGCGCGCTGTTCCAAAGTGAACTCGAAGCCATCGCCAACAACCGAGGACACCGGCTATACCTTCTCAGTGGCCCGCGGGGCGGAAGCGGCGATCCGCTGTCGGCCGGTCGACTGGCCAAGGCGATACCCGACGTCCGGCAGCATGATGTGTATCTGTGCGGCCCACCCGCAATGACCGAGGCTACGATTCGCACGCTTCGGCGTTGTGGTGTTTCGAGACGCCGCATCCACCACGAGTCTTTCGAACTATGACCCCTCCGTCGCAGACATGAAGCGTGCAGTCCTCTCGACGCTCGGCACAATCACGGCCATCATTGTGCTGCTCGGCTTCAAATCGGCCCCGGCACGGGTTGCCCGTCCTGCATTCGTTTCGCCTTTGAGTTCGAACGAGCCCCCACTTCTTGCTTCACCGGCTACCTCGTCGAACGTGGTGTCAACCGCACCATCCAGTGCCTCCGCATCGATCCCACTGGCTTCACCGACGACCCAACCCGCTGCATCGTCGACGCTCCCGACCGCCTCGACGAGCAAGGCTGCTGCGACGCGAACGCCGTCCAGTGCACCGAGCAAAAAGACGACCCAGGTCCCGACCAAAGCACCTAGTCCGTCAGCAGCGCCGTCACCCAAATCGGCGAGTGGCACGTTCCTCGGGGCAAGTGTGCAGACGCGCTATGGCCCGGTACAGATCAAGATCACGTACGCCGCCGGTCGCATCACGGGCGTCGTCGCGGTCCAGCTCCCGTCGGGTCGTTCGCGCGACACCGAGATAAACAACTACGCCGTGCCGATTCTCGAAAGCGAGACGCTTGCGGCACAAAGCGCCAACATCAACGCCGTGTCGGGGGCTACCTACACAAGTGACGGCTACGTGCAATCGCTTCAGTCCGCTCTCGACGCCGCCCACCGCTAGCGAATCGTCGACCGCTTCGCTGTCTGGGTCCTAAATGCCCATGCCATGAGCAGCTTGTCCCACGCCCGCAGTCACGAGCATCGCGATACTGCCCCAGGTCACGACCCTGATCGTCGGTCGGAATACCGAACCGCCCGCGGCTCTCGCGCCGAGTGCACCAGCCACGGCTAGCCCAGCGACAGTGACGAGGAAGATGAGCACGAGCCGCGAAGTCGAGGTCATCGCGACCATCCCAATAAATGGGACCAAGCCACCGAGCAGGAAGCTCGACGCAGACGCTATCGCCGCTTGAACCGGTCGTGCTCGGGTGTGATGCGTTTGGCCCCATTCATCGCGCATATGCGCAGCAAGGGGATCGAGCGCGTGGAAGGCCGCCGCGACCTCCTCCGCAAGTGCCCGCGGCAGCCCGCGCAGCTCATAAATGTCCGCGAGCTCGGCAAGCTCGCCCATCGGGTCACGCTCTTGTTGCCGAGCCTCTGCATCGGCGTCGGCGCGTTCGACGTCCACCTGCGAACTTACAGAGACGTACTCGCCCGCCGCCATGGCCATGGCGCCCGCAGCGACGCCGGCGATTCCAGCGGTAAGGATGGCACTCGGTCGTGCCTGACTCGCGGCCACGCCGACCATCAAGCTCGCCGTAGATACCAGTCCGTCGTTTGCTCCCAGCACTGCCGCACGAAGCCATCCGGCGCGCCCCGAGCTAGGGACGCGCTCAACGGGACGCGCGGCGGCGCCCGAAGGTGATTGGGTCACCATGGATCCAGCCAATGCTGCGAAGCCGCAGATCTATAGAGTCGAAGGTCCGACGTGCCGGGCCGTCCGGCACAGCGAGCCGCGTAGGTCGCTATTTCGCGTAAAGCTGCCCGTCGGAACCTTTGGCGATGCCGATCTTCGTGAGTCCTTGACTGGCCGGACCGACTTCGACGGCGCCTGTGCTGTCGTTGAACTGTGAACCGTGGCATGGGCAAACGAAAATCCTGTTTCCTTGGTCGTACTCGACGGTGCAGCCGGCGTGTGGACACACTGCATCGAAGGCGAGAAATGTGCCTACACGAGGTTGCAGCACGATTGCGGGATCGCCTGTTACGGGATCGGTGAAGGTTGCGGCTCCAGCCACCGGGACGACGCTCGCTGCGCCGATCCTGGTTCCGGGCGGATGGGCGGCGGCAGTGCTGGCGTGCGTCGCCGTCGGTGACGGAGTCGACGCGTTCGAACCGGAAGGCGAGACAACCGTTGGGGACGGCGCCGAAGCAGCTGTCGCCGGACTCGCTGGCGCGTTCGGGTCAGTTCCAACTGAGGGGAGCGCCCCTGCGGCCGGCGAGGAGCTATGCATGAGCCGACCAATGCCAGCGATTGCACCTGTCCCAAACAGGGCGACGGTGCCCGCGCCGAGTGTTAAGGCGCCAACGAGACGGCGCCGGTCCGTATCGACACCCGTTGCCGCCTCGACTTGGGCCGCCTTTTCAATCTCGCGCTCGATGAATGGACATCCCGCCGGGGCGCACGCCGTCTCATGTCGTGCCACGCACCAGCCGCCGTGGTAATGACCACACACGCCCTGCACGGTTGCGAACGGCAACTGCACGGGAACGGACGCGGGACGTGATTGCCGCACGGCCGCGAGATTCGCGATGAGCGAATCGGCTGAGAACTGACCACCGCCGGCCACGATGAGCGGTAGCCAGGCGAACATGAAGACGATGTCGGAGCCCGTGTAATACGGGTTGGTGTGGAAACTCACCGCAAGAAACAAGTTCAACGAGATCAGCGCGCCCCCTACTGATGCAATGCGGGTGAGTAGACCAAGGAGCGCCCCGAAACCCACGGCGACCTCGCCGAGCGCGATGACGGTGCCAATCAGCACTGCATGATGAGCGAGCGGCGTCAGCAGCGCATGAATGGGGCTGCGGCGTGATGCAGCCAGCATCTGAGCTTGGATGCCGCCTGGGTTCGACGCACGGAAGAAGGACGGGTTAGCCAACTTCTGCAAGCCTGCGAAGCAGAACGTCGCTCCGAGGAACAATCGCAGTGGCAACAACGCCCATCCCGCCAGCGCAGTTGCGTCCGGTGGTGGCTTCAACCACAGCCAGCGCGCAGGATGGGTCTTCGGCAGCGCCTGCACGTGCGGCGTCTGACGTCGCACACGACCCACGAGCTGCCTCCTTCCACGAGCGCACCGTCAAGACCAGCATGCAGTCGCTTCCTTGCGATCACGTGACGATCCCGCAGTTGCTGGCGCGCGTATGCGAGGTCCACCGACCCGTCAACTGCGTCACCGACTTCTCGTGCAGCGCACGTAGCCTTGATGGTCAGGGTCAGGAAGATAGTCGGGGCCGGACAGGGGCACTGGTGCGTCGAGGGCGAATCATGCGAACGTCGGGGATCTTGCCCTATTGCTTGCGCTCCTGATCATGTCGGCCATAGGGGCTGGGCTCTTGGTGCGCACTGGCGGACAGACACCTGCCGGCGCGCTCTGTCAAACCAGCAGCTCAACCGCGCCACACCCGACCAAGCTGATGGTGATCATCGGCGAAAACGGAGCCAAAGCGATATTTCTGCAAAGGCTGCGCCATTTGAACAGACTGTGCTTAGCAAACAGTGTGGGTCGTTGCGCAACATGCACGCTCTCACCCACGGGAGCGAACCCAACTACATCGGCATGACTTCGGGGAACTATCCCAGCTGGGCACTGTGCGACCAACCGCCGAACACGACCGACAGCGATTGCGCCCGGCCGTCTTCTACCGCGATTTACCCTCTTGCGCCGCGGACGACGTTCCGCTCGGCAATCCAGAGACGCTGAGCGGTCGCCTCCGGCTCGCATGTCTCGACCGGCGAGAACTGCCCGAACCCGAACCCGTGACGTCGGCTCCTTCATGTCTGATGGGGGCCTGGGTCGTCGGGCGCTAGTTCCAAGATCTCTGACGCCCGTTTCGAGAGCCACTACTCGATTCTCAAGACGATCGAGTTGTGGGCCGGACTGCCGCTGCTCGGTCACGCAGCGGATGCCAGCACCAACCAGATCGACCCGCGGCTCATCCCGACGACTGGGCAGGGCTAGCTTCGGGTCCCGCCGCACCGCACCCACCAGGTATCAGTCAGGTTGCTGCAGGCGGTAACCAGCGCCACGAACGGTATGCAGCAGCGGCTCAAGGCCGGCCCGGTTGAGCTTGCGGCGGAGGTAGCCGACGTATACATCCACAACGTTGCTGCCTGCGTCGAAACCGCATTCCCAAACTTGATTCAAGATTCGCTGTCGAGTCAGTAAGTGCGTCGGGCTTCGCATGAAAAGCTCGAGCAGCGCCCATTCGCGTGGCGCCAACTCGATCCGCTGTCCGGCCCGCCAAGCAACCTTGGTCAGGAGGTCCAGGCGCAGATCGCCAACGACGAGCTCGGTCGTAGTTGGCTGAGCTGATGTGCGCAACGCGGCGCGCATACGCGCGAGCAACTCCTCGAAAACGAACGGCTTGATCACATAGTCATTCGCGCCGAGGTCAAGGCCGCGAACCTTGTCACTCACATCGGAGCGGGCGGTAAGGATGATCACCGGCACATCGGATTGTCGTTGCCGCAGGCGCTGCAGAACTCCTGTTCCCGATCCGTCGGGTAAGCCGAGATCCAAGAGCACGAGACTCAGGTCTGCGCTCATGGCTTCGGCATACGTGTTGGCCTCGACGGCATTTGTCGCCACGGACGTAACGTAACCCTCAGCGCGCAGACCCTTGTTGAGAAACGACGCGATTCGCGGGTCATCCTCAACGATCAAGACGTGCATCAGACCTCCTCGATGCTGCGCACAAGACTGGTCGGAAGGACCATCGCGATG
The DNA here is from genome assembly GCA_036509315.1 of Acidothermaceae bacterium. GTDB lineage: Bacteria > Actinomycetota > Actinomycetes > Acidothermales > Acidothermaceae > PALSA-607. The sequence goes on from DATCFU010000249.1 coordinate 70,928, forward strand.
CGCGCTCCACCGAGCCGGGACTCACCGACCGAGACCACACCACCGTGCGCCTCCGCCACCGCCCGCACGATAGCGAGCCCCAGGCCCGATCCATCGTGATCGCGCGCACCAGGACGTGCAAACCTGGCGAGCACCGCTTCTCGCTGAGCGGTTGGAATACCCGGCCCCGAATCCTCGATAGCAAATGTCAGAGTGCCTGCCGCATGGTCGACCTCACACGCGATCCCAATCGTATCGTTCGGCGATGTCACGCGAACGGCGTTGTCCACGAGATTGAGTAATGCACCACGCAGTTTGGCAACGTCGGCACTCACGACGATGTCGGGAATCGCGGCCAGTACCCAGTGACGTGGAGCGAGTACCTGACACGCCGAGTGCAGGTCGGCTAGGAAGGCGCGGGCGTCGACGAGATCGGGCGTTAGAAAATCGGGCTCCATCGCGCGACCAAGCAGCAACAGTCGCTCTACGAGGGCTCGCATATGGTCGAGCTCGTCAAGTACCAGCGTTACTGTTTCGGTCACCACACTCGGGTCTGCAATGTCGCCTGTGTGCTTCAGAACGTCGAGATGCCCACGAGCGACAGTGAGCGGCGTTCGCAGTTGATGGGACACGTCGGACAATAATCGCCGTTGACTTGTCATCGCCTTGTCGATGCGCTCGAGCATCGAGTCGAACGTGGTTGCAAGCTGCCCCACCTCGTCATCGATTCCTTGATCGCCAAGCCTGCGGTCGAGTGCACCACTCCCGATGTCGGCCGCAGTTGTCGTGATGCTTCCTACTGTTCGCAGCAGACGGCGAAGGAGCAGGTAGGCACTCGCGACACCCGCCAACAGGGCAATACCGGCCTCCGCTGCCGAGAGCGCGAGAACCCGCGACCGTTGACCTTCGTCGGCGGCCAGGTCGATTGCGGCGAGGAAGGTTCCCGTACGCTGGCCGCTCACGATAATCGGCGCCACGAGGAACTCGGTCAGGGAACCGTTGATATGTACCGCTCGAGTGAACGTATGCAACGGTGGATTGGTGAGCCAGTCGATCACCCGTGAATCCAAAAGCAAAACCGCTGACCCAGGCGTGGCCACGCGGGCTGCAGGCAAGCTGACAATTAGCACTGTCCCAGCAGGCAGCGCGCGCGCCTGCAAGTAACTAACCGTGAAAGCTTGCAGCTCGTCGCTTTGTGGGCGCGTTGCGGCAGCCGCTACGTAGGAGCGCAACTCACTCGTGAGCGTTCGGGCCCCGAGTGTCTGGTAGCTCGTCGCGAATTGCTTGACGAAGACGATGACGACGGCTCCGAGGACGATAAACAAGACGAGCGCGTGGAAACCTGCGAGTCGGGCGGCAGTTCCGGGCCGCCGACGATGCGGCTGTGGGGCCCGTGCCGAGTGCGCATGTCGGGCAGATCGTGCCGCCATCATGAATCCGACTGCGAAGCTCCGCTGGTGCCGTTGTCCTCGCTGTCATCGTGACTATGACTCGCCGACGGTGACCACGACGGTGTGCCAGTCGGCGGCGACTGTGACGGCCTAGGCGTGTGCGAGGGGTCGTCACCCGTCGATCTGTGGGTCGGCTCCGGCGACGAGTCTGGTGTAGGTATGACGGTGGGTGTGGCTCGAGGGGGACCATCGGGAGAGGCATCGCGCGTCGCCTCCAAGCTGTCATCGCTATGCCGGCTGGGACTCGGCGCAGGAGGCGGAGGGCTGGCTGTGGCGGACCGTCCGGCGGTCTCGTTGACGTCGTCCCCCTCATCGAGTACCTGCACCGGATGGGTCGGATGCACGAATGTCAACGCTGGCTTCTTCGAGGATGCAACCGCAGCAGCACCTGAACTGGCGCCGGTCGGAGCAACACCACCAACGTCAGCCGCGGCGGGTATCGATACGTCCACCCGGGTGCCGCTGGCATAAGCGATTGCGATCGCGGCACAGAGCACTGCAACGGTCCCCGTTACCGGGCCGGCCCACACGCTCACGCGACGTATTAGCACGCGTTAGATCTGTCGCTGCTCGGAGACCCTCGGCGCCGACTGCGCTGTCGTCTCGATGGAGTCCACCTCGATGAGTTTCCTCCTACACCGACAGTCCCGCCAGCCGTCACATCAGCCTCCGTTAGCGACAGCGCACGCTCTGGACATGCCGCGACCGCGCTTCCGGCCCGCCGAAGGTCGCGTCCCGAAAGCGTCTCGCTCGTCTCGACACCGACAAATCCCCATGCATCCAGGGTGAGGAGGTCGGGGGCCCGCAGCACGCAGATCCCATGCCCGTCGCACAGCGCTGGGTTGGCGATAAGGCGGGCACGATCGCTCTTCATGGCAACTCCCCGATGTGCGACGCGTTTGGCACGGGGAACCATCCGGCCACCCCCCGGCCGCACGGCAGCCCTCGAAGGTGGCGCCGCAAATCTGCGCTGAATACCTCCAGCGCACTCTCGAGGAGAGCGACAGCACCGTCTGGGTGCGCGCACGCGCCTCGCCCCGCGATGGACTGCGCGAGTTCATACGACCGCCGCACATCCCGGCGAGTTGCGCGGCCCTCGACGATCGCGCGCAAATCGACTGCCAGCCGCGGCAGACCAAGCACGCATGAACCGCACTGGCCTGCACTTTGCGCCGCGAGATAGTCGAGCAAGCGCAACGTGACCGCAAGCCCGCAACTGTCGGCCGGGAGCGGCGCAACGAGCCGCAGCCAAGACTCACGCCGGCGCGACGCAAGATGGCGCGGTCGACCGGAGCGTTCCATGCTGCCTCGCCGCTGACCCAACGCCCGCCGTATCCGCCTATGAGCACTGCCGCCGGCTCGCGAACCAGGCCACCGTGTTCGACCAATATGGTGCCGACGCTGACCGGCGCACTGACCTCGACAACGAGTCCGGGACTCGTCACGTAGCCCGCGAGCGTCAGCAGGGTCGTGCCTGGCGTACCGGGACTCCCCGCGCTCCTGAACCACTCGGCGCCGAATCGCCCGATCAGACCGAGGTGGGCCAGCGTTTCGACGTTGCTGACAACTGTCGGGCGGCCGTCGACTCCGATGACCGCAGCGGGCACCGAACGGCGTCGAGGCACCGGAGGGCCACCTGAGAGCGCCGATACGATCGCGCTCGATTCGCCCGCTACGAAACCACTCGCACAGGTTGTGACCACAATTCCTGGAACGTTCGGAAGCGCGATCCGCTCGTGGACCGCCTCCATCACCGAGGTATACGTGGCGCCACTGTCCTTGTGCAGGTACACCACAATCTGGTGCGCCCCGACAATGGCGGCCGCCAACACTGCGCCGTCGAGGACAAGGTGCGGGCGGGAGCGCAACAGCAGCGCATCCTTGCGACTGGCCGGCTCGCTCTCCGAACCATTGACCACAATGATGGGAACGCCCGGTGAGCGAAACGCGGCCGTCAACTTGCCGACAAGTGGAAATTCCCCACCACCCCGGCCAACCAGTCCGCTTGCCGCGATGTTTCTCGTCATGGTTGCGCGTGCGGCATCTGTGCGCGGCAACGACAGCGCACCGAGGCGCTCGCAATGTTCAGCGAGAGTCTCGCGCCTGTTAGGCGGTCCGGCGAGCAACCGGGTACCAGCATCTCCTAGTCGACCGGGACCGACGGACGATGACCGGTCTGGCGCCGCAGGAAATGCCATCGCGAGTGAGGTCATAGCGACGATCGCGAACTGCCGACGGAATGCAACGGCGTGGTGTCATGTCGTTGCGGCCCATGAGACGCAAGCGACGTCCGACGCAGTGCCGCGTGCCCGAGGACCCGGGTAGCGGCAGCGGCAACAACTACAAGACCGGTCACCAGGTAGAACCCCCGTAAACGTGGGGTGTCGGTTCCCGCACTAACGCCGTGGAACCACACCAGCGTGAATGTCGGCAACGCGAGCATGTGGACGCGCCGCCATTGTCGGCCGATCGCACGCCCACCGACTCGAGCAGTAAGCGACACTGCCGCCAGGCCATACAAGGCGAAGACGCCGAGCGAAACAGCGGTCGGGCGGTAGGACGCCTTCCGTGGCACAACGACCGCAAGCCAACCGACTCCCGCGTAACGGTCAAGCACCAAGGCCAGAATGTGCGCGCCGACAAGGGCAACAACAGCGACCCCCGTAGCTGCGTGCAGTCTGAATTGTTCTTCCGCATGCGGCCACCGGAACCGGTGGCGCCACGGATGGCGCAGCCACATCCCAAGCACAACGAGGGCGACCAGGGCGACGTATGCGGCCAATCCGCAGGCGCGGCCGACGATCCACGGCAAGTACCGGTTGTGAGTCGCCGGCAGGGCGAACCTCATCACGAGGTAGCCGCTAGGGACACTTAGGCAGAACGCCAGGGCGGCCGCGATCCAGTCGAACCGGCGCGGGCGGCATCCCGTCACGCGCGCCGCCATTGGACGAACTGCTCCACGGCCATGCTGAACTCGCGCACACCGTCCGTCGTGACCCAGCACGCCGCGATCTGTTGCGGACCGACGGCGTCGGCGATCGCGTTCTCGCCTTCGAGGAAGAGGGCCTTGGCGTTGACCTCTGCGTCAGCCACGTCGTCATCGACCACGGTCACTGCACACAAGCCCGCGCCGCCCGGAAGACCTGTGCGTGCGTCGATGAGGTGATGCACCGCCGAACCACCGGCCGTCCAGTGCCGGATGCGCACCGATGACGTTGCGACTGCGCGATCTGATACCGCGAGGACGGCGATTGGTTGGGCCGGATTGAGCGGATCTTCGACTCCGATGCGCCATGGTCCGCCGTCCGGCGCGCAACCCGCCGCATAGCAATCGCCGCCCGCTTCCACCAAGAAGTCGTCAGTGTGTGCGCGAAGGGTGTCAACCGCCCAACGAACGGACAAGCCCTTGCCGATACCACCGAGATCGACCCGGTAGCCGCCCAAGTGCACCAAGCCGAGTCGGGGGCGGAATCGGGGTTTCCATTCCGGCAACTCCGGCCGGCCCCGCGCGGATTCCGCGCGAAGAACAACGTCGCCGGCTTCGAACGCCAGACTTCGGCCATATCCGAGACGGCACAAGTCGTCGTGCACGCGAGGGTCGAATCGGCCGCAGGTGCGCCGGTAGGCGGCGGCAGCTGCGGCAAGGGCATCAAAACAATAAGGCGGGACGGCGATCCACGCGGCCGGAGCCGCATTCGCCTTCATCAATGCGCTACGCGGATCGAACCGGCTGCATTGAGATTCGACGTCGCGGAATACGTTGGGTGCTTGGTCAACCGCCGCCTGGAGGCGCGCACGGTCCTCCCCCACAACCGTGATCGAGATATCCGTCGCCATCGCGCGGGTACGCCCGATCACCGTCGGAACCGAGGCGTGCGCGTTCCGCGAACTGCTAGGGCTTTGCACCAGAGGCCCCCGTGGTGGCATGCACGGGCGGAGGGACAGGCGCCGGCGCGTGGGTTGGCGGCGGAACTGGTGCTGGCGCCTGAGTCGGGGCGGGCGCAGGAGTGACGACCGTCGGCTTCGCAACCGGAGTCAGTGCAGGCACCGCAGGCTTCGACGGTTTGGCTGCCGCTGTTGTCGGCCTTGCGACGCGTGGGGGGGGTGGGCGCTTTCACCGTTGCAGCACCGCTCGGTGACGTAGAACGAGCGGCTGGCAGTGTGGCCGGCCCAGGAGCAGGTGCGCTCGTTGTAGCTCTGGCGGCGTGCGTGTTCGCGGTCGCTGGGCGCAAGGCGACCGTGATGTCCGCGAGTGCCTGCTGATCAGCCGAGAGCTGCTGGCGGACCTGCTCAAGGGCAGCTAGTTGGCCGCTCGCGTCAGGAGCCGCCGGTGGCGCACTTCTTGCTGTCAACTCGGCGTTGACCCACGCGCCGGCAGCTCCCGTTCCTAACAACGCGGCCGACGTCACGGCAAGTGGAGGTAGTACCCGACGACGCCAACGGCGTTGCTGCAGGCCACGAACGGCGATGGCTCGAGTGCTGCGCATCCGATCCTGCTCAGCAATGAAGGCGTCAGACAGCGGGCCCGGCGGTGCGCCGATCGGCATCACCGGCTCACCGCCCCAAAGGTGCCGTCGGTCAGTCATCGCCGCCTCGATTCGTGGGTCGCGGTGACGGCGAGTACGTGTGCTGGCGCGTTGTTGGGGTGCCCGGCGGCGTTGATGCGGCGGGCTGGTGCGTCGCGGGCGATGTAGTCGGCGCCTCGGAGCGCGTCGGCTGCCCCTTCGGCTGGATCGGCGTCGACGTCGCCGGTTGTTGGCCCTGACCGGCGGCGTGCAACTTCGCGAGGAGCGCCTCGTCGACTGCCGCCCGCTGGCGAGCGTTCGCGAGTTGGCCCTGCACCTGGGCGAGAAGTGCAGCGAGATCAGGGGATGCCGAAGGCGCCACCGACGTGGCTCGGAGTTGGGAAAGCTGAGTCTGGGCAGCCGCGATGGCAGCGTGGAGTTGCAGGCTCTCATCTGCGAGCTGACGCACTGCGTCCGCAGCGCTAGGTTCGGAGGCTGCAACCGTCGTGACGGGTTGAGGGGCCGGCACCTGCGCAATAGCCACCGCAGCGCCAGCAACACCGCCGCTCATGGCAATCATCGCGATTACCCGAGTTGCAACCTTCATGTCTGCTCCTCTCGCACGTGCCACATGCAGCATCGGTAGGAGACGGTGATCCACCGTTAAGGTGCTGATGAGAGTTCGCTTACGAAGCGGCCGCATGAATATCGAGGCCCCGTTTCGCGTCGGTGGATTGCGCCGACGCCTAGCTCGACCGAAGGCCCCGTGTGACGATACGAAGGCACGCATCGATGAGTGCTGGCCGCTCGTCCAAGGGAACTCCCGAGAGCGGACCGAGCAACAGCATCGAAAGGCCGTGCGCGATACCCCAGCCGGTCTTGGCAGCGGCGTCGTACTCGCCGGGGTTGAGCACACCGGTGGCGACCAGCTCATCGAGCCGGTCGGTGAGCAGCGTCTCGGGTGTCAACAGGTCGTTGGCGTTAGCGCGTTCGTGCATGCCCGTCTTCTCCGGTGACGTGAACGCTGTCGCGAACAAGCCGGGTTCGTCGAGAGCGAAGCGGACGTAGCCCCGGCCCACCGCCTCCATCCGCGCTTGCGCGTCGAGAGCAGGGTCGTCGGTCGGGACGCATCGATCGAGCTCAGACTGCATCACCAAGGCCATCCGATTCAGCGCCACCAGCGCGACATGCACAACGAGGTCGGGTAGCGAGTCGAAATGCCGGTAGGCCGCGTTGGGAGAAACCCCAACCCGCCGCGCCGCTTCCCGCAGGACGATCGCGCCGGGCCCACCCTCGTGAGCCAGCTCGACAGCCGCGTCGATGAGCGCGTGGCGTAGGTCTCCGTGGTGGTACGGGTGGGCCCTCGGGTGCGTGGTGGCGAGTGTGGTCGGAGGTGGCGTGAGCGGCGTGGCGGGGGTAGTCACGAGAAACATGTTGACAGCGTAAACATCCGTATGGCAAGTTCACGGTGTCCACATCGAGAAGCCGAAGTCAGGGAGCCTGTCGTGTTCTACACATTGGGATCGGTCATCGTCAGGCGCGCCCGGCTCGTTCTGGCGCTCAGTGTCGCGGCGCTGCTGGTCTTCGCCGTTCTCGGCGTCGGTGTCTTCGGCCGCCTGCTGTCAGCCGGCTTCGACAACCCGGCGTCCGGCTCGAGCAAGGCCAAGGTGTTGCTCGATCAGAAGTTCGGCGGCGATCCCGACATGATCTTCCTGGTGCACGCAACCAGCGGCACGGTCGACGGCGCCGCCGCGGCGAGCAGCGGCGAGGCCCTCGCGACCAAACTCAAAGCCGACCCGAGATTGACCGGTGTCACCTCATACTGGACGACGCACGCACCGAGCCTGCGCTCCAAGGACGGCACCGACGCGCTCATCCTGACGCGGGTGGTGGGCAATGACAACCAGGCGGCCACGACCTCGACCAAACTGCTCTCCGCCTACGCGCACGAGAACACGTCGGCAGCGACCGTGCGCATCGGCGGCGCACTCGGCACCGGCATCGGCGGTCAGGTCACCAAGGACCTCGCAGTTGCCGAGAGCATCGCAGTGCCGCTCACGCTCATCTTGTTGATGGTCGTGTTCGGCAGCGTGGTGGCAGCCTTGCTACCGCTCAGCATCGCGGTTCTCGCGATCTTCGGAACTCTCGCAGAACTCAGCATGCTCACTCACGTCACGAGCGTTAGCATCTTCGCGATCAACTTGACGACCGCGCTCGGCCTTGGCCTGGGCATCGACTACGCGTTGCTGATGGTGAGCCGCTTTCGTGAAGAACTCGCGAACGGCGTCGACGTGCCAGAAGCAGTGGCGCGGACGACGGCAACTGCGGGTCGCACGATCGCTTTCTCTGCGTTGACAGTGGCCGCAGCATTGGCCGCGATGATCGTGTTCCCTGTCTACTTCCTGAAGTCCTTCGCGTACGCCGGGGTTGGCGTTACGGCGTTCGCGGCAATGGGCGCACTGATCGTGATGCCTGCGCTGCTGACGGTGCTCGGGCATCGGGTCAATGCGGGACGCATCCCCGGCATCAAGACGGTGCGCAGCGCCGAGACTCCCTTCTGGGGTCGGCTGGCCAAGGCGGTCATGCGTCGTCCAATCATCGCCGCGCTACCCGTTGTGGCCGTGCTGCTCTTCATGGCAACACCGCTGTTGAAGGTGACCTTCGCAGCGCCGGACGATCGGGCGCTGCCCACGAGCGCGGCCAGCCACCAGGTCGGCGACGCGTTGCGGGGCGACTTCGCGACTGCGCCCAGCGTGACTGACGTCGTGGTCTCCCCCGCCTTGTCGCCGACGGCCTTGTCAACGTATGAGACTGCACTGAGCGCGGTGCCTGGAGTGCAGCACGTTGTCGACTCCGGCACGGTGTCGGGCGCGCAGCGGCTCGCGATCACGACCGGGCTGTACAGCACGTCCAGTGCAGCAGCGACGATGGTCAAGCAAGTGCGCGACGTTGGTGCACCTGCCGGCACACACGTGCTCGTCGGTGGCGACACGGCCGCATTGATTGATGGTAAGAACGCAATCAGCTCACGGTTGCTACTCGCCGGCGGGATCATCGTCGTCACCACATTCATTCTGCTGTTCTTGTTCACCGGCAGCATCGTGCAGCCCGTACGGGCACTGCTCGGCAACGCACTCACGCTTGGAGCAACCCTCGGGGCGATGGTGTGGGTCTTCCAGGACGGCCACTTTTCGACGTTCCTCGGATTCACTCCTACGCCTACCAACACCTCCATGCCGGTGCTGCTGTTTTGCATCGCCTTCGGCTTGTCGATGGACTATGAGGTCTTCCTGATGAGCCGCATCAAGGAGCTGCACGATGGCGGCGCACCTAACGCCGATGCTGTGACCCGCGGGCTCGCCCGCACCGGCCGAATCGTGTCGACTGCAGCAGCCCTGCTCGCCGTTAGCTTCTTCGCCTTCGCCACCAGCAAGGTGAGCTTCATCCAGTTCTTCGGTCTCGGTACTGGCCTGGCGATCCTCATCGACGCAACGCTCGTGCGCGGCGTGCTGGTGCCGGCCTTCATGCGAGCGTTCGGGGAGAACAGCTGGTACGCACCGAAGCTGCTGCGGCGGTTGCACAACCGCATCGGCCTCAGCGACGCCGAGGCGCCCGCTCCCCAGCTCGTCGACGCGTGAACACGTCGCTGCGGCCGGCGCGCCGACGCGCTAAGGGTGGGAGCCGGTCGGACTCGTGTGGATGTTCGCGGCGGTGAGCCGGCCAACGTAGGTCAGCAGGTGTTGCTCAGCGTGATGCGCGAGGTCATGTGCTTCGCCGACAGTCAGCTCTGGGTTCACGTCGATGTCGGCTTCGGCACGCAGCGTGTGCCCGATCCAACGGATCCGGAGGTCGCGTACTGCATCGACGCCCTCGACGGTGTTGATCGCTGCGATGGCTTGGTCGACCAGCGCGGGATCGACGGCGTCCATCAACCGTGCGCCGACTTGCCGGACGGCGGAGCGCAGCACACCGAGAATCGCGACCGTGATGAGCAGCCCGACGACCGGATCGGCCCAGCGCCAACCCAGTGCAACGCCACCCGCCCCGAGCAAGACGGCGAGGCTGGTGAAGCCATCAGTACGCGCGTGCAGGCCGTCGGCAACGAGAGCCGCAGAGCCGATCTGGCGACCTACTCTGATGCGGTAGCGGGCCACGATCTCGTTGCCGGCGAACCCGACAACGGCGGCGCCCGCGACCACCCATAGATGCGTCACGGAGTGTGGATGGATCAGACGCGTGATGGCCGCATAACACGCAAGCGCACTGGAGAGCGTGATCATCGCGATGACGAACAGCCCACCCAGATCCTCGGCGCGGCCATAGCCATAGGTGTAGCGCTTCGTCGGGGGCCGGCGTGCCAGCGTAAAGGCGACGAGTAGCGGGACGGCGGTCAACGCGTCGGCGACGTTGTGCAGCGTGTCACCGAGTAGCGCGACCGATCCGGACAACACCACGACGATCGCCTGAATACCAGCCGTTACGCCGAGGCCGACGAGGCTGATCAGCAGCGCCCGACGTCCGGCACTGTCGGCTTCGAGTGCGTCATCGATCTGCTCCGCAGCGTCGTGTGAGTGGCCGCCCACAAACTCCGATACCTCGTGCACCACCCGCCCCCACCAACCGTGGGGGTGTTCGTGGTAGTGCTCATGGTCCGATGTCGCCGGACTGGCGGCTGCTAGTAGATGACCCACGGCCCGTACCCTCTCGTCCTGTCGCACCGACTACCTCGCGAGTAGTTATGACGGTACTCACGCTCGGCTGATCGCCGAGGTCGGTTCGCCGAACGGTTCCCCGAAAGCCCTGCTCCTGTCGAGTACCGACAGCTAAGGTCGTTCTGGCTGCTGACTTAGGTTCGTCACAAACGGGGGATTCCATGCTGCACCGCCGACCATTGCGCGCCTTCACTGCGCTCGTCTTCGGCACTGCAAGCTTTGCTGTCGTCGGTCTCAGCGCAGCCGCTCCGGCCGGCGCCACCCCCCGGCCCGGTCAACCTGGACTCTGGGGTTTCGGGGCAGCCAAAGGACGTCCATCTCTGGGCTGCAAGCACCGCGGGCATGCTCTACTCCGTGACCGACCTCGGCGGAGGTGGCACGGAGTACTCCTTCATGCAGCCGACCGGTGGCTCCAGCACACCGCTACCGGCAGACGTCGTCCCGTCCAGCAGATCATCCGCGATCGTCGGCTCGATGGTCGGGAGCTTCGACGACGTCTCGACGTTCACATACACGACGATTACCGGCTCTGCCAGTGGCACGGCTACCGTGCCTGCGGGCGCTATGTATCAGGCGACCAGCGCAGACGGGTACCTGTATTCGGCGGTGCCGAACGGCTCGACCGCGACTCACATTTACGACGTCAATGTCAGCACGCACGCAACGACGGATATGGCCACGGTGCCTGGTACGCCTTCATGGTTCTACGTGTATGCCTCGACAAACGGCGTGCTGATTGACACCTATGAGACGGAAGCAATTCCGCCCGCGTCGCTTTACTACGTCAGCTACGCCGCGCCCACCCAGCTCATTCAGTTGGCGTCGTCAGCGCCCGTCTCGAGCCTGCCCGTGCTGGGAACCAACTCGGCGGCCTGGATAGAGAACCCGACCATCGGCGCAGACGACTCGACGTTCATGCCAGCCGACTCGACCGTCGTCCGCATCGGGCTCGACGGCACGAATGAAGTTCGCACGACGCTGCCCTACGCGGCTGGGGTCGCCATAACTCCAACGCTGACGGGCGTCACGATCCAGAACCCCGACTTCTCCGAATACTTCGCGACCATGCCCGCGGCGGGTGGGGCGCTGACTACCTATCCGACATCACTGTCTGACATTGCCTTGGCCGCCGGCAACTCCTTCTTCATGAGCCTGAACGGCACGCCGGCCACTGCGGGGCTGTACACGACGACCTCGGCCGCCGGCCCCGCGACCCAGATCATCACCGCCGGTCCGCAGACCCTGCACGCGACCGCCATCGCGTTGTCACCCGGCCGCGCAACGTGGGTCGACAACGGTATTGGCGCCGGTACGTGGAGTCGCCCGCTGTCGACATCTGGATCGACGATCACCCCTGGCGCCGCAAGCATCATCTCGTCGGTGTCCGACCCATCGACCGACACTCCACTCTCGGCGTCGGGCTCTCGAACTGCCTACATCGTGAACACTCCAACCGCCGAGGCTCTCTGGGTCAGCGGGCCAACCGGAGCTCAGCAGATTCCAAACCCCATGGGCACAGACGGCGTGACGATCTCGGGTACCCGGCTGTTGGAAAACCAATACGACGGTTCGGCGACGCTGTACGACTTGGTTGCAGGCACGTCGACCAACCTCCCCGCGCCGGTAGGCCCGACTTGGGCGTCGTTCAGCGGCCAGCAGCCCTACCAGCTCTCAGGCAACAAGCTCGCCTGGCTTGCGTCCGACGGTTCGGTATGGGTGAAGAACCTCGACACTGCCGTGGCGACGCAACTCTCGCCGGCGCTCATTGCGGCGGGACAGACCGTGACCGGCAGTGTGGCCGTCGCGGATGACACCGTCGCATGGAACGTGTCGGTGTGCACGACCTCCGGGCTCACTACGTCGTGCCTCGGTCAGTACCTGAGCTACCGAAACCTCGCCACCATGGGCCCGATTCAGACCATTCCGTCTGCGGGTCCGCTGCAGATCGCCCTTTCTCCCCAGTACCTCGCGTACAACACGTACAACCCGGCGACCACCAAGTGGGATCTGTACGTCAACACGCTGTACACGTCGACGGTGACGGACATCGCACCGCCGACGGTCGCCTTCGAGCGGCAATTTTCGATATCGGGATCGACGGTCGGTTGGCTGGGCGCCGACTTCCTCGCGCACGTTCAGGCACTCACCCACATTGCGGAGCGGCCGCGGTATCTCGGCAACGGCATTGCGCCTTCGAGCCTGGTCGCCGACGGCACGCAGACATGGAACGGTGACTTCGTCGCGTCCACCAATCTCACGGCATGCACGGTGACCATCAAGTCTGGTTCCACGACAGTGCGCACGCTTGCATGTGACTCGACTCAGACCCCATTCGGCGAGGGCCTGGTCAGCTGGGACGGCAAGAACAGTGGCGGCACCCTCGTGCCTGCGGGTTCCTACACCTGGACGTTGGCCGGCGCGAACGCTGACGGCAATTTGCTGGACGCCGACGGTGGCTCGACCGCGATCACCGGCACGATTGCTGTGACAGCTGCCACGACCGGCGGTGGTGGCGGCAGTTCCAGCGGTGAGGGCAGTTCCGGCGGTGGCGGTGGAGGCGGCGCGGGTAGTTCGACCGTCGCCGTCGACAGGCTCTCCGGTGCCGACCGTTTCGCCACTGCGGTTGCGGCGTCGCAAGTGGAGTTCCCGTCGGGCGGTGCGGATGCAGTGGTACTCGCCCGTGCCGACGACTACGCCGACGCACTGGTCGGTGGACCGCTTGCCGCGCAGAAGAACGCACCGCTTCTCCTGACGACAGGCGAATCGTTACCTGCAGCGACAAAGTCAGAACTGACGCGCGTGCTTGCGAGCGGCGGGCAGGTATATCTGTTGGGCGGCACCTCTGCGATTCCTGCAGCTGTCGAGGCACAGCTGAAGGCGATGGGTTACCACACGACTCGCCTCGCCGGGTCAACCCGCTACGCCACTGCCGTCGCTGTCGCTGATGCCCTCGGAGATCCGACCACGGTGTTGCTGGCGACCGCGACAAACTACCCCGACGCTTTGGCGGCTGGACCGGCCGCAGCTCATGTCGGTGGTGCGGTGTTACTCACGGGCGGACCCGTCATGCCGAGTGAAACGGCTACCTACTTAGCGGCTCACGCGAAGACGACGTACGCGATCGGCGGGCCGGCTGCTATCGCGGCGCCCACTGCCCACGCCATCGTCGGTGCTGATCGCTATGCCACTGCAGTCGCCGTCGCGACCACGTTCTTCACCGCGCCGACGACGCTAGGTATCTCGACCGGCACCAACTTCCCCGACGCGCTCGCGGCTGGAGCATTGCTTGCCCACGTCGGCGCACCGCTTGTTTTGACAAGCGCCGACAGTCTCCCCAGCCCGACACTGCAGTACCTGACCTCGGTCGCCAGCTCGGCGACGTCCGCCCATATCTTTGGCGGTACCACGGCCGTCAGCGACTCAGTGCGGACGGCGGTCAGCACCGCCCTGCAGCACTGACCGCCGCCGGTTGGCAGTACTGCTGTTAGCCGTTGGCGGCGACGCCGACCCGGTGTCCCTGCGCGTCGGCGAAGACACCGAAGCTGGTGCCGGGAACATGCTGGGCAGGCTGGATAATCTTGCCACCGAGCTTCTCGGCCTTGGCGAGGGTCGCGTCGACATCTTCGACGGCCACGAAGAAGAGCACTTCGTCCTCGGCACTTTGGCGCGGGCTGATCGCCACGTAAGTGCCGCCTTCGGCGCCCGTGTCGATGAAGGTGTAGCCAGGGAACGCGCCTTCGGAAGCGACCTTCCAACCGAACAACTCACCGAAGAAGTCGCGCGTGGCGTCGGGGTCAGCGGAACGGATCTCGGCGTGAATCACGGGATGGGCCATGACGATGCTCCTAGGTCGATGAGGTCGCGTTGGACGAGGCTGCACACAACCTCACGACGAACCAGCGGGGCCTAAATCGACAGGGTCGGCCGTCGCTTTCGCCGATGAGTCCGGATCGGCTGGGACGTCTCAAGTTAGACAAGACTGTCCGAGCGCGAAGGAGTGAAAGATGGCCCAGACGATCGACGAGCCGCGAATCGAACAACGAGAAGCGCAGCCATACGCGGCGATCAAATCCCTCGCCACGATGGAGGAGCTCGGCACAGTACTGCCCGGCTTCCATCCCGAATTACGAAGCTGGCTCGCCGAAAGTGGCGTTGCACCAACCGGGGCGCCGTTCTTCAAGTACAACGTCATAGACATGGAGCGGCAGCTCGAGGTGGAGGTCGGGTTCCCGATCACTGCATCGTTGGACGGCGATGAGCGAGTGTTGGTGGGCGTGTTGCCGGCCGGCCGCTACGCAGTGACCTTGCACCACGGGCACCGTGACGGGCTGATCGGAGCGGTGGCGGCGCTGCTGAGTTGGGCGGAAACGCAGGGAATCGTCTGGGACGTGACCACCGTGCCCACGGGCGAGCGATGGGGATGCCGCCTTGAGACCTACCTGACCGACAGCCCTGACATGAACACCTGGGAAACCGAACTCGCATTTCGCCTTGCGTGAGCAGTAGTCAAACTCGTGACTAGCACCACGCTCAGGGGGAATCTCAGGGTCATCCACGAGGATGCGGGGCGAAGGATTCGGCAGAATGTCGCACGTGCGGCGCGATGTCTGTGGGGTGACTGTGCGTTCTTTTGGGTACGGGTTCAGATCTGAAGTGAGCCGAATTCGGGGCACCGTCAGCCGCCGGTGGGCGGAGCGTGGCATTCGGAGCTACCTGCTCACCGCCGTGATCGCGTCAGCAATCGTGCTCATGTGGTGGGCGGACCACACGGCAGGTAGGTCGGTAGTCGCGCGCTGTTGCGGCGAACGCGTCGACGCTCCGATTGGGGTCTCATTGCTGCGGTTGCCTGGCTCAATGCTCGCGCCTGCTGCGCTGCTACCCGTGTGGGGATCCGTGGCGCAGGTGGTGCTCGCATTCGGAATCGCCGAGGCCGCTGTGGGTGCTCGTCGGGCACTGACGGTGGCAGGACTTGCCCACGTGATCGGTACGCTCGCTGGTCGCTACTTCGTCTGGTACGCCCCGGCAGTTCTCGGCGGACTTCCCGTCTCCTGGCGGTATGCGTTGGATACCGGGCCCTCGGCGGCGACCTGCGGCTTGGCAGTGTACGTCGCTGTTGTGGTGGGCTGCCCGCGGCTCGGCTGTGTGCTCGCAGGTGCTGTGTTGGCTGCATTCGCGCTGCATCCAGACTTGGCCGGCCGGGAACACGTCGTTGCGCTCGTGGTCGGCGCCGCAGCCGCCGGCGTCCAATTGCTGGCGTTCCGGCGCGCTACGCGCCACCTCCTGGCTAGCGGTAGCGGCCAGGCGGGCGGCTCAATTCGGCAGGTAACCATCGCTTGAGTTGCATTCGGTGTGGCGCGTGACTTGGAGACAGCACAAGATCCTGTTCGCCGACGAAAGCCGCACGGTACGTGGGTAGGGGGTCGGCCGCCTCCGGCGGGTGATGCGGGCACGGACCGATGACGGCATGCTGGACGGGTCGGTACAAGGAGGGGACATCGATCTAGCACGCACCCGCTTGGCGGACAGCAAGCGATGGAAGCGCGACGCGGCCGTCGATTGGTTGTTGTCGACGTTCGCCAATGCGCGGCTGTGGTGGGCTCTTGGTGCAGCGTTGGTTGCTTTCTCAACGGTCGACGCTTTGGTTTTCGCTCAGGTGCACCGGGACGTGTTCCCACAGGCAGCACTAATGCTCGCGGGATTGTCGATCGCGCCGCTTCTGCTTGTGCGGTGGAGGCCGTTCACAACGCTTCTGCTCGTAGTCGCGGCCAACAGCGTGTTCGTGGTGTACTCGCGGTTCCCGTGGCCGCCAGTCAGTGTGATCGCTTGGCTGGTCGCCTTGGCAAGCTGCCCTCTGGTGTTGTCGCGACCACGATCCCTTGCACTGCTCGGGGTGGCGGAGATCGCGGTGGCAGTCGGAGTGTGTGTGCCTGCTTCGTTGAACGGAAGGCCATGGGACGCGCCGATTACGGAGGCGTTGGCCGCATTGTTGGCGTGGGGCGCCGCCGATACATTCCGTGGTCGCCGTGAGGCGGACCTCGTTCGAACTAGTGTCGCCGCAGAAGTGCGGGTGATGCAGGAGCGCGAAGCGTTGACGCAGGGACGGGCAGCGTTCGCGCGTGAACTGCACGACGTGGTTGCGCATCAAGTCTCGCTGATCGCGGTCCGTGCAGCGATGGCGCCTTACCAAGTTGGGGACCTGTCGCCAGCTGCCCGTGACGCGTTCTCCGAAATCGCTGCCCAGGCGCGCGAAGCGTTGGAGGAGCTGCGAACAGTGCTCGGTGTTCTGCGGACCACGGACGGTGCCGTGTTGCAGGCGCCGCAGCCGGGATTGGCGGACCTGGCGGCTTTGGTCGCGAGGTCGAGAGGCAGCGGGATGAGCATTGATCTTCAGATTGATGGGTCGCCTGTCTCAACTTCAGATTCGGTCCAGCTGTGTTGCTATCGGCTCGTTCAAGAGGGCCTAACGAACGCCGCTCGCCACGCCCCAGGTACCGCGATTCACGTGCGCCTCACCTACGGATCTGGGCTCGATGTGATGATCACGAACGACGTGGACACACGCCGCAGCGCTACCGACTCCCCCGGCCGTAACGGGTTCGGATTGATCGGCATGCGAGAACGGGTCACCGCTGTCGGGGGGGAGTTGATTGCCGGTAGGCAGGGGGCCAGCTTTCAAGTGTGGGCACGGTTACCCATCGCTGAAGCGGGACACGCTAGTGGCTGAGGACCGTCTGCTCCGGGTGATGATCGTTGACGATCAAGCGGTTGTGCGACTCGGATTCCAAGCCCTGTTGGACTCCGAGCCGGACCTCAGCGTCGTCGCAGTCGCCGCCGACGGGCGCGAGGCTGTGCGACTCGCGCGAACAGCACGTCCCGACGTCGTGTTGATGGATGTGCGGATGCCGGGTATGGGAGGCATCGACGCTACTCGCGCCCTGCAGGGATTAGAGAACCCTCCGCACGTGCTCATACTGACGACATTCGACCTCGATGAATACGTGTACGACGCACTCAGGGCCGGAGCAAGCGGATTTCTCCTCAAAGACGCGACACCGGAACGAATTCTGGATGCGGTGCGCGTCATCGGTGCCGGTGACGCATTGCTGGCACCCGCAGTCACCCGCCGCCTGATCACCGAGTTCGCAGCCCGGGCTCAGCTACAGACTCCGCCAAGGTTGGGCGATCTCACGACGCGAGAGCGGCAGGTCTTCGACCTACTTGCCAGCGGGCTGGCCAACGCCGAGATCGCAACGGAGTTGCACCTCGCGGAGCAGACCGTGAAGACCCACGTCAGCGCGGTGCTGTTCAAGCTCGGCCTTCGTGACCGTGTGCAGGCAGTTGTCTTGGCCTACGAATCCGGCGTCATCACCCCAGGGGCCAGTCGGACGACACCTCAATAGGTCGTCAACGAGTCCCTCTGAAGTAGCACGTGCCGCAAAGATCCGGGTACTTGCGACCGACGCGGCGCAGCCAGCGCGCGCCTACGGTCAGTGCATGATCGAAGCAACGGATCTGACGAAGCGATTCGGTTCAACCCTTGCGGTGGACGGCTTGAACTTCACCGTTCGTCCTGGGTATGTGACCGGGTTCTTGGGGCCGAACGGCGCAGGGAAGTCCACCACAATGCGCATGATTCTGGGCCTCGATAGCCCCACCCGAGGGTCAGTGACGGTGAACGGAAAGCCCTACGGCCAACTTCGGCGGCCGCTGCACCAGATAGGCGCAGTACTCGAGGTCCGAGCGATGCATGGGGGGCGCACCGCCTACCATCACCTTCTTTGTCTCGCCCAAGCAAGCGGAATCCCCTCCCGGCGCGTGAACGCAGTGCTCGAACTCGTCGGGCTGGAAAACGTCGGACACAAGCGGGTGGGCAAGTTCTCGCTCGGCATGAGCCAACGCCTGGGCCTCGCCGCGGCGCTCCTCGGGGACCCGGCCATCTTGATCTGTGACGAGCCGGTCAACGGCTTGGATCCCGACGGGATCCTGTGGATAAGGACGCTGCTACGGAACCTCGCATCCGAAGGACGCGCCGTCTTCGTCTCCAGCCACCTGATGAGCGAGATGGCGCTTACCGCGGATCACCTCATCGTCATCGGCCAGGGCAAGCTCCTCGCCGACGCGAGCATTTCGGAGGTCATCGGGAGTGGATCACGCAAATACGTCCTTGTCCGTTCGCGCGACCCCCACCGACTCACGAGTGTCCTGACAGGCGCGGGCGCGACAGTCAACTCCACCTCCAACGTCGACAGCAGCACGATCGTCGAGGAGCAAACCCTGCACGTCACCGGCATGGGCCACGACACGATCGGTGACCTCGCCGCCCGGCACGGCATCGCCGTCCTCGAACTCACGCCCCACAATGCCTCGCTGGAGGACGCCTACATGGAACTCACCCATCGCTTCGTCGACTTTCATGCCGGGGCCGACACGACACAAACACCAGCATCTGAGTCAGGAATCTGACATGGCCATGACCGTCGCCACTGCAGGCAACGAACTGCACGAGCCGCAACCCCAGACCATCGGTTTCGGCAACGTGCTGCACTCGGAATGGACCAAACTCCGGACGGTTCGATCCACCTACTGGACCGCCGGGATTGCCCTGCTCGCGAGCATCGCGCTCGGTGCACTCATCTGCGCTCGCACCGCTTATAACATCAAACACGGCCGCCAGAGCCTCGACGGTTTCGACGCGACCCTAGCCAGCCTCGACGGTCTCTACATCGCGCAAGTCGCTATCGGCGCTCTGGGCGTACTCAGCATCAGCTCCGAATACGGAACAGGCATGATCCGCGCGACACTTGCCACCGTCCCTCAGCGGCGCGCCATGCTCGCCGCCAAGCTCTTGGTCTTCGGGCTTGCAACACTCGTCGCGGGCGAGATCATGAGCTTTGCGGCATTCGCCATCGGGCAACACCTATTGGCCTCGGCACACGCCGGCGTCTCGCTACATCAAGCGGCTGCGCTACGCGCAACCGTCGGCGGGGGCCTCTACTTGACCGCCGTCGGCCTGCTCGGATTTGGGATGGGAGCGCTCGTGCGTAACACGGCAGGAGCACTCTCGGCGTTCTTCGGCACGCTGTTCGCGCTCACTGCCGTCGACGACTTGCTGCCCACCAACCTTCGCAACGACATCATCCCCTACCTACCCGCGAACGCGGGCAGCCAGATCATCACCGTGGTCCACACCGCTGGCGCGCTCTCACCGTGGACCGGGCTCGGCGTTCTCGCCATGTACGGCGTGACCGCGACCGTCGCCGCCACGCTCCTCATCACCCGGCGCGACGTTTAGGTACGTCCCACGCGAGTTGCTCGTGGATGCCAACCAGTCGGCTCATCACGTCGTCGAGGTAGTTTCCGTTCAAGCCCGTGCAGGCCAGTTCAGGACGGTGGCCGAGGTGATTCGCGAGCCTTCACGCACTCGTCATGCAGTTCGACTAGCTTCGCCGGAGGAGCGCCGCGGTTTGGTAGCGGCGGTTGTGTCGACAGTCGTGGGAGGGAATCGCGCCGATGAGCGACGTCCCGCGCGACGCTCAGCCATCGTCGTCGATGCCCAGCACGTCGCGTACTTTTTGGCGTCGCCTTCGTTGGCGGCGGGTGGCCGTCGTTGCGGCGGGGCTTTGCGCAATAGTGATTGCGACGGTCGCGATCGTCGGCTCGGTCCTGTTCGGGCAGATTCATCGCGTCAACATCCGCCTGAGCGCGCCGCCGCCGTCGACACTTACCGGCAGCCCTACCGCGACCCCGACAACCGCCCCAGGTGGGATTCCCACTGCAACGCCCGCACCCGGCTCGGAGAACTTCTTGCTGATGGGCTCGGATAGCCGTGATTTTGCTGGCGGCCAGGCGTACAACGTCGCGCCTGGTAGCGCGGCGTTCGTTACGGGCCAACGGTCGGACGTCGTGATGCTGGTGCATATCCCGGCCGGTACCGCAAAGGCGACGGTGGTGTCGTTTCCACGTGATTCGTGGGTGCAGTTACCTGCCTACATCGACTCCAAGAACGTCACACATCCGGCGGTCTACGCCAAACTCAATGCCGCGTTCTCGATCGGCGGCGCGCCGCTACTGGTGGCCACCATGGAGCAACTCACCGGCCTGCACATCGACCATTTCGCGTCAGTGAACTTCCCTGGCTTCCAGGGGATGGTCAACGCCTTGGGCGGCATCGATGTGTGTGTCGCCACCACTCGACATGACACCAACTCCGGAGACTTCTTGACTGCCGGGCAGCATCACATCAACGGGGTGCAGGCACTGGCAATGGTGCGAGACCGCGAATCGTTTCCCAACCAAGACCTTGGACGGATCAAGGACCAGGAATACTTCCTGTCCGTCATGCTGCGCAAGGTTCTCTCGGCCGGAACCTTGACGAACCCGTTGAAGCTCACCGAGTTCTTGAACGCAGCGACCAAGTCGCTGACGGTCGACTCCGGCCTTTCGTTGGGCGACCTGCGCAAACTCGCCTCCCGCTTCAGCCACCTCGACCCCACGCACGTCACATTCTTGACCGCCCCGATTGCCAACGCGAACTACAGCGCAACGAGCAGCGTGTACGGCAACCAACCCCAAGACAACGTCGAGCTCGACCCTGCCGCGATGGCGGCGCTCTTCGCCAGCTTCGCAAACAACGCCGCTTCTCCAACCGCGTCACCGACGTCTTCGGTGCTCCCGGCGTCGCCGTCCGATGTGCAAGTCAGTGTCGAGAACGGCACTGGCCGAACCAACCTTGCGCGCGCCACAGCCACACAACTGCAAGGCATCGGCTTCCACATAGGCGCCGTCGGAGACGCCGCGGCCACGACCGTTACCACGATCAGCTACGGTCCAACCGAGCTGGCGGCGGCCGAGGCGCTGCAGGCACACGTGCCGAACGCAACCTTGAATCCGACCACGTCAGCCGGCATTGTGCTGACTCTTGGAACCGGGTTCACCACTATTAGCTCGACGCCCACAACGGCGGTAGCCGTAGCGTCCGCTGCGGCACCGAACCTCAGCTGCGCACCCTAGGGCGAAGCTTCACCGATGCGACGCACATGCCACGAGATGACTCCTTCGGCCTGCCTAGCGATCCGCGGCGTGAAGCGCGCCGTCGGTCATGCGGAGAATTCGGTCCACGTTGCGGATCACACTGACGTCATGTGTTCCGACCACCACTGCATATCCTTCTGCTGCCAGTAGACGCAAGGCACCGGTAACTGCGAGCGCGTGATCGCGTCCTGAGCTGTCGGCTCGACTGCCAAAACGATGGCCGGTGAGTGTGCCATGACACGACACACTGCAACTCGCTGCTGCTCGCCAAGTGAGCAATACTCCACACTCCTGTCCCGGAGGAGTTTGTAGACGTCGAGAGTCTGCATCCATTCGGTGACTCGAGGGGCTCCGTCAAGTCGAAGGTGACAGCCTCACCGGAAGCACGATGTTCTCCACGACCGTCAGTTCAGGAACGAGCCCGAGCAACTGCGGCCGCCTGTCTTCCGGACTGGGAAGAGTGGCGCAAGGACCTACTGTGCGATCACGGTGATTGTTCCGCTCCAGGTGTGATGGGCGTTGAGGTTCCCGGCGCCATGGTTGGGGACGCGGTGGTCGAAGGTTCGGGCAGGGATCCTGTTCACGACGGTACCGGTCTGGCCGGGGGCGATGGTGAACGTCGTCGACCAGAAGGCGCCGAGGTTCTGGCACGTCTCGACGTTGGGTTGGCAGCTGGACGACCATGCGTTGTAGAACGGGTCGACGGGCGCGTTTTGCGAGGTGTAGCAGCCGGCTGTCGATGTCATCGTGAGGTCGCCGCCGAGCGGAGCGCCGATCTTGAACTTGCCGAGGTCCCCGCTGATCACGGAGCTGTTCGGGGTGTACGACGCGGGGCTCGCCGTGCTTGCGGTGCAGGCGCCTCCCACGCGGACCTCCAAGGGTCGCCGACGGGCGCAGCATCTCAGGTGCACCAACTCGAAGCACGCAAGAGGGCTCTCCCCGACGGGCTACATCGCGCGGAGACCCCAGCAGTTCGATTCATGACTGCGGTCGGCTCGGCGATTGGGCGGATGGAGTCCTCCGAGCAGAGAAGAGTCGCTGCAGGGAAGGTGGTATCTCGCCGCGAGGCTAACCGCCTAGCGTTATGTCTTGGTCTTGATACCACTCCAAAGCCTTGTACACGTGCTCAATCCTGTAGTCGGGCCACATCTCATCCAACACATAGAAGTCCGCATAGACGGACTGGATCGGTAAGAATCCACTCAGCCTTCGCCCACCGCCCCAGCGGATGATCAAATCGATTCTTGAGATATCCGAAGACGCCATACCGTCAACGATGTTGCCACTTGAGCTGGTGGTTCTGTTCTGCACCGAATAGTTGAGGTCCCAGTTCCAGCCATAGTTGGCCAGGAAGTTGACTTTGATGAGACCGCTCCCGAATCTAGTTCTCTCGGTGTACGGCAGTAGCGCCTTTGGAAAGAATCGCGACTGAGTGTTCCCGATGACCAGCAAGTCCGTGTCTTTGCTTGCCAGGTATTTGACGGCGTCGACGCACGCCTTCTGAAAAGCTGTGATCTGCACGGAGGGGCGTTTTGTGTTATCCACCGTGAACCCGTAGAAGGTTAGCTCCCTAATCCCTAGGTCCAAACATAGTTCGTACAACTCGAGTCCTGGGCGAAGGCCGGACTCATACCCGTCCTGCTTCTTCAGTCCCTTGTGCTGAGCCCACCTTCGATTGCCGTCAGGAATAATGCCAATGTGTTGCGGGAGTCGACTAAAACTCTTCATTACAGTCTCCTGCGTATTCGGGCCACGTTGCTAGTCCACGGTGACACCACCCACCACGAGGTGCCGGCTGCTGCCGCAGAGGTCGGGTAGTCGTCGTAAGGCCCTCCGAGGCAGAGTGTTTGAGCAGCCGTCCGACAGCACACATTCGACACCTGCGAGGCGTATGCCGCGAACGGCGGCGTTTACTTTGCCGTGCGGGTGAAGACCGGCGCGATCCAGCCGTGGGCTACTGCGAACTGCAGCGTCCAGTTCGTCGCTGACGATGTCGGTAGGTTCACCTGCAAACGCTCTCCGTGATTGCTGATCTGGGTCTCGATGGCCGCTAGTGCGTGCAGTCCGGCGACGTCGACGAAGGTCAGGTCCCGAAGATCGATCCGGAACCTGCCTCCCGGACGTTTTCCTGGGTGACGGCTGGCGAACGCCAATGCAAGCAGCGGGGTGGTGGCGATGTCCAGCTCGCCTCGTATCTCCAGCGTCCGTCCGGTGCCGCCGAGGGTGGCGAACGGCGAGGTCGCTGGCGTTTCGACGAGTTCGAGATCTGATCCTGCTGCCAGGGCCGCGAAGCGTGCGACGGCGGCTTGACTGTCGGGGTCGCCCAACGCGTCCGCGGCGTTGATCAGGAAGAAACGCGCGACGGCGTCTGCTGTTTGAAGGCCCAGTTGCGCGCCGATTTGTAGTAGCACCTCACCAGCGCGCCGCAGCGTGCAGCCGGCCATTTCGGCGAGCATCCCTTGGGCCTCGTGAAATGCCTGTCGGCCATCCAGCACGGCATTGAGCCGCTGAAGATCCGAATTCGGTACTGCTTGCGCCGCGAGCGCGTCGAGCGGCATGGTCGGCGATCCAGCGCCCGCGGGACGCGCGCCGGTCAATGGTGGGGAATGGCTGCCCATGGCGTCACCTTCGTAGGCGGGTCGATGACCTGCGGCCAGGCGTCTGGGGCAACACGTGTCTAAGCCACTATGGACCCCCGCCGCGGCCCACAACCAAGGAAATGCCGATCTGTCTGGACAGTCGAGGCTGGACATGACTCTCCGGGCGCCTCTAGCTGCCTGAAAGGCGTATGGTCGATGCGAGCCACGCGCTTCGCTCTGGACCTCCGGCGGCCGCAATCGACGGCGATTCTCACTCCGGAGGTGGTGCCATGGATTCCATTGCTGAGTTGCGCGCCAGCCTTGGTGGGGCTATGGACAGCGGCGACCCAACGATGTCGATGGCGGACCGCCTCTGTCACGCCTGCGTGGACCTGTTGGATGTGGACGGGGCGGCCATCTCACTGATGCTGGAAGGCTCGAGTCAAGGCACGTTTGGATCCAGTGATGGACTG